>JAAYMK010000101.1 GCA_012521405.1 Bacillota bacterium
CAAAGAAGCAACGCCCGGCGGAGTTGTCAAAAAAGGTGACATCGTTAGGGCAGTCATCGTCCGTTCTTCCCAGGGTTTGCGGCGTAGTGACGGTTCTTATATTAAATTTGATGAAAATGCTGCCGTCTTAATTAATGAACAAAAAAACCCGCGCGGCACCAGGATTTTTGGTCCGGTAGCCCGGGAACTACGGGAAAAAGATTTCATGAAAATTATTTCGCTGGCACCGGAAGTGATTTAGGATCAAGGAGGTGCATGAAAAGTGCCTAAACTCCATGTAAAAAAAGGAGATCAAGTGCTTGTCCTGTCCGGAAAGGATAAGGGTAAAAAAGGCAAAGTGCTGAGAGCCTTACCTTCCGTCGGAAAAGTAATCGTAGAAGGAGTTAATATTGTTAAAAAACATACACGGGCTACCCAGCGCATGCAAGCCGGCATTCATGAGCAAGAAGCACCTATTTACAGTGCAAAAGTGATGTTGATTTGCCCGAGCTGTAAAAAACCCACAAGAATAAAAAAATCCCCGGTAACAAAAGGTGAGAAGACAGTTTGGCTGCGTGCGTGCAAAAAATGTGGGGAGCTCATCGACAAGTAGCCGGAAAGGAGGTAACAGTGCATGGCCCGTCTGAAAGAGAAGTATATAAACGAAGTGCGGCCGGCTTTAATGGAACGTTTTCAATATAAAAACATTCACGAAGTTCCTCGTTTGGAAAAAGTGGTAATAAATATGGGCGTCGGTGAAGCTAAAGATAACCCGAAGGCTTTAGACGCTGCCGTAAACGATTTGGCGCTAATTTCCGGGCAACGTCCCGTCATCACAAAGGCGAAAAAATCTGTGGCCAGCTTTAAGATACGTGAAGGCATGAGTATTGGCTGTAAAGTGACATTGCGCGGTGAGCGGATGTATGATTTTCTCGACAAACTCTTTAATGTGGCACTGCCGCGCGTCCGTGATTTCCGTGGAGTGTCGCCTAAATCCTTTGACGGCCGCGGCAATTATTCTCTGGGAGTGCGTGAACAGCTTATCTTTCCGGAGATTAAGTATGATGAAGTCGAGAAAGTCCGTGGTATGGATATAGTGATAGTTACAACCGCCAAAACAGATGAGGAAGCCAGAGAATTGCTGCGCGAAATGGGTATGCCTTTCCGCAGTGCCTAAACCATCACAAAGGTAGAAGGAGGGGAAATTGTGGCCAAAAAATCATTAATTGCGAAAGCAAAAAGACCCCCCAAGTTTAAAGTTCGTGCCTACAACCGCTGCAATTTGTGCGGCCGTCCCCGTGCGTATATGCGCAAATTTGGTATGTGCCGCCTTTGTTTCCGTAAACTCGCCCACGAAGGGAAAATCCCCGGCGTAAAGAAAGCCAGCTGGTAGGGGATTGGAGAGAAAGGAGGTTCGATTGTAATGACGATGACGGACCCAATTGCCGATATGCTGACAAGAATTCGGAATGCCAATATGGTGAAACATGAAAGTGTGGAAATACCCGGGTCGAAAATTAAATTAGCCATCGCTGATATTTTGAAAAAAGAAGGTTTTGTTAAAGACTACGAATATAAAGAAGACGGTAAACAGGGAATCATTAAAATCTATCTCAAATATGGTCCCAACCGTGAACATGTAATTACTGGACTGAAACGGATTAGTAAGCCGGGTCTGAGAGTGTATGCTCGCAAAGACCAATTGCCAAAAGTGCTGGGAGGACTCGGTATTGCCATCATCTCCACCTCACAGGGGATCATGACAGACAAAGCAGCGCGTAAAGCAGGAGTCGGCGGAGAAGTCCTCTGCTACATCTGGTAAAGGAGGGATATAGTATGAGTCGTATCGGCCGTAAACCTATTCAACTGCCACAAGGCGTTGAGTTTTCGCTGAAAGACAACATTGTAACGGTTAAAGGCCCCCTCGGTCAATTGCAAAAGGCTATGCCTGATGCTATAAATATTACTTTGGAGGGAGATACGGTAGTAGTTACGCGCAACAGCGATGAGAAAAAGGACCGCGCCCTCCACGGCCTCACACGTACCTTAATCGCCAATATGGTGGAAGGTGTAACGAAAGGTTTTTCTAAAACTTTGGAGTTGGTGGGTGTCGGCTACCGTGCAACGAAACAAGGAGACGGGCTTGTGCTCAATGTTGGTTATTCGCAGCCTGTAAACATAAAACCGCCGCAGGGAATTCAGTTTGAAGTTCCTGCACCCAACAAAATTGTGGTCAAAGGTATCGACAAGGAAGTTGTTGGTAGTATTGCCGCCAATATCCGTGCCGTCCGCGAACCCGAACCATACAAAGGGAAAGGTATAAAATACGAAACAGAACGTGTGCGCCGTAAAGTCGGTAAGACCGGTAAGTAAGGGAGGGAAGAGAATTGTTTAAGCGTCAGGATAGGAATGTAGCGCGGAAAAAAAGACACCTCCGTGTCCGTAAAAAGGTCTATGGTACGGCTGCCCGTCCGCGTCTGAATGTGTTTCGCAGTTTAAAACATATTTATGCGCAAATTATTGATGACGATAGGGGAATTACGCTAGTGGCGGCATCAAGCCTTGATCCGTCAATTCGAGAAGGAAATGGATCCTGTGGCAATAAAGAGACTGCCCGGAAAGTCGGATTGCTTCTTGGGAAAAAAGCTATGGAAAAAGGTATCAAGCAAGTGGTTTTTGATCGAGGCGGTTACCTTTACCACGGGCGGGTTAAAGAGCTGGCCGAGGGTGCCAGAGAAGCTGGCCTGGAATTTTAAGGTGAAGGAGGGAATGCAAGCGTGGAGAAATTTGACCCCAATAAAGTAGAACTGACTGAACGCGTTGTACAAATAAATCGTGTTGCCAAGGTTGTTAAAGGCGGTCGCCGGTTCAACTTCTCCGCACTGGTAGTTGTGGGAGACGGCAAGGGCCACGTCGGTGCCGGTTTAGGTAAAGCCGGTGAAGTACCCGAGGCGATTCGCAAGGCTATAGAAAATGCCAAGAAAAATATGATTAATGTCCCCATTGTGGGTACTACCATCCCACATCCTGTCATTGGCAGATTCGGTGCAGGGCGCGTGCTTTTAAAGCCTGCCTCTGAAGGTACAGGAGTTATTGCAGGCGGTCCTGTGCGTGCGGTATTGGAACTGGCCGGTGTTCAGGATATTCTGACCAAATCTCTTGGCTCCGCCAATGCCATCAATGTGGTTAATGCTACCATGGAAGGCCTCAAATCGCTGAAAAGGGCTGAGGATGTAGCTCGGCTGCGCGGCAAAACGGTGGAAGAGATCTTAGGGTAGGAGGTAATTACCATGGGAAAAAAACTGCGTATCACGCTGGTAAACAGTGTGATCGGCCGGCCCGAACCTCAACGGGAGACAGTGAAGGCGCTTGGCTTGAAAAAACTGAACCAAACCGTGGAACATGATGATACACCTCAAATTCGGGGTATGATTAACAAAGTGTCCCACCTTGTTCGTGTTGAAGAACTCTAAGGGAGGTGTAGAAGATGTATCTGCACGAGTTAAAAAGCCCGCATGGTGCACGGAAAGCAAAAAAAAGAGTAGGCCGCGGCATTAGCAGCGGCTGGGGGAAAACGTCCACACGTGGTCATAAAGGGCAAAAAGCACGTTCAGGCGGCGGCGTCCGTCCGGGATTTGAAGGCGGTCAGATGCCTTTGCAGCGTGCCGTGCCTAAACGGGGCTTTACGAGTGTCTTTAAGAAAGTTTATAATGAGATAAATGTGGAGCGTTTGAATGTCTTTGCCGACGGCACCGAAGTGACACCGGAAGTTTTAAAGCAAAAAGGGCTAATAAAATCTCTAAAAGACGGAGTTAAAATCCTGGGCGGTGGAGACCTGGAAAAAGCGCTCACGGTGAAAGCTCAAGGTTTTTCCAAAACTGCAGTGGAGAAGATTGAAAAAGCCGGCGGCAAAGTCGAGGTGATTTAATAATGTTAGAAACACTTCGCAACGCCTGGAGGATTGCGGAGCTACGGAAACGTATTATCTTTACCTTGTTAATGTTGGTAGTGTTCCGCTTGGGCTCACATATCCCTGTACCAGGAGTGGATCCTTCACAAATAGCCAGGTTTTTTGCAGAAAGTAATTTGTTTGGTTTGTTTAATGTATTTACCGGCAGCGCCCTGGAAAATTATACGATCCTTGCTATGGGAATATTCCCTTACATTAATGCTTCCATTATTATGCAGCTATTGACGGTTGTCATTCCTAAATTTGAGGAATGGGCAAAAGAAGGCCCGGAAGGTCAGAAAAAGATGCAGCAGATCGTACGTTACGGTGCAATTGTTCTGGCCTTTATACAGGCAACCGGCATGACCGTAGGGATTTTCCGTAGCGCCGTATTGAATCCAGGTCCTTTCACCTATTTCACCATTATTGTCACATTAACGGCTGGAACCGCTTTTTTAATGTGGCTGGGTGAAATTATTACCGAAAAAGGTATCGGTAACGGAATATCCATCATTATTTTTGCCGGTATCGTCTCCGGCTTTGGGCCGGGAGTGTTGCAAACTTATGAGTTGACTCGCGTAGGCACCATTAATATCTTTGCCGTGCTGGCCACGATCATTATTACCTTGGCCTTAATCGTCGGTATTATTGCTTTGGAAGAAGGGCAACGCCGTATTCCTGTGCAGTATGCCAAGCGAGTGGTAGGTCGTAAAATGTATGGTGGTCAGTCCACGCATATTCCACTCAAAGTTAACCAGTCCGGGGTTATTCCTGTTATTTTTGCTTCCACATTACTGATGTTCCCTACCACAATTGCCGGTTTCATAAATCACCCTGTAGCACAAAGCATAGCCGGAGTTTTTCAGCCCGGTTCTTGGTTACACAGTGTGCTTTATATACTTTTAATCATCTTTTTCGCCTACTTTTATACGGCAATTCAATTTGATCCCTATAAATTAGCCGGGGATATGAAAAAATATGGGGGCTTTATTCCCGGATTACGTCCGGGTAGACCCACGGCAGAATACCTGGGGCGAGTTTCCGGCCGTTTAACCCTGGCCGGGGCGGTGGCTTTAGCCATAGTTGCCATTTCACCTGTTATCTTACAAATGATTTTTAAAGTTAACGTTATTTTCGGTGGAACAGGTATGATCATTGTTGTGGGTGTCATTCTAGAAACAATGAAACAAATTGAGAGCCATATGTTAATGAGAAATTATCAGGGCTTTATGAAATAGGCGGAGGCTTCTATGATTACCATCAAATCGCAGCGAGAAATCAAGTTGATGCGCACAGCCGGCCGGGTTGTGGCAGAGGTTTTAGCGCTGATGCAAGAGGCAGTGCGGCCGGGTATAACAACGGCTGAATTAGATAAAATGGCCGAAAATTATATCCGTAAAGCAGACTGCAAACCGGCTTTTTTAGGTTATCATGGCTTTCCGGCTACGATTTGTGCTTCCATTAATGAAGAAGTCGTCCACGGCATCCCTAGCCTCCGTAGACTGCAAGAGGGAGATATCATCAGTATCGATGTGGGAGCAATCTATCAAGGCTATTATAGTGATGCTGCCATGACTTTTCCTGTGGGAGAAGTGGAACCGGAAGTATTAAGACTTTTGGATGTAACCCGCCAGTCACTTTATGAAGGAATTAAGCAAGCGGTCAAGGGCAATCGTCTCACTGACATTTCCCATGCCGTCCAGACGTATGTGGAAAAAAACGGATTTGCCGTTGTCCGGAATTATGTGGGCCATGGTATAGGCAACCAAATGCATGAAGAACCTCAAGTTCCTAACTTTGGACCGCCTGGCCGTGGTCCAAAACTGGAACCCGGTATGGCATTGGCCATTGAACCAATGGTTAATATGGGAACATGGCAGGTGGAGACTTTGCAGGACAATTGGACTGTGGTGACACTTGACCGCAAGTGGTCTGCCCATTTTGAGCATACCATTGTGATCACAGAAGATGCCCCGATGATCTTAACCGAACTCTAAGGACGGTCATGGTTTTGCGCAATTATCCTGCAAAAGTGAAGGGAGATTGATAAATGGCTGTATTGCCAAAAGTAGGTACTCTAGTTCACTCAATTGCAGGCCGTGATGCCGGAGGGTACTATTTGGTCGTAGGCTTTGGCGAAAAAAATACAGTGTTTGTAGCCAACGGCCGTAATCGCCCCCTGAAGAGCCCAAAAAAGAAAAATCTTCGTCATTTGCGGATTCATCGCGATGCCCCTGCTGAATTGGTGGAAAAAATTAGACAGTGTAAGGCTACTGACGAAGAGATTGCACGGGCCATTAGTGAAATGGTTGGCGCTGAGCCAACCTCGGGGGAAAAAGGGAGGGAAAAACCTGATGTCGAAAAAGAAAGACGTCATTGAGGTTGAAGGAACCGTTGTTGAGCCTTTACCCAATGCTATGTTCCATGTGGAGCTAAAAAATGGACATAAAGTGCTGGCTCATGTTTCGGGAAAAATCCGTATGAATTTTATCCGCATTCTCCCAGGGGACAGAGTTTTGGTGGAATTATCCCCTTATGATTTAACGCGTGGTCGTATTACCTACCGCTACAAGTAGACGCAAAAAGGAGGTTTTGGGATGAAAGTCAGGCCCTCTGTAAAACCGATTTGCGAAAAGTGTAAAGTCATTAAGCGCAAAGGGAGAGTCATGGTTATTTGTGAAAATCCTAAGCATAAGCAAAGACAAGGTTAAAGTATAAAAAGGGAAAGAATTGGAAATTCTATCTTAAGTTACACGAAAGCGAGGTGCATCCCATGGCGAGGATAGCCGGAGTTGACTTGCCGCGTGAAAAACGTATTGAAATAGCCCTTACCTATATCTACGGAATCGGCCGTAGCTCTGCCCGGGAAATTTTAAAACAGACCGGTATTGATATGGATACCCGCGTGCGGGATCTGACAGAAGAAGAAGTTAACAAGCTGCGTGAGTATATTGACCACAACTATAAAGTTGAAGGTGATTTGCGCCGCGAAGTTGCCATGAATATTAAGCGGCTGATGGAGATCAACTGTTACCGCGGCATTAGACATCGTAGAGGTCTGCCGGTGCGCGGGCAAACGACGAAAAATAATGCCAGGACGCGTAAGGGACCCAGGCGTACAGTTGGCGTCAGACGCAGTAAGTAAGAAAGTAAGTTAGGGGGGAAAATGCTTTGGTAGCGAAAAAAAGATCCAGCCGCCCGAGAAGGCGTGAGCGTAAAAATATACAACATGGGGTTGCCCATATTATGTCTACTTTTAACAACACGCTGATTACAATTTCTGACCAGCAGGGCAACACAATTTCCTGGGCCAGTGCCGGTACTGTCGGCTTTAAAGGCTCACGGAAGTCCACCCCTTATGCTGCCCAAATGGCTGCGGAAAGCGCTGCAAAAGCAGCAATGGAACATGGGCTTAAAGAAGTTGAAGTGTATGTTAAGGGGCCAGGTTCCGGTCGTGAAGCTGCCATTCGTTCCTTACAGGCAGCAGGGTTGGAAGTAAACCTGATTAAAGACGTTACACCAATTCCACATAACGGTTGCCGTCCACCAAAACGGCGTCGTGTTTAAAGCAAGGGAGGTGTTTGTAATTGGCTAGATATACTGGACCTGTTTGCAGGCAATGCCGCCGGGAAGGTGTTAAATTATACCTGAAGGGTGAACGCTGCTATACTGAAAAGTGTTCTATTGATCGCAGAAATTATGCACCTGGTCAGCATGGTCAACGCCGCCGTAAGCTTTCCGAATATGGCTTGCAGCTGCGCGAAAAACAAAAAGCACGCCGCATCTACGGCGTTTTAGAAAGTCAGTTCCGTAAATATTTCCGGGAAGCAAGTCGCCGCAAAGGTATTGCCGGTGAAAACTTGCTGCAAATCTTGGAATCCCGTTTAGATAATATAGTTTATCGTATGGGATTTGCCCTTTCCCGTCCGGAAGCACGACAACTGGTTAAGCACGGCCATTTTGCCGTCAACGGACGTAAAGTAAACATTCCTTCCTACCAAGTCCGCCCAGGTGACGTTATTTCCGTGCGTGAATCGAGCAAAAATAAAGGACGTTTTAAAGAGCTGGCTGAGCTTACACGAAATCAGGGCACCATGGAATGGTTGGAAGTTGATAGTGAAAACTTAACCGGTAAAGTTATTCGCTTACCGAGTCGTGACGAAATTGATACCCCCATTGCCGAACACTTAATCGTTGAGCTCTATTCACGCTAAAAATAACTGTTTTTTTACACACGCTAAAGCTGGTGTAAGCTAAAATGCCCTCGCGTTGTTAATGGAATCAAAAAGGAGGGTTTAGAACCTTGATTGAAATTGAAAAGCCCAAGATTGAGCGTGTCGACGATAAGTCTGACAACACTTACGGTAAGTTTGTCATTGAACCTCTTGAGCGTGGTTATGGCATAACGCTTGGGAATTCTCTTAGACGGGTACTTTTATCTTCTCTGCCGGGTGCAGCAATTACATCGGTAAAAATCGAAAATGTTTTGCATGAATTTTCAACGATTCCCGGTGTTTTGGAAGACACAACGGAAATTATTTTGAACTTAAAAAAGCTGCGCATGAAAATTCACTCGGAAGAACCACAAATTCTAAAAATTGCTGCCACCGAACCGGGTGAGGTGAAAGCCGGGGATATTTTGGCACCGGCAGATGTGGAGATTCTCAATCCTGACTTGCACATTGCAACGCTTGAAGAGGACGGCCGTCTGTACATGGAAATGACTGCTGTTAACGGCCGTGGTTATGTGCCTGCCGAACGCAATAAAGAGCCGGGTCAACCTATAGGCGTGATCCCTGTAGATTCGCTCTTTTCGCCTATTCGTCGCGTAAATTATAAGGTGGAAGACACACGCGTCGGCCAGCACACCGACTATGACAAGCTGAGCTTTGAAGTATGGACCGATGGCAGTATTCTTCCCGATGAAGCCATCAGCCTGGGCGCCAAGGTTCTCAGCAAACATTTAAGCCTATTCATTAACCTTACGGAAGAAGTGGCTGAAGTAGAAATCCTCGATGAAAAAGCAGAGGACGATAAAGCCAAAGTACTGGAAATGACCGTTGAGGAACTGGATCTTTCTGTCCGCTCCTATAACTGTCTCAAACGGGCAGGAATTAACACTGTTGAGGAATTAATCCAGAAGACAGAAGAAGATATGATGAAAGTCCGCAACCTCGGAAAAAAATCGCTGGAAGAAGTACGGCGCAAACTGGCAGAATTAGGCTTAAGTTTGCGTGAAAGCAACGAGTAAAGGAGGGAGAAGCCGTGGTAATCCGTAAATTCGGACGTCGCAGCGATCATCGACGTGCAATGCTCCGCAATTTGGCAACATCAATTATTCTTGCCGAACGAGTTACAACCACGGAAGCTAAAGCAAAGCAATTGCGCAGCATCACCGAAAAAATGATCACACTGGGTAAGCGTAAAGATCTCCACGCGCGCCGCCAGGCGTTGGCATATCTCCTTGATGAAAATGCAGTGAAAAAACTGTTTGATGAGATTGCTCCTCGTTATGAGGACCGTCAGGGTGGTTACACTCGCATTCTCAAATTAGGACAGCGTCGCGGGGATGCCGCCCCCATGGCTATAATTGAGCTTGTATAGCAATATAGATGCAAGAAGAAAATCGACCCTACGATGTCGATTTTCTTTATATGCTAAGGACCGGTAAAAAATTTGCAAGATTGCGGGAGTTTGTTGTTTTGGGGGTGAGTCCTGTGGAAATCATCCGCGCTGAAGGAGTGGGATTTAAATATCACGAAACCGATGAAGAATCATGGGCACTATCAGAAATTGATTTATCCATTGCGGAGGGGGAATTTGTTGTTATTTTAGGCCCTAATGGTTCGGGGAAATCCACCCTGGCCAAACATTTTAATGCTTTGCTTTTACCTACCTGTGGTAAAATGTGGGTTGGAGGCATGTTAACCAGTCAGGAAGAAAACCATTGGCAGATCCGCCAAATGGCCGGGATGGTCTTTCAAAACCCTGATAACCAGATTGTCGCCACGACGGTGGAGGAAGATGTTGCCTTTGGCCCGGAAAACCTGGGACTGCCTTCAGAGGAAATTAGGCAAAGAGTGGAGGAGGCATTGGAAATTGTCGGTATGACAGCTTACCGGCATCACGCCCCTCACCTCCTTTCCGGAGGACAAAAACAAAGGGTTGCCATTGCCGGTGTGCTGGCCATGCGCCCTAAATGCCTAATTTTAGATGAACCCACCGCAATGCTTGATCCCCGCGGGCGGACAGAGGTGATGGAGACTGTTGCCCGCCTCAATAAAAAAGAAGGAATTACTGTTATTCTGATTACCCACTTTATGGAAGAGGCTGTTGCTGCCGACCGTGTTATTATTATGGAAAAGGGAAGAATCGTAATGACAGGCTCACCGCAAGAGACATTCTTGCGTGTTGAAGAACTCCGGGCACTAGGTTTAGATGCACCGCCTGTGGTAGAACTGGCTAACCAGCTGCGCAGCGCCGGTGTAGAGATCCCTCCTTCAGTGCTGACGGTAGATGATTTGGTGGAGCAATTATGCGGATAGAATTAGAAAATATATGTTATACGTACATGCCGGGGACCCCCTTTGAAGTAAAAGCATTGAAAAATATCAACTTAACCATCGAGCAAGGTGAATATCTGGCAATTATCGGACAGACAGGTTCCGGCAAATCAACACTTGTGCAGCATCTAAACGGTTTGCTAAAACCTACTTCAGGTCGGATCTTGGTAGACGGAAAAGATATTAGTAATGAAAAAGCCGATTTACGCGAAATCCGCCGGCGGGTGGGCTTATTATTTCAATTTCCGGAACATCAATTGTTTGCAGAAACAGTTTATGCTGATGTGGCCTTTGGTCCCAAAAATATGGGACTGCCGGAAAGTGAAATTAGTGAACGGGTGGAAAAAGCTTTGCGTCTAGTTGGACTGGTGCCGGAAGAAGTAGCAGAACGTTCGCCCTTTACCTTGTCCGGTGGGCAAATGCGCCGTGTTGCCATGGCCGGTGTTTTGGCAATGCAGCCGGAAATTCTCATACTGGATGAACCGGCAGCCGGGTTGGATCCTCAAGGCAAAAAGGAATTATTTGCGCAAATTGACCGGTTGCATCAGGAAGAAGGGCTAACTGTGGTGCTGGTTTCTCACAGTATGGAGGATGTTGCCAGTCGCGCCAAACGCCTTTTGGTGTTGGCAAACGGCTCTGTACAGATGTACGGAACACCGGCTGAAGTGTTCAAGGATGCAGCGCAACTGGAAAAGCTGGGCCTGGGACTGCCGCAAATGACACTTTTGATGCACAGGTTAAAGGCTGCCGGTAAAGACGTCCCTACAGACATCTTTACCGTGACTGCCGCCCGTGATGCCATTCTGCAGATGCTGGGGGGGCAAAAGAGGTGAGCATGCTTAAAAGTATAACCATAGGACAGTTTATTCCCGGCGATTCTCTGCTGCATCGCTTGGACGCCAGAGCTAAATTTATTGCTTTGCTCTTGGTAATCATTGCCGTTTTTGTGGTGCGTTCATTTTGGGGTTATTTGCTCCTGGCAGTATTTATTTCTGCACTGCTGTATACTGCCAAATTGCCGCTACACTATTTTTTACGCGGCTTGCGTCCCGTTTACTACATTATGCTTTTTACTTTGATTATTCATCTTTTTTTTACAAAAGGCGGCGCAGTACTTCTCTCTCTAGGTGCTGTTACCATTGAAGCCAACGGTGTGTATCTGGGAATTTTTATGGTGCTACGTATTATTTTCTTAATTGTTTCGACTTCGCTTTTAACGCTTACCACTTCACCTATTGCCTTGACGGACGCTTTGGAAGATTTGATGAAGCCGTTAGGCAAAATCGGCGTTCCTGCCCATGAAATTGCTATGATGATGACGATAGCCTTGCGTTTTATTCCGACGTTAATGGAAGAGGCGGAAAAAATTATGAAAGCGCAAATGGCGCGGGGAGCCGATTTTGAAACCGGAAATGTCTTCCGGCGTGCCAAAAGTTTGGTACCGCTCTTGGTCCCGCTTTTTGTTTCTTCATTCCGGCGTGCGGATGATCTGGCTGTGGCCATGGAAGCGCGTTGTTATCGTGGCGGTCAGGGCCGCACTCGTATGCGACAGCTAAAAATCACTATGCTTGATATTTTTGCCGTTGGGATCAGTGCCGCCCTCATTCCTCTGATGCTTTTGCTTACCTAGCGTAGTGACTACAGGCAAACATTGTTTTCAGGTCTGTCGCAAGGGTGAACCCGTCTTTTTTGTGTGAGGGTGGGGATAGTGTGAAAAATATTAAATTAACATTGGCTTATGACGGCACTAATTACCACGGGTTTCAAATCCAACAAAATGCAGTGACCATCCAAGAAGAATTGGAAAAAGCCATTGCGAAAATCTTTGCGCAAGCGGTGCGGGTTACCGCAGCGGGAAGAACAGATGCCGGTGTACATGCTTTGGGTCAAGTGGTAAATTTTTTTGTGGAGGCAAAAATTCCCTGCGAGCGTATTCCTTATGCCTTAAATTCAGTCTTGCCAGCGGATATTGTAGTCACTTCTGCTGAAGAAGTGCCTGCAGACTTTCATGCCCGTTATAGTGCCAAAAGTAAAGTTTATCGCTACACAGTTGATCATGCCCCCTTCCCCCGCGTGTTAACAAGACATTACGCTTATCACTTTCCTTACCGCTTGGATCTTGATTCGATGCAAAGGGCGGCATCAACTTTACTGGGACAAAAAGATTTTTGCACTTTTATGGCCAGCGGCAGCTCAGTAAAATCAACTGTCAGAACAATTATGGCATTAGATTTAATCGACCAAGACGACTATTTGACTATTACCATAGAAGCAGACGGTTTTTTGTACAATATGGTTCGCATTATCACCGGTACGCTGCTTGAGGTGGGTTTAGGTAAACGCCATTATGATTTAACGCCGGTGCTGGAAGCACGTAACCGTAGTGCCGCCGGTTGGACGGCACCGGCGCATGGACTGATAATGCAAAAGGTAAAATACTAGTAATTAACACTTTCCATGCCTTTGGGGACTGTCAGAATAACTTGACAGTCTGCACCTCATATTATAAAATAACTTTGTGTCAAAACGCCGTTTGGCCCCGTTAGCGGCGCTTTGGCAAGCGTTTAAGTAATAAGGAGGATAAGTATGCGAATCACATATATGCCTAAAGCCGGCGAAATTGAACGCAAATGGTATATTGTCGATGCCACCGACAAGCCCTTAGGCAGATTGGCTTCAGAAGTTGCCCGCATTCTCCGCGGTAAACATAAACCGATCTACACTCCCCATGTGGATACCGGTGATCATGTCATTGTTATTAATGCGGACAAAGTAGTTTTAACCGGTAAGAAAACAGAGCAAAAATTTTATTACCGCCATTCCGGTTATCCCGGTGGCTTAAAGAAAGTTTCCTATGGTACCCTGCTTGCAACCAAACCGGAGCGGGTAATCATGTTAGCTGTGAAAGGAATGCTTCCGCACAACAGACTGGGTCGGAAAATGCTGAAAAAACTTCGTGTCTATGCTGGAAGCGAACATCCGCATGAAGCCCAGCAGCCTGAAGTTTGGACATTTTAGGGTAGAAGGGGGGAAACAGGAAAATGGCTCAAGTTCAGTATTATGGTACCGGGCGCAGAAAGAATGCAGTTGCTCGTGTTCGTCTTGTACCCGGCACAGGTGAGATTATTATAAACAAAAGAAACATTGACGATTATTTCGGTATGGAAACACTTAAATTGATTGTTCGCCAACCGTTAAGGCTAACGGATACATTAGATAAATTTAATGTAATTGCCAATGTGAGAGGCGGCGGCACAACAGGGCAGGCAGGTGCAATTAGGCACGGTATTGCCCGCGCTTTGCTGCAGGCTGACGGCAATTACCGCCCGCTTTTGAAAAAAGCAGGCTTTTTAACCCGTGACCCGCGGATGAAGGAAAGAAAGAAATACGGCTTGAAAAAAGCCAGACGTGCTCCACAATTCTCCAAACGTTAAAGATTTGTTGTTTCTTTACACTCGAGTTTGTTCAAACTTACAAAGTTTGTTTGCGAGTTTACAAAACCGTCATAGGTATAAAAACCTTTGGCGGTTTTTTTGTGTTCAAAAATAGATATAGAAGTAAATA
>JAAYMK010000102.1 GCA_012521405.1 Bacillota bacterium
CATCTTCAAGTTCGATTTCCATAAAGAGAGAGTTGCCATCAAGATTTCCGGTGATCTCCACATTGGGGGCAATTTCCCACTTAATTTTTCCCTCATCACCATGATATTGTATGCTTTGAACAAGAGAACCATCAATTTCGATGCTATCTGTATAAGGATCATAATCGGCAAACTCCAAAATTTCGCTTACAGTGGCTTTCCGTTCAAAGGGAGGGGATGTGGTCTTATAACCGGCAAAAATATAACGTCCACCAATGCTGGAATTTGCCAGCTGCACCACAACACCGATCAATTCATCTACTTCCATGGCAATGGCTCTGCGGGCTTCCGGCGGTTTGCTGCCGTCGGCGCCGGAGACGGCCAACTCCCGGGCGCGCTGCAACACGTCATTAATGCCGGCCAGGGCGTCTTCCGTGGTATGGATCCAGTTTTCAGCGGCATCAATATTGCGCTGGTACTGGGTATTTTGCTGCAGGGAAGTAATGTAACCCATAATGCGGGTAATGGCCACCGGATCCTCGGAAGGCTTATTGATTCTTTTGCCGGAGGAAAGCATATCCTGGTATTTAGTCATGCGGGCTAAATTGCGGTTCACATTACGGATGACGGTATTGGCAATTAATTGGTGGGTGACGCGCATAATTATACGCCTCCTTTAACGCAAAATACCGTTGATTAAAGTATTGTAAACTTCATTTAATGAAGCCAGGAAACGAGCCGAGGCCTGATAAGCCAGCTGAAACTGTACCATGTTGGCCATTTCTTCGTCCAAAGAAACCCCGGAGATGGAGGTCCGCCTGTTGGTCATCAGCTCCAAAAGGGAGTTTTGGTTTTCTTGCATGCGCACGCTTTCCTGGGTATCCACCCCCAGGCGGGAAATGATGTCGCGGTAGAAAAATTCTAATGTGGTTGAGCCTTCTTCATCCTCTCCGGGTATGACGAGACGATTCTTTAAAAACTCTCCCGGATTATCTGCATCTAATGGGTTAACTTTAAAAATAACATTGCGCAACTGGGCGATTTTTACCGCGTTGTTTCCGTCACCGGGACGGTAATAGTCATCTCCTGTATCAGGACGGGAGGCGGCCCGGATATAAGAGGGGTTTTCCACAATTTTTTCGTTTACACTTAAAGTTAGCAAATTCTCGCCTATAAAAAAGTTGGCCGTTTCCGTATTGTTGTCTGTATCTCCGGTCAAGTCCAGGCCTTTTGCATGCTGAGCATTTACAGCATTGACAATCCCCCAGACAAGGCTTTCAAAATCCTGCATGTATTGGCGCAGTTCCTGGTCGCGCAGCTCAAGAAGGCCGCCCAGTTCACCATCTAAATCTTTATTATTATTGGCAATGGGGGTTTTATCTTTAGCCCAAACAATTTTCGGGGCGGGAGGCCATGGCGGATCAGTATTAAAATAAGGAATCTCCGCTTTTTCTTCTGCACTCATTGGTTCAGTAGCCAGTTCATAAACGGTATTTTCAAACACCAAAGGCCTGCCGCTGATTAGGACATTGACAGCGCCGTTTTCCGAATAGGAAACGTCAAAATTAATAATTTTTGCCAGTTGCTCCAAAAGCAGATCACGGCGGTCCATCAGGTCGCTGGGTTGATTGTTGCGCACGGTCAAGCTGGTGATTTGGATGTTAAGATCTTTAATTTGTTCGGCAAGGCTGTTTATTTCAGCTACTTTTAGTTCGATATGGGCGGTAATGTCATCACGGACTGTTTCCAGATGTTTATATGTTTGTTTGATGGCATTAAGCAGTAAATTGGAGTTTTCAATTAAAGCCGTGCGGGCGGCGGAACTTTCAGGGTTTAAACTTAATTCCTGCCAGCTGTCGAAGAAAACGCCCAGTACATGGTTAAAGCCGTTTTCCGAGGGCTCCAAAAAAATGTATTCAATTTGACTGAGATAGGTGCTGCGGGCTTCCCACTTGCCTAAAATGTGCGTTTCGTGGCGGATTTGCCGTTCCAAAAACAAATCACGTACCCGGGCAATATTATCCACCCGGACACCTGTACCCAGCATGCCTTTAGGCAAGTAAGGTAAAGCCGTTGTAGGTGACATATGGGCCACTTGGCGGCTGTAACCTGGTGTATTGGCGTTGGCAATATTATGGGCGGTAACTTCCAAAGCTTTTTGTTGTGCCTGCATCCCCAAGCGGGCAATATTTAAACCAAAAAAGGTAGACATGGGCAAACCTCCCGAGAAACATTTAAGCGCGATGTGTAATCATAGTGTTGGGTTCAGAGGATGTTTTTGACAGTTTACCTTGGGCGTCATAATGGGGAGAATTGGCGTTCAGTAATTCTTTTAAAACATTAAAGTAAGCCAATTCTGTCTTAAGGAGGATGGTGTTGGTGGTTTGCAGGTGCTTAAGTTCCAGAAGACTTTTTTTTAGAGACTGGCGCAACGCCTGCAAGATCTCGGCTTTATCGCTTGCAGCTTGTAGTAGTGTGGTGAAATCTTTGTTGCCGGTCAAGCGTATACGTTCCTCTTCTAATGCTTGCAGCTGCTTTTCCAGTCGCTCTTTTTCTTTGATGCTCATTTGCAAAAGTTCCATGTTTTTATTGACAATTGCTTCCTGCTCCTGTTTAGTGGCACCTATTAGCGCGTTTAAAGTGTTTTGCTCTTTTTGCAAAACATTTATTAATTCTTCCACAGAAAAACCTCCATCAACTTAAATTACCTGTATTAAAATCATCGGCTCTAAGGCAGTTTTCTTTAGGCAAAAAAAGAAAAAGATGCATTTGCACCTTTTTCTTTTATGATAATTTAATGGCTTCCGACCATGTTTCGCGCAATTCACTTAAAAATTGCTGTACTTCCAAAAGAATTTGACCGTCTTTTTTAATGTTTGCGTCCACTAGACGGTGATACATATAATCATAAAGCTGGTATAGATTCCGGGCAATTTCCCCCTGTTCCAGGTCCAGGGAGGTCATGAGCTCGGTAAGTATGTCTTGTGCTTTCAGAATATTTTGGTGGCAGACTTCTAGCTTACCTTCTTCAAGTCCCATTTGGGCTTGTTTCAGAAAGCGAATGGCACCATTATAAAGCATTAAAACCAACTGAGCCGGTGTAACTGTTTCTACCATGGTTTTTTGGTATTTTTGATAAGGGTTGGGAAGCAATTTTATCGCCGTCCTTTATCGTTTGTCATCGAGCAAAAGGCCGATTAGTTTTTCTATTTCTACTGCCAAATCAAGCATTCTGCGTGGGGGAACTTCTTTTATGACTTCACCTGTTTCACGGTTAATAATTTGGAAAATATAGCGTTCCGATTCTTCATGCAGTGTAAAGCGAAAACCGATATTTAATTCTTCGAAAGTCTCATTCATTTTTTCCGCAAACATGAGCATTTGCTTTTTCGGGAAAACCGGCTCCTGGGGTTTTTCCTGTGCTGCTTTTGGGGATTGCGTAAAATCTGCCTGGCTTTGAGCCCGGTTTACAGCATTGTTGGTTAGAGGAGTTGTTGAGATTGTAGATTCAATTCTCATAAAACTTACCTCACATTAGATTATTTTTCTCACTGGTTACTTCGGAAAGGTGGCCTAAAACTTTAGTTGGAAGATGTAAATTTTTAAAAATTTAGTTTAATTTGCTTGTGTAAAAATTAACTTGTTTAAAGTGCTAAAGTAAATTTTTCTGTTGCCGATAAATAAGTGCATAAGATGAGGGGAAGAGGTGAAGAGGATGAAAATTGGTATTATTAGCGGAGGGCACGGTGGCTTGGCTGTGCTTAATCTTTTGTTATCAATTCCCGAGGTGGAAGTGATGTGGGTGGCGGACCTTGATGCCGATGCTCCGGCCATGATCAGAGCAAGGGAAGCAGGAGTCCCGGAAACCAATGATTTTATCCCTCTGTTGGCTGATAAAGATTTGCATATGGTAATTGAAGTAACAGGATTGGACAGTGTGAAAGCATTAATCTATCAACATAAACCGGAACACCTGTTGGTAATGGAGTCAGAAGAAGCCAAACTCCTCATTACCATTGTTAAACATAAGGAAGAAACCAGCCGCCAGCTGGTAAAGAACGCGGAAAAACTGGCCGGCTACATTGAAGAAATTAATGCATCGGCGCAGTTAATCCGTGATCGCATGAAACAGCTGACTGATGAAGCGGAAAAATTAGCGGAACGGGGCGAAGAGCTGACCAGAACTTCCAAAACTGCAGCCACGGAAGCGGAAAAGACGCAGGAAATTTTGCGTTTTATTGAGGAAATTACCAAGACGACGAAAATTATCGGGATTAACGCCGCCATAGAAGCATCCCGTGTCGGTAAAGAGGGACAGGGTTTTGCCGTGGTGGCGGCAGAAATCGGACGTTTGGCAGAAGATTCCGGCAAATCCAATAAGGAAATTGCAAAGATTACCCACAATATAGTAAAATTTATGGAAAATATACATCTGGGTATTGCCCAATCAAAGGACGTGGCCAAAAACCAGGTGACGGCCGCGGCGGAAGTGCTGGCCATCTTGGAAAAGCTGGCGGATGTTTCCCTGCAGCTGCAGGAGCTTTCCAATAATTTGCTTGAATTATAAAGCGCAAAGCGTTATCTTATTTTTGGGACTTAAGTTTTTTGCTTATCTTCCGATATTTAGAAAAGGGTACAGATTACTAATTTTTATCACAATAACAAAAGAGAGAGTGAAATCTATGACCAGAGTATTAGTTGTTGATGATGCAGCATTTATGCGCATGGCCATCAAAAATATGCTGGAAAATAACGGTATGGAAGTTGTGGGGGAAGCAGAAAACGGTGCCGTGGCGGTGGAAAAATACGCCGAATTAAAACCTGATTTGGTTACACTGGATATTACCATGCCGGTCATGAACGGTTTAGATGCTTTAAAGGCCATTATGAAGATAGACCCTAAAGCCAAAGTTGTTATGGTTTCGGCCATGGGGCAAGAGGCAATGGTGCGGGAAGCCATTATGAGCGGTGCCAAGTCCTTTATTATTAAACCTTTCAAGCAAGACCATGTGATGAAAACATTAAATAAGATCTTACAACAAAATTAAATGGTTTTAGCTTGAAAGGCTAAAACCTTTGGTGAGCAGAATGCTAAAAATTACAAAAAAAGAATTTGCCGAGTTGTCTGCGTATATTAAAGAAAATTATGGTATTTACTTAAAAGAAGAAAAAACGACTATGGTGCTGGGGCGGCTGCAAAATTTGCTTTTAAGTAAAGGTTTTACCAGCTTTACGGAATACCTGCAATACTTAAAGCACGATCACACCGGGGAAGCCACGGCAGAATTAATTGACAAAATTTCCACCAACCATACTTTTTTTATGCGGGAAGCTGATCATTTTTATTTTTTTCGCGACCAAGTTTTGCCTTATTTAAAGGAAAATGTTAAAGATAAAGATTTGCGCATCTGGTGTGCAGCCTGTTCTACAGGGGAAGAATCCTATACACTGGCCATGTTGATTCATGAGTTTTTCGGTGAGGAACGGTATGCATGGGATACAACGATTCTAGCCACGGATATTTCCCGCAAAGTATTGGCCATTGCGGAAAAGGGCGTTTATAGTAAGGAAAAGATCGCGCCGTTGCCGGCTTTATGGAAGGCTAAATATTTTAAAAGTATTGATGCGGAAAATGTGGAGATTATTGATGAAATTAAAAAGAGTGTCATTTACCGCAGGTTTAATTTAGTGCAAAAACATTATCCCTTTAGACGTAAGCTGCATGTTATTTTTTGCCGTAATGTGATGATTTATTTTGATTTACCCACAAAAACGGAACTTATTAATAAATTTTATCAGCACTTGGAAACGGGAGGATACCTGTTTATTGGCCATTCTGAGTCCATCAACAGGGAAACTTCAAAATTTAAATATATAATGCCTGCAGTGTACCGCAAAATGGACTAGCACGACTTTTTAAAGAGAAAAAGTAGGTGATGAAGCTGGAATTGGTGGTGGGAATTGGTGAGTATAGTGTTTCTAACCAAAAGGGTGCCCAGATAAAAACTTATGCTTTATCTTCCTGTGTGGCAGTAACCATGTATAGTCCTCTCAGGCGGGCGGCAGGTATGGTGCACATTGCGCTTCCTGCTCCCCCGTCCAACAGCCAGGGCATTACCAGACCCGGTTATTATGCTGTAACGGGTATCCCGCTATTGGTAAAAAAAATGTCGGAGAATTTCGGCTGCTTAAAAGAGGAGTTGGTGGTGCAGATTTTTGGCGGGGCCAATTCCAATCGCAAAAATGATATCTTTAACATAGGCAGAAAAAATGTGGAAGCAGTACGGCAGGTTTTGGCGGAATTAAAGCTGCAAATCAAGCATGCAGATGTGGGCGGCAGTGTCAGCCGTACCGTCAGTCTTAGTGTTGACACCGGCCAAGTGCAGGTGGCAAAATACCCGCTTTTATTCTAATTTTTTTGGTTTAAGCTTTCAGAAATTTTTAAATTGTACTAATTATTAACGAAGGGGGAAAGCAATGGAGATTTTAAAGGGCGAAGAAGCATTGGCTGCATTGGTAGGTGTGTTGCCGTATATTGTTGAAGCGCTGCCGGCAGACATGGCACTTTTTGTGACAGACGGGGAAAAATATCTTCAGGTGGCGGAAGGGCCGGAATTAAAGACTGGAATTGAATTGGGCAGTAAGATTTTAGGTAAGGCCACGGAAAAGTGTATGCAGGAAAAGCGAAAAACTGTCTACCATATCCGTGAAGGCGTTCCCTTTAAGGGAGTAAATATACCGGTCTGTGATTAAAAGGGTATCCCTGTAGGTACCGTAATCTGTGCCATTGGGCGCAAGACCCAGCAGGAAGTTAATACTTTTGCCGCTTCCTTGACTGCCGCCCTGGATGAGCTGGCAGCCGTGGCCACAGAGATGGCACAAAGTGCAGCCAGATTGGCCTCCATCGGTGAGAGTCTTTTGGCAAAATCACAACTATCCGGTGAACGGCTGAAAAAAACAGAAGTAATCATGAATACCATTGCGGAAATTTCTAAACAAAGCCAAATACTGGGTCTAAATGCCTCCATTGAAGCCGCCCGGGCCGGTGAAAGCGGCAGGGGTTTTGGCGTTGTAGCTGCAGAAATTCAAAATTTGGCCACGGAAACTAAAGAGGCAGCACAGGAAGTGAAAGCAATCATTACGGAAATGACGGAAGCAGTGATGGGAATGATTGAGGCGGCAAAGGAATCAGGGACCATTGCGCAAAGGCAGGCTTCAGCTACGGAAGAAAGTGCCGCAGCCATTGCAGAACTGCGGCAGGTTGCCCACGACTTAAAGCAAACGGCAGCCAGGTTGTAAAAAAGTTTTCTTGCCTTCTTGCATGTGAATGTTTTCTCTTACTCTGCCTGCAGGACTATTTCTAAAGCCTTAAGTCCCAGCAGCCGGTTTTGTTGCCAGATTCTCTCCCACTGCCGTAAATCGCCCACCGTGGTACCCACTTCCACAATCATGGCCGGGACGCCCAGTTCATTGATGACCCAATCCATGTATTTACCGCCGTTGACTAAGAGTTGATCGCTGCGGTAGCCTGTTAAATTACCTAGCTGCCGGGCGATTTGCCGGTCTCTTTGTAACTGTTTTCCTTGTTGACGGTTATACCAGTAAATGATTTCTCCCTGCTGGTGAAAGGAGAGCGTCAGGGAGGGCCGCTGCTGCAAAGTAAAATCATATAGGGCCTTGGCTTCAGGCTCGCTGAGCGGCTCTTTTCCTTTGTAATGGCTGGGAGCAGGGTGCGGGGCTACATTGATTAAACGCTTCCAGGAGGCGGGAAACTGCCGGTTTAAATCAACACCGCGAATATTTGCTTTCCAGCTGCTAAAATCATGGTGTTTGCTTTGGGCAAGGATTTTTGTGACCAGTTCACCGTGCTTAACAGCCTCAGGTCCCTCCAGCACCAAAGTAACACCGTCCGGGTTCACCATGGGGATAAACCAAATACTTACTTCATTTAAAAGTTCCGCCACCGGAAAACTGCCTAGGGCTTCCTGGTATTTAGCATGGTGGGCATATTCTTCAAGCATTTGCATGAGCAAAGAAGTCGTCAACCATTCACTGGCGTGAATGGCGGCATCAAGAAAAATATTTTTTTTGCCCTGCCCCAGGCGGGCGGCAAAGATTGTCCGGCCTTCCACAGACCGGCCAATGGCATAAAGTTTAATCTTGTCAGGGTAAGCTGCCGCCAGTGCTTTGAGCTCTTTTTCCAGGCGGGCATATGTGTAAGGTTGGCGGGGATTGACAATGAGGGGAGCGTTTTGGGCGCGCAGTTTGGGTTCAATGAGTCTGGCCACCGTTGTCGCCAGTTCCAGACGGGTAATTTTTTCTTCCGGTTGCAATTGGCGGTCAAAGGGAACATCAATTAGTCCTTCCTTGGCGAAAAAATCAGCTTCCCCTACTTGGCCAAGAAAAAAAGTTTCCGCCACATCCCGGGGTGGGAATTCCTGGGAAAGTAAAAAAAATAATTCTTTTCTACGTAAAAGGCGATCCATATCGTGCAAGGCAAAACCGGCCGCTGCCAGTTTCTGATGGTAGGCTTCTGCTTTTGTGGCGAAGACGGCGGCAAAGATTTGAATGCCTTCTTGAATGGTGGCAGGCAAATCGGCTTGCTCCTTGCCCCAGTATTCAGGAAATACTTTAAACTCGTTGAGGAATGTATAATAATCAAAATAAACTTCCTCTGTAGATGGGTTTTCCATAAAGGGAACCGGATTGGCGGAAGTGTCTGTATGGGTGTTGTAGACATAGCTGAAAAAAAGCATTAAGGCGGTAAAAGCCATAATGGTGCCAAAAATTTGCCTATTGGTTTGTGACAGATCCGTCATATTTTCACCCTGCTCCAAGTTTGCTTGTGCTCATATTTTGGCAAAGTTAAACAAATTTCCTGCCAAATTAGCATAGCAAGAAAAAAAATGAAAAGAAATTAACGAAATTTTAAAAAAGTTGCAGGATATTAAAAAAATATGTAGAAAAAATGTTAAGTAAGTATTAAGTAATATTTGGATATGCAGGTAAGTTATTGTGCAAATGGCAAGTGTCTTGCCGATTTCGTAAGACTTTTGTAATAAAATAAATTTATTGCAAAAATATAATAAGTTTAACTGTAAAGGGCAAACCTGTCGAAAGGCAGGGACGCAAAGCCACAGGCCTAAAACCGTTGCGGTCAAGGCGGCTGGGTTGCCGGTTAAGCAAACTCTTCTCGTAGCTGGAGTTTGTATTTTCTGTTGTCACAAAAACAGGAAGGCACCCGTGTACCTTCCTGTTTTTGTAAGTGATGCTTTATTGTTTTAAAGGAGTGAAAAAGAATGAACCGGTTCCTTGTGGATGGGACCAATCTGATCTTGCAGTTGGCACTAGATGCTGCCGCCGAAAGACAGCGCGTCAGCGCACACAATCTGGCCAATGTCAATACGCCTAATTTTAAGCGACAGGAAGTTTCCTTTGAGGAAAAATTAAAAGCCGCTTTGTTTGCTCAACCGAAACTGCAGCTGACAAGAACCCATGAAAAACATTTGCCCCGCGAATTAGAGCTTTCTGATCTGCAGCATGAAGTGGTGACGGATAAAAGTACATCCATGCGTCCTGACGATAACAATGTGGATATTGATAGGGAAATGGTGCTAATGGCCATGAATCAGATGCACTTCAATGCCGTCACACAAGTGCTAAATAACCGCTACAGTGCCTTGCGTTATATCTTACAGGAAGGGAGGCGCTAACAGAAAATGAAAATGTTTCAGGCCATGCAGGTTTCAGCCTCCGGCCTTACGGCAGAAAGATTGCGCCTTGATTTAATTGCTTCCAACATTGCCAATGCACATACAACGCGCACGGAAACAGGCGAACCGTATCGCAGAAAAACTGCAGTCTTTGCCGCAGTTTTAGCAGAAGCGGGGCAGGCCGGAGAAGGTGTGCGGGTGACAGCCATTCGTACTGATCCTACTGAACCACGATTGGAATATGATCCCACGCATCCGGATGCTAATGAGGAAGGTTATGTGGCGTATCCCAATATTAATGTGGTGCAAGAGATGGTGGACCTGGTCACGGCCGTTCGTTCTTATGAAGCCAACGTTACAGTTTTAAATGCCGGCAAAAATATGTTCCTCAAAGCATTGGAAATTGGCAGAGGGTAGGTGAGTTTGCTTGGAAGTTCGTCAAGTGAATGACTTTATACCGCTAGCCTGGCAACAAAAAGAGCCGCAGAAAACCACAGCCGTGCAAGGCGAGGGTTTCGGTGAAGTTTTAAAGCGCGCTTTAAATGAAGTAAATGAATTACAGTTAAAGTCACAGCAAGCTGCAGTATCTTTGGCTTTAGGGGAAGTTAAAGACGTACACCAAGCTTTAATTACCATGGAACAGGCACGTTTAGCTTTAGAGCTAACGGTGCAGGTGCGTAACAAATTAATCGATGCTTATCAAGAAATTTCCCGCATGCAAATTTAATCCGGCCCTAAGTGAAAGGAGAGGGGTGATAAAGGTTGTCGGAGCAAAGACGCTTTCCCTTAAAGCTTGATGACATAAGGGGAAAGTGGCAAGTATTAAGCAATGCAAAAAAAATCTCAGTTATAGTTCTGGCGGCGGCAATCATAGTTATCTTAATTTTTTCCGGGCAAGCCTTGCTACGACCGCGCATGTCGCCCCTGTTTACAGGGCTGGAACCGGCGGATGCCGGTCGCATTACGGCTAAATTAAAAGAGCTTGGTGTGCCATATGAATTGACTCATGAGGGAAAAACGATCCTTGTCCAGGAAGACAAGGTTTATGATTTAAGGATTCAGTTAGCAAGCGATGGAACGCTTTTAGGCAGTGGCGCCGGGTTTGAGCTTTTTGATCAAACCAAATTGGGTTCAACCGATTTTGAACGGCGACTCAACTATCAAAGGGCTTTGCAGGAAGAGCTACGCAGGACTATCGTCCAGCTGGAGGAAGTTGAACAGGCACGGGTGCATTTAACATTGCCCGAACCCAGTGTTTTCGTTACGGAAACTACTCCTCCTTCCGTTTCCATTGTTTTGAAGCTGAATCCTTTTTCACGATTAGAGCCAAATCAAATTCGCGGAATTATCCATCTGGTGGCCGGCAGTGTGGAGAATTTAACTCCCGAAAATATTACCATTTTGGATACATACGGAAATTTATTAAGTGATCTTTATGCGCAGGATGAGTCAACGCAAATTGCTGAGGCAACTTTGAAACAACTGGAAGTAAAGCGCACCTTTGAGCGGGAGTTGGAACAGCGGGTACAACGCCTGTTGGACCGCGTTTTAGGACCGGGACAAGCCATTGCCATGTTGACGGCGGAACTTGATTTTAACTCCCGTGAAACCACCGTAATTTCTTATGAAGAAGGCGGTGTGCCCCGCAGTCATACCATTACGCGGGAAACATGGATTGGCGGCGAAGAAAACATACCCAATCTGGGCGAAGCCGGTACTGACAGCAATATCCCCGGTTATGTGTTGCCGGAAGAGGCTGAAGGCGGATTTTATGAACGGATTGATGAGATTACTAATTATGAAATCAATGAAACTAATGAAACGGAGATTTTTGCTCCCGGCCGTCTGTTACGCTTACATACCGCCGTGGTGGTAAACACGAAAAACGGTGAAGTTACACCCATGCAGGTGGAGCAGATTCGTAACACCGTAGCAGCCGCCGTAGGTTATCAGGAAGAGCGCGGCGATAGTATTGACGTGCAGGGCATGAATTTTGATACTTCCCAGTGGGATGCACTACAAAAGCTCTTGGAAGAAGAGGAACAACAAGAGCAGTTACGGCAATATGTCCGTTATGGCGTTTTAGGTTTGGTAGGGTTACTTTTGGTAATTATCCTGGTGCGTTTCCTGGCAAAACGTCGCGAGCAAACAGTGGAAGTGGACGAAATGACACCTGTTTTGCCTGACGCTACCGAGGAAGCTTTGCCTTCTGAAGTGGAAACAGCCGCCGAAGAAAGCAATCTCAATCAACAGGTGCGCAGATTGGCGGAGAAAGATCCTGAAATGGCAGCTTTCTTAATACGTGCCTGGCTTACGGAGGAATAGGGGGGCTGTGTTGTGCGAGGTAAATTAACCGGTATAAAAAAAGCAGCCATTCTCCTTATGGCTTTAGGTCCCACATTGTCATCGCGTATTTTGCGCCACTTTAATGAAAATGACATTGAACGGATTTCTCTGGAAATTGCCAATACAACTAAAGTTGAAGTCTCAGATTTGGAAGAAGTTTTGGAAGAGTTTCTTTTAATCAGCCAGGCGCAAAGATATGTCCTTGACGGCGGTTTAGATTATGCCAGGAAGCTTTTAGAAGAAACTTTAGGCACCCAAAAGGCACATGAAATCATTAAAAAATTAAAAGATGCATCACAAATCAAACCCTTCATGTTTGCCCGTAAAACTGATCCGAAACAGCTTTCAAACATTATTTCCCATGAACATCCCCAAACAATTGCCCTCATTTTATCTTATCTCGATCCACAGCAGGCGGCACAAATTTTGTCGGATTTACCCCCGGAACAGCAGCCTGATATTGCCCAGCGCATCGCTACCATGGAAAGAACTTCTCCGGAAGTGTTAAGGGAAGTAGAAAAAGTGCTGAGGGAGCGCCTATCCTCCATGGTACAACACGATTTTGCCGCTGCCGGCGGCATCGGCACTTTAGTTGATATTTTAAACAATGTGGATCGCGGCACGGAAAAACTGATTTTAGAAGAGCTTGAACAGGATCAGCCCGAACTGGTGGATGAAATCCGTAAACGCCTCTTCATCTTTGAAGATATTATCGGTCTTGATAATGCTTCCATCCAGCGTATTGTACGTGAAGTTGACCATAAAGATCTGGCAGTGGCGCTAAAAGGTTCTAGCGAGGAAGTACGGGAGCGTATTTTCCGCAACGTTTCCAAGCGCGCTGCCGAAATGCTCAAGGAAGATATCGAGTTTATGGGCCCCATTCGTTTACGCGAAGTGGAAGAAGCGCAGCAGCGTATTGTAGCTATTGTCCGCAGACTGGATGAAGCCGGCGAAATTATCATTTCGCGGGGTGGGGATGATGCTATTGTTATCTAAAGTTATAAAGTCGGAAAAGATTGCTCAATCCGGCAGCCGTCAAGTGCTTTTGCAGCCGCCGCCGGCGGCTGCCCCCACCAAGCCGCAAATGCAAGCACAGCAGGAAGAAAGAATTGCCCAAGTACAAAGCCAAGCGGAAAAGTTTTTGGCGGAAGCGGAAAATAAACTGCAAGCGGCTGAAGCCGAAGCGGCGCAAATTATGGCCGCGGCACAAAAGGAAAAGGAGCTGCTTTTGCAGCAAGCCCAACAAGAAGCTGAACTGCTGCGGCAGGAAGCGAGGCAGGCAGGCTTTGAGGAAGGTCTGAAAAACGGCCTTGAGCAGGGCGAGCAAAAAAGCAGGGAGCTTATTGGAGAAGCGGAAAAACAACTGGCGGAAGTGCGGCAACTACGCCAAGAAATGCTGCAAAAAATTGAACCGCAAGTGGTGGAGCTGGCAGTTAAAATTGCAGAAAAATTTGTAAGGGAAAAGCTTTCCACAGATGTGCAAATTTTACAGAACTTGATTAAGGAAGCATTGCAGCAAATGCAGGAAACAGGCGAGATTATTATTCGCCTGCATCCCGAAGATGCTGCCGCCTGCCGGGATCTGCTTCCCCAGTGGCAGGAGGAACTGGGGGAATCTACCACGCTCAATTTGTTAAGTGATCATACTATGCAGCGGGGTGACTGCCGGGTGGAAAGCACCAGTTCAGTTTATAACTGTCAAGTGGATGAACGTTTTGCTGCTTTGCGCAAAATGCTAGCGGAAGTGGTTATCCATGCTTGAAGCGAACCTTGACGCTTATATGCGGGCGGTGGAATCCTTTTCGCCCTTTAGAAAAGCCGGCCGTGTGACGCAAGTGGTGGGCTTGACCATTGAGGTACAGGGAATTGAAGCTTTTATCGGTGAAGTTTGTCTCCTGTATTTAAATCGGCAAAGCCGCCCGGTAATGACGGAGGTTGTAGGCTTTAAAGACGGCAGTGCCCTGTTGATGCCTTTAGGTAATGTTTCCGGTATTCGTCCGGGCTGTGAAGTGGTAACCACCGGCAAATCTTTTACGGTGAAAGTGGGACCCGGCCTCTTGGGACAAGTGGTGGACGGACTGGGACAACCTTTGCAAGGCGGTATATTAAGCGGTATTGAAGCGGAATACCCGGTAGATAATGATCCCCCCAATCCTTTGACGCGTACACGCATAAAAGATTTTCTACCCACCGGTGTACGCGCCATAGATTTGTTTTTAACTTGCGGACAGGGACAGCGGATCGGCATCTTTGCCGGCAGCGGGGTAGGTAAATCGACCCTCTTGGGAATGATTGCCCGGCACAGTGAAGCCGATGTCAACGTGATTGCCTTGGTGGGCGAACGGGGACGGGAAGTTTTAGACTTTATCGAACGCGATTTAGGGCCCGAAGGTCTTAAACGCTCCGTGGTGGTGGCAGCCACCTCCGACCGTCCTCCCTTGATCCGGATCAAAGGAGCCATGGTGGCAACGGCCATTGCCGAGTATTTTCGCGATCAGGGTTACAAGGTGATGCTGATGATGGATTCCGTGACCCGACTGGCCATGGCGCAGCGGGAAGTGGGACTGGCCATTGGCGAACCACCCACCACCAAAGGTTATACACCGTCTGTTTTTACCATGCTGCCCCGCTTGTTGGAACGTTCCGGCACCTCGGCCAAAGGTTCCATTACCGGTTTGTACACTGTTTTAGTGGACGGTGATGATTTTAATGAACCTATCGCCGATGCGGTGCGCAGTATTTTGGACGGTCATATTGTCCTTTCCCGGGCTTTGGCAGCCAAAAACCATTTTCCCGCCATTGACATTCTGCAAAGTATCAGCAGGCTAATGCCCGATCTGGTGGGCGAAGAACACCGGCAACTGGCGGCTCTTTTTCGCGATTACCTGGCCACTTATACGGAAGCGGAAGATTTAATTAACATTGGTGCCTATGTGGAAGGAAGCAACCCGCGCCTTGACGAGGCCAGGCAGCATATAGAAGCCATGGAAAACTTGCTGAAGCAGGATGTTAATGAAACGGACTCCTTTGCTGAAGCTCTGGAAAAGTTAAAAATAGCATTGGGAAGGTAGGGTAAACATGTATCAATTCCCTTTGCAAAAAGTATTGGAATACCGGCAACATTTAGAAGAAAAAGAGCAATTGCGCCTTGCCCAGGTACAGCTGCAGACGCAACAAGCGCGCTTGAATGTGGTAAAGGCCAAAGAAGTTTTATCACAGGGACAGGAGGCATACTCCAGGTGCCAAGTGCAGCTTGATGTGTCGGAAGCACTTTTGGCCAGTGAATATGTGATCTATTTGGAAAAGCGCCTGCAGGCTTACCAGGAAGCATTGGCAAAACAGGAAAAACGTCTGCAGCAACAAATCAAAGTGACAGAAAAAGCCATGCAGGAGCGCAAAATCATGGATAAATTACGGGAAAAAGATTTTCAGCGCTACCAGCAGGAACAGGCCAAAATTGAACAGCGCCACATGGATGAAGCGGCACGCAATGTCTTTTTAAGACAAAAACATAATGAGTAAGCCGCCTTGAGCAACTGAAAGGAGGTGAAGAAAGTGCAAGTGCAGTTTTTACCGCAGTTGCCTGTGGCCGGCACCTTGGAGGGGGAACCGGTACAGGGAGAACATGCAGCAACAGATTTTTTACAGCTGTGGCTTACGCTTTTAGAACAGCCGGAGAAAAAAGGCGCCGTACCAACGAAACTAAACTCGCCAGAGAATGAGGACGAAGCATTGCCGGAAGAAGCCTTACAGGATCCGGAATTTTGGCTAAATTTACTATACCCGCAGCTTTTGCAAAACAATGCGGCCGTTGCCATGGAAAACCAGGCTGAAGGGGATGCGGCACTTTTGGCGGAAGGTGCACCCGCCGTTGCTGCAGGGGTAGCTTTGGAACCGCCGCCGGAATTGACTGGCATGAATTTACAGGCGGAAAGTTATCCTGTCCCTTTGGTGGCGGAAGAAAACAGTGAGACAGCGTTACAAGTTGCCGGGCCGGCGGAGTCGCCTGCAGGGCCGGGTGAAAACAGTGCCTTGACGGCGCAGTTGTTTGAAGCAAAGGAAAATCATTTCATGGCAAAGCAAAAAATAATGCAGCCTGCCGGGGAAAAAGATGCTTTAAACAAAGCAGATCCATTCCCGGAGGTAGATTACCTCCAAGAAGCAGGGGAAGCAGCCGGTACAGAAACGGCAAAAATTTTAGCCGCCCGGGCGCAAAGGCAACAGTCCCACCAGGCAAAGGACTTGCCAACAGAGCAGGTGCAAACTTGGGAACAACACACAAGGGGCGAAACAGGATTTACTAAAGAGCCAAGCTCATTTTCACCGTCCCAAGGGTCTGAAGTGTTAAGTCGCAACACAGAATTTGCCGCCTACAAAAAGGATGCTGCAAAAACACAGCCGGAAACGGAACAACCGCTGCCAACGGAAGGCAGGTTTGCCGCCAATAAACCTTTTGCCAGCGCTTTACAGGACTTGGCGGCAGTTCCCGGTGATGATTTTACCACCCAAGTGGCAGAACAAGTCTTTGAAAAGATTCTTTTCGCTAAACTGCCGCAGGGGGAGAAGAAGCTGTATGTGCGCTTAAAACCGGAAAGTTTGGGACAAGTGGAAATACGCTTACGCCTTAATGCCAAGCAGCAGCTGGTGGCCCATGTGCTTACGGATAATTTCCAGGTTAAGCAAGCCTTGGAGGCTACTTTAGGGCAGCTGCGGGAGCGCCTGCAGGTACAGCAGATTACCGTTACGGAGTTTACGGTAACTTTAGAGCAGGAACAAAACTTTGCCCAGCAGCATCCCTGGCAGCAAAATCCTTCCCCCTGGCAAAAATTTACGCCGCCGCAAAGGGGGCGGGAAGCCTTGGCTGCTGAAACAATGAGTTACGAAGGGCCGGTGCCCATTAACGATGCTATACACCGGACCATTGATTTGCGGGCCTAAAGGGTAATGGGAGGTGAAAAGATGACGCATATCTATCCCACAAATCTTTATAGCACCATGAATACCACAGCGGAGAGCAAGAAAAAAACAGGTGCCATGCAGGAATTGGGCAAAGACGCCTTTTTGCAGCTTTTAGTGACGCAACTGCGCTACCAGGATCCGTTAAACCCGCAGGATAACGGCGCCTTTATTGCCCAGATGGCACAATTTTCCGCCTTGGAACAAATGCAGAATTTAAACAAAAGTATGGAGCAGTTGTTGAAATTGCAGGCGGATGCCAGGTTAAAAGCTCCCGGCTATCTTGGCCTGCAGGTAACCCTTGTGGGCTTTAATGGTGAAATAGTGCAAGGTACAGTTTCGGCGGTGGAATTTGTCGGTGGTGAGCCGTGGCTGGTGGTAAACGGCACTACTTACCCGCTGGCCAATGTAGTCAAAGTTGCACAGGGAGCTGAAGCAAGTGAAGATTAAGCAGCAAGTTTTATATCCTCCGGCAATAGCCAAGACTTCGCCGCAGGCAGCGCAGCAAAAGCCCGACGGAGCTAAGGACGTAAGCTTTGCCGATATTTTGCAGCAAAAACTGGTGCCCCAGACGGTCAAATTTTCCGCCCATGCGCTGCAGCGCCTGCAGGAGCGGGAGATTGAATTGAAGCCCCATGAAGTGGAAAAACTGGCGGAAGCAATGCAGAAGGCAGGACAAAAAGGTGCCCGTTCCACTTTGCTCTTATACCAGGATATGGCTTTTATCGCCAGTGTGAAAAATAACACCATTATTACCGCCGTTAACGGTGAAAATCTAAAAGATCATGTTTTTACCAATATTGACAGTGCGGTACTGATTAAATAATGGCCGGACCCTTCCGGGAGGCCAAAGGCTGCGGAACGACGGAAGCAGCCTGCCGCACCGTGTAAGGAGGTTAAGTAAATGCAAAGATCTTTATATTCCGGAGTGACAGGTTTACGTAACCATCAGACAAAACTGGATGTCATCGGCAACAATATTGCCAATGTCAATACAGTCGGCTTTAAAAGCAGTCGCGTCCGTTTTCAGGATGTTTTCAGCCAAACCATCCGCGGTGCCACGGCACCTTTAGGCGGCCGCGGCGGCACCAATGCGGCCCAGATAGGTATGGGCATGACCATTGCCGCCATAGATACCCTCCACACCCAGGGTAGCCCCCAATATACCGGCAACCCCGATGATATGGCCATTCAGGGCAAAGGCTATTTTGTCGTTACAGATGGTATCGGCCAGTATTACACCCGCGACGGTGCCTTTTCCCGGGGCCTGGACGGTGACCTGGTTAATGCCGCCAACGGCTTGAAGCTTTTAGGCTGGCGGGCCGACGAGAATGGCGTAATTGATACTGACGGCCCCCTGACCACTTTAAATATTCCCCTGGGCGACAATGTGGTCTCCAAGGCCACGGAAAACATAAAATTCACCGGTAATTTGGATGCAGACACTGCACAGAACGATGCGTTTGAGACTGAAGCTTTAATCTATGATTCCCAGGGACGAGTTTATACTATTCGCTTTACTTTTGAAAAAACAAATAACAATACTTGGGTAATTAGTAAAAATGCGATTAAAGTGTTTGATGCAGAAGGAGAAGAGTTACCTACAACAGGTAATAATAGAATTACTATAGATATAGGTGGCTCAAATGTTAATAATTCGGTAACGCTTATTAGATTTAATTTTAATGCAGATGGTCATATAGATCTTGAGAATTCTACAGAAAATCCATATATCGAAATTGCCGATCTTCCTGGCGGGGTTGTATCTCCCTTAAGAATTAATCTCGACTTTTCTTCCCTCACCCAAAAAGCAGGTAAAAGCAATGCCAGAATGGATACCCAGGACGGTTTCCCTGTAGGGGTTTTGGAAAGCTACATGGTGGGCTCTAACGGTGTTATTAGCGGTATTTATTCCAACGGTATGGTAAAGGATTTAGGCCAGA
>JAAYMK010000103.1 GCA_012521405.1 Bacillota bacterium
AGATTTCCTCATTGCAGCTGGAAGAATTGGTGCAACTTTATCGTTCAGGCGGGAAAGAAGCTTTGACGCAAAGAATAAATGCTTTGCTTAATTTAGATGCATAATGTGAACGTTCCAGTTTTAAAAGGAGGTAGAAGTTTGCGCGCAAAGGTAGTTGTAGGCAGCCGTGGTTCAGAGTTGGCACTGAGACAAGCGCAACTGGTAGTGGCTGAACTGCAAAAACATTTTCCTGAAGTAGATTTCAAAATTAAAACCATTAAAACTGCCGGCGACAAAATACTTGATCTGCCTTTACCTAAATTGGAGGGCAAAGGTTTTTTTGTGAAAGAAATTGAACATGCCTTATTGGCCGGGGAAATAGACATGGCTGTACACAGTATGAAAGATGTACCTACGGTTTTACCGGCCGGTTTAACCCTTAGTGCCATCACCAAGCGGGAAGATGCCCGTGATTGCTACCTGGCACAGGACGGGAAAACAGGACTTTTTGACAGCCCGCCCAAAGCCAGGATAGGTACCTCCAGCTTGCGCCGGGCGGCCCAAATTTTGGCACGGCGTCCAGATTTGGAAATTGTCCCGATTAGGGGTAATCTGAATACACGTTTGCGCAAACTTACAGAGATGGATTTGGCGGGAATTGTACTTGCTTATGCCGGCGTCTCTCGGCTGGGATGGACCGATAAAATTACCGAAATTATTGAGACGGACAAAATTTTGCCTGCCGTGGGACAGGGTGCTTTGGGGATTGAAACGCGCCAAGGTGATACAGAAATCATCAACATGGTCAAGACGCTCCATGATTCTTTGGCGGCGGCGGCCGTCGTGGCAGAAAGGGCTTTTTTGCGTACCCTGGAGGGCGGCTGCCAGACACCCATTGCCGCCTGGGGCCGTGTAGAAAAAGATCAACTGGTGCTGGAAGGCATGGTTGGCGATTTGCGCGGTGAAAAAATCCTGCGCAGGCAGGTAAGTGGAGCAATTAACCAAGCTGAAGCCCTGGGAAGGAAATTGGCCCAAATGTTGCTCCAGGAAGGAGCGGCAGCATTAATAGAACAGGTAAGACGGGAGTATTAGCGTGATGAAGCAAAAAGGCATTGTTTATCTTGTGGGGGCAGGCCCAGGTGATCCTGGACTGATTACGCTAAAAGGATTGGCCTGTATTAAAGAGGCGGAAGTACTGGTTTATGACCGTTTAGTCAATAAAAAACTACTGCATTTTGCCCCGGATCATTGTGAAAAAATTTATGTGGGCAAAAAACCTCATCACCACACCTTCACCCAGGATGAGATTAACCAGTTATTGGCGGAGAAAGCATTGGCCGGTAAAATTGTTGTGCGCTTAAAAGGAGGGGATCCCTTTGTCTTTGGCCGTGGTGGTGAGGAAGCAGAAGTTTTGGCAGCTAAGGGAGTGCCTTTTGAAATCGTCCCCGGTATCACTTCGGCGGTGGCTGTACCCGCCTATGCCGGTATCCCTGTTACATATCGTGATTATACTTCAAGTTTTACAGTCATCACCGGACATGAGGATCCGACAAAAAAAGTATCGGCTTTGGACTGGGAAAAAATTGCTGCCGGCGGCGGCACTTTAATTTTTTTAATGGGTGTGGGCAAGCTACCGGAAATCGTAAAGAAGCTGCTGGTAAATGGACGCAAGGCAACCACGCCGGTGGCGATTATTAGCCGGGGGACAAGACCGGAACAGCAAGTGGTGGTAAGTACCCTGGCAGAAATTGTGGAAAAAACAGCAACGGCAAAAGTGACTTCACCGGCCGTCATTGTAGTAGGCGAAGTGGTCAGGTTGCGGGAAAAACTGGCCTGGGTGGAAAAAAAACCTTTATTTGGGAAACGTATTCTGGTTACTCGTGCCCGTGCCCAAGCCAGTGAGCTGTCACGGCGCATTGAAAAATTAGGCGGAGAAGCATGGGAGTTCCCGCTGATTGAAATTAAAGAACCCCTTGATTTTCAGCCTTTAGATCAAGCCCTTGCGCAAATTGACCGCTACAGTTGGCTTATTTTTACCAGTGTGAACGGTGTTGATGCTTTCTTTACACGCTTGCGACGGCACAAAAAAGATGCACGGGCTTTGCATGGGCTGAAAATTTGCGCGGTGGGACCGAAAACAAAAGAGCGTTTGACGGAAATGTGTCTAGACGTTGATTATATGCCCAATGAATATCGCGCCGAAGCGATAGCTGCAGGGCTGCAGGGAAAAATACAACCCGGCCAATGGGTGCTCTTGCCGCAAGGAGATCTGGCCAGGCCGGTTTTGGCGAATGCATTGCAAAAAATGGGAGCAAAGGTAGATAAGGTTACGGTCTACCGCACTGTATGTACCGGCGAAAAAGCAGGTTTATTGCGGGAAATGTTGGCAGCAGGTAAAATTCACTATCTTACCTTTACCAGTTCCTCTGCAGTACGCAATTTTGTGGAAACAATCGGGCCAGAAAAAATAAAGGCTTTATTGTCCGGAGTAAAATTAATCAGTATCGGGCCGGTTACTTCGGCAACAGCCCGTTCCCTGGGACTGCCGGTAGATTTGGAGGCGAAGGAATATACCATTGACGGCATTATGAAAGTGCTAATTGCAGATGTGGAGAAACATTCCTAAAGTGACGTAAACGGAGGTGTTTGCATGCAATTTCCCACAGTACGCCCGCGGCGTTTGCGCCGCACAGAAGCTTTACGGCGCTTTGTGCGCGAAACAACATTAAGTGTTAATGATTTTGTTTATCCCCTATTTGTGGTCCACGGGAAAAATATAAAAGAGCCTATAGCTTCCATGCCCGGCGTTTACCAAATGTCCCCGGATCAGATTTTGCGTGAAGGTGAAAGTTGTTTAAAACTTGGAATTCCGGCGGTAATGCTTTTTGGTCTTCCCGCTTATAAAGATGAGAAGGGCAGTTCAGCCTTTGACCCGCAGGAGATTGTGCCGCAAACAGTCATGTTGCTGAAACGTGAACTGCCGGAGCTTTTGGTGATTACGGACGTTTGTTTATGCGGCTATACCGGCCACGGGCACTGTGGAGTCGTGGAAAACGGTGAAGTAAAAAATGACGCCACTTTACCGCTTTTGGCGCAGGCAGCTCTTGTGCATGCACAGGCAGGGGCCGATATGGTGGCTCCCTCGGATATGATGGACGGGAGAGTTGCGGCCATACGCAAGCTTTTAGACCAGCATCATTATGAAGATATCCCCATTTTGTCCTACGCGGTAAAATATGCTTCCGCCTTTTACGGTCCTTTTCGCCATGCTGCTGATTCGGCGCCGCAATTTGGTGATCGCCGTTCTTACCAAATGGATCCGGCAAACATAAGGGAAGCATTAAAGGAGGTAGAGCTGGACCTGGCAGAAGGAGCCGATTTGCTCATGGTCAAACCGGCTCTAGCTTACCTGGATGTTATTCGTGCCGTTAAAGAGAAAACAAATGTACCTGTGGTGGCTTATAATGTTTCCGGCGAATACTCACTGGTAAAAGCGGCGGCAGAAAAAGGGTGGTTGGAGGAAAGTAAAATTGTTTTAGAAATGCTGCTTTCCATGAAACGGGCGGGCGCCGATATCATTTTGACATACCATGCTAAAGATGCAGCCCTCTGGTTGCAGGAAAGATCATAGCAACAAGGAGCGAGGACAATGTTTGCACGTTCGCAAAATCTTTATCGAGAAGCAAAAGAAGTTTTGCCCGGTGGCGTAAATAGTCCGGTGCGCGCTTTTAAAGCAGTGGAAATGGATCCTGTTTTCATTGCCAAAGCTCAAGGTGCAAAAATCTATGATGTGGACGGTAATGAATATATCGACTATGTGGGATCATGGGGACCAATGATTTTAGGCCATGTTCATCCCCGTATTGTTAAAGCGGTGCAAGAGGCGGCTGCCCGCGGCACCAGTTATGGTGCTCCCACCGCGCTGGAAACGGAAGTAGCCCGTTTAATTATTGAGGCCGTGCCTTCCATCGAAATGGTGAGAATGGTTAATTCCGGCACGGAAGCGGTGATGGCGGCCTTGCGGCTGGCCCGCGGTTATACCGGGCGGGCAAAAATCGTTAAATTTAGTGGCTGTTATCATGGCCATGCCGACAGTCTTTTAATTAAAGCCGGTTCTGGTGTTGCCACCTTTGGTTTGCCGGATAGTCCCGGTGTCACTGCCGGCGCGGCGGCGGATACATTAACGGTGGAATATAATGATTTAGAAGCTGTAGAAAATTTATTTGCCCGCTATGGTGCAGAGATTGCGGCTGTGATTGTGGAACCGGTTGCCGGCAATATGGGGCTTGTGCCGCCACAACCGGGGTTTTTAGAAGGATTACGGGCGGTGACGGAAAAATATGGCGCGCTTTTAATCTTCGACGAAGTCATGACCGGTTTTCGTGTGGCCTACGGTGGTGCCCAGGAGCTTTTTAAAATTAAGCCTGATCTTACCACTTTAGGTAAAATTATCGGTGGAGGGCTTCCGGTGGGAGCTTACGGCGGCCGCCGGGAAATTATGGAATATGTGTCTCCAGCCGGCCCCGTTTATCAAGCGGGAACACTTTCCGGCAATCCCCTGGCCATGAGTGCCGGCAAAGAAATGCTTTTGGCCTTAAAAGAGCCTGGTGTATATGAGGCTTTGGAGGATAAGGCAGAGAAATTGGCAACCGGCTTGGAAAAACTGGCGGCGAAACACGGTGTACCCGTCTGTTTGCAGCGGGTAGGCTCCATGTTTTGCCTATATTTTAATACTGAAAAGGTTAGCAACTATACTGTAGCGCAGAAATCAAATTTAACTCGTTTTCGCACTTACTTTAAAACCATGCTGGAAAACGGTATTTATCTAGCACCGTCACAGTTTGAGGCCGGATTTATCTCCCTTGCCCATACCGCTGAAGATCTGGAACGTACCTTGGCGGCGGCGGATTTGGCTTTGGCAGCAGCAGCACAAGTTAAATAGCATGAGATAGCAATATATGTAAGAATGCTCATGGACGCAACCGGGGACTATACTGAAGATGTTTAATTATTAAAACAATTATAAAACTTTTGACACTCCTGCCAACCTTAAAGTATAATTTCTTTAATGCTGTTAAAAACAGTGGCAAAAAGATAGTCTATTTTTTTGTGTCGCTGTGCAATTTTTAAAGATTTGGGGAGGCAGTTATGCAGGTTGACAAAGAAAGTATTAAAGAATTTGCTTACGGGTTGGGTATGGACCTGTGTGGTATCGCCGGCGTTGACAGATTTGCTGAAGCGCCGGCAAGAACGCACCCGTGTGAGCTTTTGCCCGGCTGCAAGTCAGTTATTGTTGTTGGCGTCAAATTACTGGACGGCGTGATTCAGGCAAATTTTCGTGCCTTTGAGGACGGGCGGCGAGATTTAAAGGGGGTCTACGGTACCTATGGTTATACCATCCTGCCAAATTTTGAGCTTACATATGCCTGTTATGCCCTGGCACGCTATATTGAAAGCAGGACAGGCTGTGCAGCCATGCCCTGCTCCACCGGGCCCATGACAAATGGGATTCAAATAAGTATTCGTCATGCCGCCGTGGCGGCAGGTTTGGGGGTTTTGGGGTGGATGGGACTGGTCTTAACACCGGAGTTTGGTCCAAGAAACAGATTCGGTGTCATTCTTACTACCCTTGAATTGGAGCCAGACCCTATGTACAGCGGAAAGGTGCTCTGCAATCCGGAAAAATGCAATATTTGTACGCAGGTTTGTCCTACTAAAGCCCTCAGCCGTTACGGTGAAAAAAGTCAAAGCTTTACCATGGAAGGCAGGACCATGGAGTACTGCGTACTGGACTGGAATAAATGCCAGGTGGCGACGCTGGCCTTGACCAAGGAACTGGGAGGGGCAAAAGACTATGTGACCACAGACAGCCCCACGGCGGAAGATATCCGTAAAGCGTACAAAGAAATGCCCATTAGCGAGATGGGGCTCCAGCATGTAAACTCATGGCATTGCGGCAAATGCCTGACATACTGCCCGGCAGGCAATTGGGCGGCGCGTTTTCTGAAAACCGGCTTATCACGAGGACCTAAATTTAAAAAATAAAAAATTTATTTAATTAAATTTAGACATAAATATGAGATCGTCCCTTATTAAAAATTTGCCAGATAAAGGACGATCTCATATTTATTTTATGCTAATTACTTTACAGATCTTGCTGTCATCAAACCAGGGTCTAAGAAAATAAAGTGACCGGTAAAGAGCGAAGGTTATTGTCTGTTTGGATTTTCTACCTCCTTGTAGAGTCTAGATGCGGTTGTTTCTGTGAGGGAAAAGACCTATAAGCTGAATTCGCTGCGGTAAATAATGTCATCCTGGATAGAAGGGGAAAGCTGTACAAAATAGGCAGAGAACCCACCAACGCGAACAATTAAATCTTGGTATTTCTCGGGATGTTTTTTCGCTTCTTTGAGCTCTTCAGTGTCCATGATGTTGTATTGAATATGGGAGCCGCCATTACTCAAATAAGCGTTGGTGTAGGCAATTAGCTTATCAATACTTTCTTCACTGCGCAAAATACTTGTTGAAAATTTCTGGTTCAAGACGGAAACATAAGATTCTTCATTAAAGTTTACATTGCAAGCAGAACGTAAAACAGCAGTAGGTCCATTTTTATCCATTCCACGCATGGGGGATAGTGAACCGTCATTAAGCGGTTCAAAGGCCTTGCGTCCGTTGGGAAGGGCGCCTACTCCCAGGCCGCCAAAATAATGCCATGCCAGTCCTTCACGGGCAATCATAAAGCGCCTAAATGGTGAATTATCGTAAGCATGTATGATGCTTGCAGAGTCCCTGCTAATGCGCTTTACCATGGCATCAGCTTCAGGGATGTCATTCCCGTATTTCGGTTGTGATAAACAAATTTGACGGATTTCTTCTCCGCGTTTACCCGCAAAATTGCTATCCAGTGCTTGCAGTAGTTCATCCAAGGTCAAAATTTTATTCTCGTAAACTATTTTTTTAATGGCAGTCAAAGAATCAGCCACATCAATAATTGCCCGGTCGGAAATGCCGTACATGGAGTAGTCAGGGTGTGGGAAAAGTAAATCTTGCCCCAATTCCATGCTGGCTTCTATTCCCAGGATTGATAGCAGCGGCAAGCGCAAATAGTTGGGCTGAACAACCCTGGCAACCCCGCCAAGCCAGAGAACTTTGTGACAGATGTGCTTATACTGTTCTAAAAAAGCTTGATACAGCTCTTCAAAAGTTTTGAAATTTCTCGGATCACCTGTTTTGAGGCCAACTTGTTTTCCGTTGACATCAATACCATTGTGTAAGGTAAGATGTAAGATTCCGGCAAGGTTGATTGCCGCAATGCCTTCCGCTCCATAATGTTCCGCCCGTGTGGGAAGGCACGGATAAACGCAGCCCAATCCGCACCACTCCACGGCTTCTGCGAAGGGGATGCCGTCTCTGACAAAGCTGGAAATCACAACTTCATCATTTTCAAACAGGGGTATGCCTCCCCTGGTGGCCATATTTGTGCGGATGGCTTTTCTCATCAGCCAATGCGGCGTCTTTTTATGCCAACGTACAGTGACGGTGGGTGAAGACAGCTTTAACAGAGAAATTACATGTAGGATCAGATAGCTTAACTCATTGGAGGAATCTTCTTTGTCTTTATTTAGACCGCCAACCATAATATTATTGATGCCAAAGTTAATTTGGTGAGATTCTTTTTGCGAAGAGGAAGAGATAAATGTTTGCGTTCCCCAACGACCAATAAGGTCGGAAAGTTGGGATGCCAATTTTTCTAAAGGAATACCGTTTTTAAGATCATTAATGAAATAAGGATACAAGTATTGATCGGCACGTCCCCAGTGGCAATAATTTTGAATGGGATTTTCCAGCAGTTTTGCTAAATTACAAAACGCCATTGACTGAAGTGCCTCATGGAAATTTCTTGCCGGGTATTCAGGAACATATTCACAGACTTCGGCAATTTTTAGCAAGTGTTCTTTTTGCTTTATGTCAGTTTCTTCAGCAGCCATTTTTCTCGCCAAAGCAGCATACCTGTGGGCATGGGCAATTACAGCTTCAAGCACAATAATGGCCGATTTCCAAAAATATACTTTATTGATATCAGTTTGACCGCTTGCCAAAAATTCATCGATTTTCTGCTGGCATTCATTAATGAAGCCCCGGAGGCCCAATTTTAAAATCTTAGGCCAACAAAGAACAGATGTGGATTGTGCAGTGATGGCACTGTCTAAAGTGGGGTCTTTTAATTTGGCAGCTTCGAGGTCCCTGGCCCAGCTGCCTACAAGCTCATGCCATGCTTTATAAGTCATTTCTGGTGCTGTTTTTCCCCGGAAACATCTAACACTTTCCCGTAAGATTTCAAGGCTTTCCCTGTCTATTTTGACGTTTGCCGACAGTGTTGCTTCAATCTCCCCGTCGTCCTCCCAAAGACCGGGGATATAGTCGCCGCAGACATCAATGGCTGTGGGGCAGCCAATAACACCCGGTGTTGGACGGCCGACAATCTCGTCAAAAGGATGGATTTTGATTTCAATATTGTCGAGGATACATTTTAAAAGTTTTGCGCGCCGAATCTGTAAGTCTTCACCTTCTGTTTCGCGCCAAGATTTGACAGTCCATCTTTCTCTGTCGGCATATATTTTCCAAGGTGCCGCTTTCACTGCTTTAAGCCATTCTTTGTTTTTCGCGCTTAAATCCAGCTTATCAATTCTTTCTAGCAAAGAAAAATCAACTGTTCTTGACATAATGTACCTCCTTAACAATTATCTTGAGATTGTACAGTCAACGCCGTAAGATAAAAACTGTTCTTTTACAGCTTCAACCGCGGAAGTTTCCATAACCTGGACGTTTTCAAATTCATATTTTATGTTTAAAGCATCATATTTTGTTTGGCCTAGACGATGGAACGGCAACAGTTCAATTCTCATGCCTTTTGGCCCCAGACTTTTTAAAAAGTTTGCCGTATCTTCAATATTTTTGGGGGAGTCGTTTATACCCGGTATTAAAGGCATGCGGAACAAAACATCAGCTTCTTGCTCAATTAAGAATCTTGCATTCGCCAAAATTTTACGGTTGGAAACACCGGTATACTGCTTATGCATTTCATTATCCATGTGCTTTAAATCAAAATAAAAATGATCAACCACCGGTAAAACTTTTACTAAAGCCTGTGTGGAAACATGGCCGCATGTTTCCACACAAGTGCCAATTCCTTCTGCGCGGCATTTTGCAAACAACTCATGCAAGAAAATTGGGTGGAGCAGAGGCTCTCCTCCGGAGGCAGTAACACCTCCCCCGGATGAAGCGTAAAACATTTTGTCGCGGCTGACTTTATCAAAGACTTCTCCAGAAGTCATCTCTTCACCATAAAGTACTAAAGCGCCGTAGTAGCAGGCCTGCACACAAAGACCGCAAAAATTACATTTTTCTAAATTGATGCGGTATACACCTTGACCAGGAATAATGGCATTGTGGGGGCATGCCTCAAAACAACGTCCACACAGTTTGCAAAGTCTG
>JAAYMK010000104.1 GCA_012521405.1 Bacillota bacterium
ATACCCCGAAATATCCTTGACTAATCCTGCTTTTTTAGAATTGCTAGGTATGTGCAACTGTCCACAATAGATTTCATGATCAAACCCATGTTTTCTTCTTTCTCGTGCAAAAGCATATAGCTTAGCATATTATACCGTTCCGGATAAACAGCAACAGCAAAAACTGTCCGCATAGTTTTGTTGAAGACGAAAATGAAATGTGATACAATCAGCCTAGTATTTAATCTATTTTGAAAGGTGACACAGATGAAACAGAAACGGCAGTATCCCAAAGTCATGATATCCTTCAAGGCTGAACGCAGTGTCAGAAATGGTCATCCCTGGATATACGGGGAAGAAATTCTAAAAACAGAAGGTACGCTCCAAAACGGCGGGCTGGTAGATGTTTTTGCCGGAAAAGCCTTTATGGGTACGGGCTTTTACAACAGTAACAGCAAAATTACCGTCCGGCTTATTTCACGCAACGCCAATGATGTATTCGATGCACGCTTTTGGCGCCGCCGTGTGGAGTATTCCCTTCGTTACCGCAAAACCGTTATGCCCGGTGCAGACTTTGCCTGTTGCCGCTTGATTCATGGCGAGGCTGACCAAATGCCGGGGCTAACAGTAGACCGTTATGGCAGTATTTTGTCCGTGCAGATTACCTGCCTCGGTATGGAACTTGTCAAAGATACAATTTACCATTCCCTTTGGGATGTGCTTACTGAAATGGGCGAAACTATCACCGGCATTTATGAGCGCAATGACATTGCTCTACGTACGAAGGAAGGGCTGCCGGAATATAAGGACTGGTACCGATCAGGCGGCCTACCTATACCAGAATCAGCCGTGACAGAAATCTGCGAAAACGGCATCAGATATCTGGTAGATGTGGAAAACGGACAGAAGACCGGCTTTTTCCTGGATCAGAAGTATAACCGCGCCGCTGTAGCCCGAATTGCCAAAGACAAGCGGGTACTGGATTGTTTTACCCATACCGGTTCCTTCGGCCTTAATGCAGCGTTGGGTGGAGCAGAACATGTAACCTGCGTAGATGTGTCACAATCAGCCGTTAACATGGCAAAAGCAAATGCCGTACGCAACGGGATGGACGGAAAAATGAATTTTTTATGTGAAGACGTGTTTGATCTGCTAACAAAGCTGGCAGCGCAAAAAAGTCGAGACTATGATTTTATCATCCTTGACCCACCGGCCTTTACCAAATCCCGCAAAACAGTGCAGGCCGCTGCCCGCGGATATAAAGAGATTAACCTGAAAGCCATGAAGCTGCTACCCCGGGGTGGATATCTGGCCACCTGCAGTTGCAGCCACTTCATAACTGAGGAGTTATTCCGCAAAATACTGGCAGACGCTGCCAAAGACGCCTGCGTATCCCTCAGGCAAATTGAAGCCCGTCAACAGGCCCCGGACCATCCAATCCTGTGGAATGTTCCGGAAACGAACTACCTTAAGTTTTATATCTTTCAAGTCGTATGAACCATAGGTCTCAAAAAAATCAAACCAGTCGACTCATCCTCTTCACTAACAGGCCTGTTAATTAGATAAAAAAACCCCTTAGCAAGATCGCTAAGGGGTTTTTGTAACGGGGCCGAATAAAACTGTATTTTATTCCCCCACCTAGCCTATGCTCGTGTCGATGCCTATTGTATTAAGAAAAAACACACCGGCTGGACGCATATCCGATCCTGCTTATTTTAACGGAGAGCCTTTCTCAAAAGGGTTCTTGCCTTAACCTTCCCTAGTCGGTAAATCTCATTGACAATATTATCCCGTATACTTTCTTTGAATTTGCCTTTTGGGTCAACAATGTTATATCTTATATACAGTATCCTCAAATTTAGCAAGCACCAACTCATCTCCAATAATTTCCTCTATACTCTGGCCCAGTCAAGAAAGTAATTATTATTATGTCGATGTTTTTTCTGAGTGACCATCTGTTGTTTTTTAATGTCCTTTATTCTTCATTCCACCCTTTGCATACATCAATCCAAGAAATGTATGACGAATACTTTTCAAGTTCTGCTATTGTCAGTTCGATAGCGCTGTTACTGCTACCACAGGCAGGGAAAACGGTATCAAACCTTTTTAGAGAAATATCCAGATAAACCAAAACACCTTCGTTCACAGCAAAAGGACAGATACCGCCGACTGAATGTCCAATCAGTGAAACAGTTTCATCCGGCTTAAGCATTTTCGCCTTTGTACCAAATTGCGCTTTATATTTCTGGTTATCAATCTTCGCATCGCCGGCTGTAACGATTAATATAGGCTTACTCCCGACCATAAAAGAAAGAGTCTTGGCAATACGGCAAGGTTCACACTTTAACGCATCTGCCGCCAGTTCAACAGTAGCACTTGAAACATTAAATTCCTTTATTCGATTTTCCATTCCGTACTGAGCAAAAAAATCTTTAACTCTTTCAATAGACATTTTGTTCTCCTCCTATTACTGCTTACAAAAACATATGTTATATTCCTGAAGCAAGCTATTTTCAATGCTATCATTTTTCTTCTGCTATTTTTTTACAAGTAGTGTCTAGGAAAACATATCCGCCAACTAGACCCACATAAGCTCATATCCTCGCCCGGCCAGCAAAACTTTGCTTCCCTATATCCCTAATTTTGCTATCTTGCTTAAAATTACTAACATTAGATATCAATTTCGAGTAATATTGGCGTATGGTCTTGCCTTGGCCCTGAATC
>JAAYMK010000105.1 GCA_012521405.1 Bacillota bacterium
CAGAAAAAGTTTACTTTTACCGAGAAGGAGCTACCGGGCGGGCAAGCCCGCACAGTTCTGGACAGTCAAAATTAGTTCTCGGTCAAGAAAAGCTGTGGTTGAATTTACACCACGGCTTTTTCCTTTACGGAATCTGCATAAGATAGAATACAGACAGATATACTTTAAAAGACGCAGAGTTTCTGGCCCTTGACAGTTTGTCGACATATTTTTATAATAAATGAGTGACCGACCAGTCGGTCACTCATTTATTAAGATAAATTTGACTTTTCGTCAGGGGTCGAAGGAGGAGAACGATGCTGGCAAAATTTAGCGTTACACGTCCTTATACCGTGTTAGTTGCCGTAATCTTGATTCTTATTCTAGGGATAGTATCTTTTGTCTACTTACAGGTTGATCTACTACCCAATATTGAACTGCCTTATATTGTGATTATGACATCCTATCCCGGTGCCAGTCCGGAAGAAGTGGAAATGATGGTGACAAAACCTATTGAGCAGGTGGTGGCCACCGTTAATAATATAAAAAAAATAAATTCCATTTCCGCTGAAGGTACCTCATTTGTGATTTTGGAGTTTAACCAAGATGTCAATTTAGATTCGGCTACCATTGAAATTAACGGTAATTTAGAGTTAATTAAAGCGGCTTGGAGCGATGCGGTTGGTTCCCCCATGCTGCTCCGTCTCAATCCGGATATGCTGCCCATTATGATTGCTTCCGTGGATGTGGAAGGAATGGAGCTGGATGAAGTTACACAATTTGTGCAGGAAGAAATTATACCGGAACTTGAAAGTGTAAACGGTGTGGCTTCTGTGACGGGGGAAGGTTTACTGGAAAAGAAGATTGAAGTTTTGCTTAGTCAGAAAAAAATTGCTGTCCTCAATGAAAAAATTTTAGCTGCCATAGATGGGGAATTGGCCGAAACGCAAGCACAGTTAGATGCGGCCCAACAGGAAATAGACGACGGTAAAACGCGGTTGCAGGCAGAGAAAACTAAACGGAATGCTGAAATTGCAGAGGGGGAAAAGGCAATTAATCAAGCCCTCTCCGAAATTGAAGCCGCAGAAAAAGCAATCCTTGCCGGAGAGCAGGAACTGCAGGCGGCAAAAACAAATCTTGAGACTGCTTTAGCTGAACTTAACCATCAGGAAGAAGGTTTGCTAGCGCAAAAGGAAGCACTTTTGGCGCTAGAAAAGCTAACGGCAGAGCAGCAAGCGCAACTTGCCATGCTTGAAGAGCAGCTGCAAATGATTGCTGCACAAAAAAAGGAGACTGAAGCAGGATATAGTGAAATTCTGCGGCAGGTACAAGAATTAGAAGGAAAAAAAGCAGAAATTACAGCGCAAAAGGCAGCCCTAAATAGTAAAAAAGAAGAGCTGCAGCAGGGCAAGGCGCTTTTAGCGCAAGAAATGGAAAAGGCAGAAGCACAGCTTGCGGCCGGGGAAAAAGAATTAAAGAAAAATTTAGAGCAGTTTGAAGCCGCCCGCGATGAAGCTTTTGCTAAAGCCAAGCTGGACGGTGCCATTACAACGGAAATGATTGCAAACATCCTTGCTGCCCAAAATTTTGCCATGCCGGCTGGTTATGTTTCTGAAGGCGAGACAGATTATTTAGTTAAAGTTGGTGATAAATTTAAAAATATTGAGGAATTGAAAGGTTTATTCCTCTTTGATAGCCAGATTGAGCAGGTAGGCAAAATCTACCTGGAGGATGTGGCAGAGATTACTTATCAAGATAATGCTGAAGATTTGTATGTTAAAGTTAACGGTAATGATGCCGTCATTTTGCTTATGCAAAAGCAAAGTAACTTCTCCACCACGGAAGTGGCCAAAGCTTTGCGGCAAAAAATTGCCCAACTACAGGAAGAACATGAAGGGTTAAGTATAACCTCACTGATGGACCAAGGGGTTTACATTGAAATTGTCATTGCTTCAGTGCTTGATAATTTACTCTATGGCGGCATCCTGGCTACTTTAATTTTGATTGTTTTCTTAAAGGATTTAAGACCTACACTGGTTATTGCCGTCTCCATACCGATCAGTTTGATTTTTGCCATCGCCTTGATGTATTTTTCCGGCATCACCATGAATGTTATTTCTTTAGCCGGTTTAGCTTTAGGCGTAGGTATGTTGGTGGATAACTCCATTGTTGTTTTTGAAAATATTTACCGGCTAAGAAATGACGGTCTGCCGGCCATGGAAGCTGCTTTAAAAGGGACTAATCAGGTGGCTGCTGCCATTACCTCTTCAACGCTGACAACTGTGTGTGTTTTTTTGCCTTTTGTTTTCACCAGAGGGCTTACCCGGCAGCTATTTTCCGATATGGGCTTAACCATAACTTATTCTTTATTGGCCAGTCTCATTGTGGCCCTTACCTTGGTTCCTACCGTGTCTTCAGGTTTGCTGAAACGTAACCGGCAAAAAGAATATAAAAGTTACGCCCGTTTTACTGCTGGCTATGAAAAATTGTTGGCTTGGGCTTTAGACCATAAAGCCATTGTGATGGGGGGCGTGACGGTTCTTTTCCTGCTTAGCATCTACCTGGCCACCACCATGGGCACATCTTTTCTGCCGGATATGGATTCGCCTCAGATGTCTTTGAGTATTGAGATTCCTCAAGACAGCGACCAAGATTTAATTGCGTTAACCAACACGGTCATTGAACGCATCGCCGAAATTGAGGATATTGACACCATTGGTGCTTTCCAAGGCCAGGGGCTGATGTTAATGTCGGGTGAAAGGTCCGGCAAAACCATGTCGCTTTATTTGGTGCTGAAAGAAAAGCGAACCATGAGTAATAAGGCAATTGAGGGGAAAATCAGGGCGTTAACTGCTGATTTGGAAGCCAAAATTACAGTTAACACCAACAATATTGATTTGTCAGCTCTAACCGGTGCGGATATTGAAATCATCATCAAGGGCCGCGATCTGGATACTTTGCATGAGCTTGCAAGCGAGATTGCTCTTTTAGTGGCAGAAACGGAAGGTACCATTGATGTTACCACCGGTACAGAGGAAGAATTAACGGAAATAAGGGTAATTGTGGATAAAAATAAAGCTATGGAATATGGCTTAACTGTAGCGCAAATCTTCGGTGAAGTTAACAGCCAAATTGCCCGTGGCAAAACGGCTACCACTTTAACTATAGCCAATCAAGAATTTCCGGTTATTGTGGTAGCGGAAAAAACACGCTCTGTTACCAGGGACGATGTGGCAGATTTAAGCTTTACCGCTCCGCAAAGCGGGGAGGAAGTACGGCTTAAGGAAATAGCAGAAATTAAAGAAGCACCCAGTCCCCTGACCATCCGCCGGGAGGAACAGGAACGCTATATGTCTGTACGTGCCGGCATAGATGGAGAGCATAATGTTGGCTTGGTAAGCCGGGAGCTGGCGGAAAAGCTGGAAGACTATCCGGTACCGCCCGGTTATAAAGTGGAAATAGCCGGGGAAATTGATTTAATTAATGAGTCTTTACGGGATCTTGTTTTGGTGATTATTTTGGCCATCATCTTTGTCTATTTAATTATGGTAGCACAATTCCAGTCACTGCTCTCGCCCTTTATTGTGATGTTTACCATTCCTTTGGCCTTTACAGGGGGACTGTTGGCTTTAGCCTTTACAGGGTTTGATCTTAGCTTGATTGCGGTGCTTGGCTTTTTGGTGTTAAGCGGTGTGGTGGTAAACAACGGTATTGTTTTTGTGGATTATACCAATCAGTTGCGCCATGAAGGATTAAAGGTGTGGCAGGCACTGATTGAAGCCGGAAAGACTCGCCTGAGACCGATTTTAATGACTGCCATTACCACCATCCTGGGGTTATCCACACTGGCCTTTGGGGTAGGAACAGGTGCTGAGGCGCTGCAGCCGCTGGCCATTGTGACGGTGGGTGGCCTCACATACGCCACGGTGCTTACGCTTTTTGTGGTGCCGGTTATGTATGCCTTGTTGCATCAAAAAGGTACTCCTAAAGATGTGCCGGGGGGAGAGGAGTTTTAAATGGGCTACACGGAAAAGGAAATTGCCATTTTTAACGGTGTGATTAAGCTTATTAAAAGCGGTATTGATCCCTATTTAATTAAAGTGCAGGAAATTGCCGCCGCGGCCAATGTGGGTAAAGGTACAATTTATGAATATTTTCGGACAAAGGAAGAGGCTATTTCCAAGGCAATCCTTTATAACTTGCGGCATGAAATTGAAGCAGCCTTTACCCGCATTAAAGAAAAGAAAATATTTAAAGCCAAATTTGATACACTCTTGGACATTGTCAGGGAGTTTTTTGACAACAATTCTTCAACTTTAAATTTATTGCTATCCGCAGGCGGAATCCAGGAATTTTACAGTTATCTGAGCAATGAACAGTTTGATTTGCAGGAAATTGCCGCCAATGTAAAAAACGTCATTGAACATTTACTGCAATGTGGTTATCAGGAAGGCGTGTTTACGCTGCAGGAAAACCCGTACTATCAGCAGATGGCGGTGCATGGTGCAATCTCCGGCTTTGTCCAGTACCTTAGTCAAAGGGAGCTCTACTTGCACATTACATTAGAGGAAGCAAAACGTGTTGCTTATAAGCTGCTGTTAAAGGCATTAAATTAAACTCACAGAGAAAGTGCGCCAACCAGAGGTTTTGGGGTATGGCGCACTTTTTCTCATAATTGACGGCAAGAACTCTATACCCGCCGGTGGCATATAATGAAGGCGGAGGTGTGCACCGTGTTAGCTTCAGCACGGCTGCAAATTAAGCAGCAAAATGATAATATTATAACTTTGCGCACGGCAAAGGCTGATTATGAGTCCGGAAACTATTGGCTACAAGCAGGATTAAGAAAAATCAAGGCAGATGTTATTATTCAGTATACTTATAAGGGGGAAAACAGCATTTCTCTTAATGAGGACCTGGCCTCTGCCTTATTAGTGCCGGAAAAAAGCCGTATTGCTTTTAAAATTGAAGACGACTGTATTGAGTTTGGGCCTTTTCTAGGTGTGCTTATCAGTGAGCAAAAAATAGAAAAACTCCTGGCAGGGGGCTGGGACAGTGTCTATTGGCGTTTTCAGCAATGGGCGGAGGAATTTTACGGCATTGTTTTTTTCTTTGCTCCAAGCGATATCAACTGGCAGCATAAATCAGTGATAGGTTACCGTTGGAATGAGCAAAAGGAGTGGGTGGAGGGACATTACCCGCTGCCAAAAGTAATCTATGAGCGCTGTTTAGGGAGGTTAGGCCGCGAACAAGCAAATTTACTGCGGCAACAGATTAAACAATTAAACTTGCCTATTGTCGTCTATAATTCCGTTGCCAAATTCGGCAAATATGAAATCTACGAACATTTAAGCAAGTATGAGCAATTGGCGCCACATTTACCGTTTTATGCCTGGTATGAGTCGTCTTTGTTGCTTTCTTTGCTGGAAAAAAAGCAAATTGTTTATTTAAAGCCGGATCGCTTGTATAAAGGGCAGGGTGTGATCCGCGTTTCCCGGACTGATGCCGGCTTTATAATTGAGTTGCGCCAAGACGAGAATAAAATTTATACTTTTCGTGAGGCGGAAACCTTTTTACAGCATCTGGAAAGTAAAATGGCCGTGGGTCAGAACTACCTGATACAGGTTGGCATTAATTTGGTTACGTTTTTGGGTAATCGCTACGATTTAAGGGTAATGCTGCATAAAAAGACCCCTGAACACTTGTTTCTAGCATTAATTTTCGCATTGCGCAAAAAGGCGCAGTGGTTACCAACACCGCCCTAGGTGCAGATGAAATTATTATCGGCAAAAATGATCCTTTCCCTTACGCAGGAAGCTGCTGGAAAGACATAGAGGAATTTTCCCTGAAAGTGGCGCTGGCGTTAGAAGCGTGTTTTGGCATGCATGGGGAAATAGGTTTAGATGTGGGTATTGATGAGCACGGCAAATTGTGGTTAATTGAAGCAAACAGCAAACCAAATACACGGGGATATAAAGAAGTCACTTCACCAGAAGTTAGCAGTTTAGTTTACGGTTTGCCCCTGGATTATGCTAAATTTTTAGCCAGACGAATGTTTGTGTTGTCGGATTTCTAAAGATTGGGAAAAAAACTTTCTATAAAGGGCTTGCGCGTAAAATGGAGAAGGATAGACTTTTACCAGCGGGAAAAAGTCTATCCTTCTTTTTGTGGTACCGGGATAAGTTTTTAATTTTTAGTTAGGAGTGATTTTGATTATTTGCTTTTCTTTGTTGCCTGTGTTTTTACTTTGTAATAACAGGCTTTGGTCTTGCGTCTCTGCTTGTGCTTGTCCCATAACCATTTCCGCATTTTTCATAGGTTTAGGCGGATTTTTTGTTGGCAGACAACCAAATACCGGGGTTAAAAGCAGGGAAGCACTTAAAGAAGCAGTGAGAACCAGCACAGCAAGACCTTTATTTTTCATAACATCACTCCCTTCATGTTTATTTTGAGCCTGTAGAAGATAATAATTGTGTGGAAAAAAACGTCTTTTTTTATATGATTTTAAATAAAGGGAAGGAAATTATTCCACTGTTGGCGAATATTCGATGATAAAATAAAGGGGTTTTCGTAGTAAAACCCCTTTCGCGTTTATAGGCAAGATGTTGCTAACCAGGGAGGAGCTGAAACGACTTGGAGGAAACAATTACTGCGGTAAAAGAATTTAAAACTAAATTCTTTCGTACGGTACGGGAAGTTGTCGTGATGGCCGATGAAGAAATTCTGGAGTTGATGTTAACGGCGGTGATCTGTGAAGGCCATATTTTATTGCATGACGTTCCAGGTGTAGGCAAGACTTTGCTCGCCCGCACCTTTGCTAAAGCTTTAGGCCTGTCATTTAACCGCATTCAATTTACACCGGATCTGTTACCTACAGACATTACCGGAATTAATTATTTTAACCAAAAAACCAGAGAGTTTGAATTTCGACCGGGTCCTGTTTTTACCAATATTTTGCTGGCTGATGAAATCAACCGGGCAACTCCGCGTACGCAATCAAGCCTGTTGGAATGTATGCAGGAAGCTACCGTTACCGTTGACGGTGTTACGCGTGAAATAGGTTTTCCTTTTTTAGTTTTAGCTACAGAAAACCCCATGGAAATGGAAGGAACTTTCCCCTTGCCGGAAGCACAGCTGGACAGGTTTTTTATGTGTTTACAATTGGGCTATCCGGAATGGGAAGGCGAAAAAACTATTGTCCGCCGTTTTCTTAATAACGATCCATTGCAGGAAATAAAACCGGTTGCCACCATTGAAGATTTAGTTAAACTGCGTAACCTGGCGGCTAAAGTTCGTTTTGCCGAGCCGGTACTGGATTATCTGCTGGCTATTACCCGGGAAACCAGGGAAATGGATGGAGTGCGTCTTGGAGTAAGTCCCCGCGGCACCCTTTATTTTGCCCGTGCCGCACAGGCGCTGGCCCTTTTGCGGGGTAGAGATTATGTGATTCCTGATGATTTGCAGGATGTGGCCGTACCGGTTTTGGCGCATCGTTTGTTGCTGGAAACAACTTTTTCCTTGCAGGATGTTTCCCGCGGCGAGCTAATTAAAACGATTTTGGCACGGGTGGATGTTCCCTTGGATGAAGCATACGGGATGAAAGCTGATGAGGCCTGAACGCATTTTGCAGATCGGCTTGGTGGTTGCTCTCATTGGAGTTTTCGATGGTAACCCCTATATTGTGATTCCGGGCGGTGTGCTTTTCCTGTTCGGGTTTATCTCCTGGTTTTGGAGCAACTACTTGCCGGCAGCAATGACCGGGAAAATAGAATTTTCGCAAACGAGAGCCTTTTATGGTGACAAAATTACGGGGACACTTCACCTGAAAAATGACCAGCCTTTTCCGCTGCCCTGGGTAACTTGCATTGTGGAGTGGCCGGAGGAACTGGTGATGCAGCAAAAGGAATTGCTGGTCAGAAATGAGGGTAAACAGATGTTTAAAACTGTTTACTCCATCCGTGGCTTTGAGCGGGTAAAACGCAGTTTTACTTTTGTGTGTCTTGGCCGCGGAGAATATAAAATGGAGCGGCTGGAAATCAGGTTGGCCGACCCTTTTGGCTTCGCTGAAGGTATCAAAACCCAGCGGCATAAAGAGAGAATTCTTGTTTACCCACGAATGGTGCCGGTGGCATTTCAGCAGCATACCATTAATCATCCCTTTGGCGGGAAAGCAGTCTCTAGTTGGCTCTATGAAGATCCGGCCAATTTTCGGGGCATTCGTGATTACTTGCCTTCGGATCCCTTTGCCCGCATCAGCTGGAAAGCTACCGCCAAGACGGGCAAACTACAGACAAAAATGTATGATGCTTCTTTTGCCACGGAAGTTACAGTGGTCCTTAACATTACCACGTCAAAACATGTCTGGGAGCTGAATAGAAATTTATTGGAGCGGGGCTTAGTGGTTGCCGCTTCCCTTATCCGGCAGTGTTATGAACAGGGCTACCGTTTTAGTTTTTATGCCAACAGTTCCGTAGGGGCAAAACAGTCTGCAGCGGTAGGTATTGGAGCCGGAGAAGGCCATTTGCGCCGTTGTCTGGAAACTATGGCCCGGGTGCTTCCTTACCAGTTTAAAAAATGCGAAGCGGTGCTGGCCACTGCCGGGCAAACAGCCGGCGTTAACAGCCACATTTACTTGGTTACGGCCTTATTAACACCGGAAATTATGCATGTCTGCCGGCAGTTGCAGAAAAAAGGAAGCAAAATTGCCATTATCTTGACAAGCCCAGCACAGGAAAGAGCAAGAGCGGGTTTAAATGGTGTGGAAAATTATCAGATCCCCATTTTTACCATTATGGAGGAGGAAGCATGGGATGAGCTCAAACAAATTACCCTTAGCGCGCTGGGGCGTTGAAACCCTTGCTTTTTTAGGTTACCTTGCCCTCTTTGGACCCTGGTTTGTGTTCATAGGGTTTTATACAAAAGCATCCCCCTTCCTCTGGGAATATGGAAAATTTGTTTTGTTGGCACTGGTTTGCTGGGGGATGACCCATTATTTAAAACCGCCTCATGGAAGTGCAGCCAGCATGATGAGCGGAAAAAAGGCGGTTTTGTTAATTGCAACCGGCTTGGTTTTGGTAATAATCCTTTTTATCGTTCCCATGCTGGGCAGTAATTTCTCCTTTGCTGCCATGGTAGGCTACTTGGTGGTGGGAGGCTTTGCGTGGATCATAGGTATGAGAAAAGCCATTGAGCTTCATACCAATTATGATTTGCAAAAACAATTACTTCTGGGTACGCTGGCTTTTGCCGCTATCTTCTTTTTTGCCAACCAAGCAGGGCTTGTGGATAAAATTTATGGCTATACTTTGCCTTTTGTACTTTTTTGGCTGACGGCAACGGCCCTTGTCATGGGAACTTTGCGCCTCTTTGAACTGCAGGGGGGAGCAGATCTTAAGCGAAATAAAAAATGGCTGCGTTCATACCTGTTTATCATCGCAGGGTGCCTGGCCATTGCCCTTTTTGCCGGTGTTATTGCCCCCTGGCTTTTTCTATACGTAAAGATTCCTTTGCTTTACCTGTGGCGTCTGCTTAGTAGTTTAATTA
>JAAYMK010000106.1 GCA_012521405.1 Bacillota bacterium
CCGCCCACAAACTCTCCGTCATTCCAAAAATCTATTAAAAAGATATCCTTTGACGAACGGAAGCCCCGGATCCGTTCATACATTAACTTACGCTGTTCAGGTGTGACCAGCAATTCTGTGCGGGCGCCTCTACCCAGCGGCATGTAGGTGAAGTACCAACCAAAGAAACATCCTTTTTCAATCATACTGTCTACAAACTGCTCCGAGGCCACCGCTTCCGTGTTTTCCCGGTGGTAACAAGTGGAAAAACCAAAGCCTACACCTGCTTCCCGCAGCAAATCCATGGCACGTACAACATGTTTGTAACTGCCCTTGCCGCGGCGGAAATCATTAACCTCATCAAAACCTTCCACACTGATGGCCAGCACCACATTGCCCACATCTGCCAGCTGTTTTGCCAGTTCTTCTGTTACTAAAGTTGCATTGGTAAAGGCACAGAAGATGCAGTCGTTATGTTTGCGGGCCAGTTCCACAATATCCTTTGCACGCAAGAGCGGTTCGCCGCCCGAATAAAGATACATATAAATACCCAGATCTTTTCCTTGTACAATAATGCTGTCCAATTCCTCGAAAGTTAAGTGATCTCCGCGCTTATATTCTCCGGCCCAGCATCCTGTACAATTTAAATTGCAGTCGGTAGTGGGATCCATGAGAATCGCCCAAGGGATATTACAATCATATTTTTTTGCTATTTCTTCTTGTTTAGGAATACCCACCAGTGAAGCATATAAGAGAAAGTTCTCCACAAACTTATTAAGTACGTTGGGGGAAAGCTGTGCAAATGCGCGTTCCGCCATTTTCCGCCAGTTGTTTTCCGGATCATTCAGAGCTTTTTCCACCTGGACAACATAGTCCTTATGTCGCGACAGCTGGACAAAGGGTTTAATGATGTTGAAAACTTTCAGTAAACGCTCATTGGGATTTTGCCCAACATAACGTAAAGTTTCCTGGAGTGCAACAGACTGCAGCTTTTTCTTTAAATCTGCCATTAGCTCTGCCATCCTTGTCTCCCTCCCCAATAGAAAGAATACACAGGTTGCCTACTAACCGGTCAGCCTCAGAGCATTACTGATCGGTGAAATCCCCCTTCACAACTACATAACGCCGGCGAATCCCATCAATGGTGGTCTGGTAAGAAGCATAAATCATCTCTTTCATTTCTTCTTCGGCCAAAGCATTGATTTTTCTATATTCGTCAAAATAGGCGGCAATATTAACAAGAGGCATTAAAGTAAAGAAAAATTGCAGAAACTTTGTCTCTTCTGAATAAGAAAAATCTGCATCTGCGTTATGAATAGCACAATATAAAGGGTTTTCGTAGCTTTGCTGCAGTAAAGATAAAAACTGAAAGAGATAATTTTGCTTTTTATTTTGCTTCAGCGACTCCAACATTAAAATTCTGACCACCGGAGCATTTTCCAACAGCAAATTGACAACTTGGTGGATAAAACTTTGGTGCATGGCGTGAAAATCATCTGCTGCTTTTTGATCGACAAAAGCAAACTTTTCCCCCACAATATCCAACCGCTGCTGCTTGATCATGGTGACAATACACTGCTCTATAAACTCCATGGAGATAACGGCTAACCTGTCTAAAAGCGCCTGCAACAGCTGATTGAGAATATCTTTTTTACCGTCAAAGTAGTAATAGATCAGTGCCTTATTTACCTTGGCTGCTTTGGCTATATCATCAACCCGTGCCGCATCAAATCCTTTTTCTGCAAAAAGGATGGTGGCTGCGTCGAGAATTCTGATTTTTGCCTCATTTGCCTGCTCCTTCACCAATCAGCCTCCTCTTCTCTACCCAAATCGCAAGAAACTAACCGGTTAGTTAACCTAATTATGTCACGATTTGCACTCTTCTGTCAAGAAGCCTTTTTTCTGGCTAGATTGCCAGTTTGCGCAATACTGCTTCCGTCGCTAAAGTCATGGTACCGTAAAGGAAAAGCACTTGGTCAACTTGCTGCTGCCTCGCATATGTCGCTAAATTCTCGTGAAAAAAGCGCAAATCAACCACATGTATTTCCGCATAATGAGGAGCCAAAAAAGGCAGCATGGCATTGGCGAAGGAGTCTTTGACCACCAGGAGCCGCCGCCCCTCGGGCACCGCTGTGTTAATTTTAATCAAGGCATGATTGCCGTCCAAAAAAACAGCATATTTATCCCTGCTCTGTAAACGTTCCCAGGCATAAAAACTAGTGGCCGTCTTCTTTTCTGCCACATATTCCACCCGGTAAGCAAGAGGGTTTTTGGGCAAAAAAAGCTGCAGCTTATCCGGCGGCGGCTGGGTAGCGGTTCTGGCAGCTAAAGAACCTAAAAAATCAGTGGCCACCGTCTCAATTTGAAAATCATTCTTTTCCCTGGGGGTAAAACCCAACACTTCCCCTGTTTTAGCATAGGCGGTATATGCCCCTTCTGTGGTCCAGTGATGATCTGTGCGGTAATAATACTTCTCCTGGCGATAAAATGCGTCAAAAAGATCTATACAGACAGTATGTTCTAATTTTTTGCCAAATTGCCTCATTTCCAGGTACGACGGCGGCAGGGGGGCAAAAGCCGGTAATTTATGCGGCAGCATTTGCGCCGCTGCCGGTACAGGTAAAAAATAAACCGGCACCAAGGAATTCCTGGCAAAGTTGTCCAGGGCGGCTAAATTTTCTGCGAAAATTTCATCATTGTCCTGCGGTAAAATTTGCAGCAAATAATCGTCTCTACCAATGTATATGCCCTGTTGTTCTTTTTTTTGCATCAAAAGTTCAATTTTTACTTTCAAACTTACCCACCAATCACGCCAGGCAAACTGATCAGCCACATATTGGTCGAAAGTAGCAGTAAAGTTGCCGGAAAGCAGATCCGCCGGCGCCGGTACCGGTTTTGTCTGTAGCATCCTGTTTTCCAAGGGTGAAAAATCCCGTTCAGGCAGCAAAACAAATA
>JAAYMK010000107.1 GCA_012521405.1 Bacillota bacterium
AAATTGTGAATGATTGAATTGCTCAAGAAGGTATTTTTAGCAAAACGGAAATTTGTATTTTTAAAAGGAGGGTTTTTGATGGAAGAAAGGTTAAGAAAATTGGAAGAAACGGTGGCCATGTTGCAAAGGCAGCTGGCGGAAAAAGAAGAGCAGATTCAGGCACTAATGGATATTGAGGCTATTAAACGGCTACAGCGGGCTTATGGTTATTATCTGGAAAGATGGATGAGTGACGAGATTATTGCTCTATTTGCAGATCATCCGGAAGTTTCGGCAACTTTTGTGGAAGGTACATACCTCGGCTTGGAGGGAGTAAAGAGGTATTTTGGTAAGGCCAAGGACTTGCCGCCTTCCTTTTTCCATCAAGTGATGCAGGTTTCACCTATTATTACGCTTAGTAAAGACAGGCAGCGTGCCAAAGGCAGATGGTATGGTTACGGGACCTTATGTTCTTTCCCGCAAAACAATACTATTGACCCGACCTATATGAGTGTTATTTATGAAATGGAGTATATCAAGCAAGACGGTGTCTGGAAAATTCTTAAACTTGCTTTCCAAATGCATTATGCCTATCAACCTTCAAAAGAACTGAAAAAACTTTTCTTTGGGGAAGAAAAAGAAGAAAGTGTAGATTACAGTCAGATGGGCTTAAGTCCGGATATTTGGGCGGAATATGATACCCAATACCCTTCCGGTTATATTTATCCCATGCATTTTGTGCATCCGGTCACAGGCAAACCTACTTCCGAGGAAAAATATAATGCCAAACTGCAGTTAAAACCCAGTCCCTTTAAGCCGAGACAGGAGGGGTAAGCATGGCGATCACCCTGCTTGATAATGTCCTTAGTCCTGTACCGCATTCTTTAACAGCAAATAAAGGTATTTTTTCTGCGGCGGCCTTGGCCAAGGAGTCTTTGGCCAAGCGGTTGGATACCTTGGATGGGAAAACAATTTATTTGGTGGATATAGGTTACGGTGGCAGTTATAAGTTTATGCAGGCTTTAGAACGCTGGTTTCAAAGAAATATGCCCTCTGTAAATGTGGTACGCAGGCGCAAGCCGGGTAGTGCTTTTATGGATGATTCCCAAGAATTGTGGGAGGAAATAAAAGCGAAAGGCCATGCGGCGGTAATTGGCGTGGCAGGCTGAATTGGCTGCGTTTCAGCGGTCGCTGAATGCAGTATTACATTAGAACAAAAATATGGAATACCGACGGCGCCCTTTACCACGGAAGCCTTTATTTCCGTGGTGCAGGAAGACCGTAAAGCCGGTTATGTACCTTTCCTTTACACCCCGCATCCTGTGATCGGCATGTCCGATGAAGCCCTGGACGGCTATGTGGTGGGCAAAAATCCGGATACAGGCCGCCCTGTCATCGAAGATATTATTGACAATTTTACTAAACCGGTGGATCCGGCCAAGTTAAAATTTAAGGCAGCAGTGGTGGAAGAGGATAAGACGGAATATTTAAAACCGGATACGGAAGATAATTTGCAGCAGCTTTTTTATGAGCAAGGATGGACTGACGGTCTGCCCATTATCCTGCCAACCCAGGAGCGAGTTGACAGGATGCTTGCCGCCACCTGTGCTGCCCCAGAGGAAATAGTAGGGGAAATGATGCGCTTTGACATCCGCGGTACGGTGCAATATACGGTAAAAAATGTAGCCACCATTGCCGTTATGGCAGGGGCGAAACCGGAATATTTCCCGGTGATTTTGGCCGTGGCGGCCACGGGGCTGGAAGCAATCCAGTCTTCAACTTCCAACTGGTCGGCCATGCTTTTAGTAAACGGCCCTATCCGCAATGAAATCGGCATGAATTCCGGCATTGGTGCTTTCTCGCCGGGGAATATGGCCAACGCCTCCATCGGCCGTGCCTGGACTTTGATGTCAACTTGCTGGGTTGATATGCGCCCGGGGAAGAATATGTGGTCCTCCTTGGGCAGCAGTTTAAACTACAATAACAACTGTTGTGCCGAAAATGAAGAAGCCAGTGTGTGGGAGCCTTTTCACGTGCAAAAAGGTTTCCGTAAAGATGAAAGTGTAGTAAGTATTTTCCGCGGCTGGGTTTTTGTCAATAGTGCCGGCAGTGCATCCGTGCGTTCCATCGGTGAAGAGATGTGTTTGCAATTAAGTACCATTCCGCCCACAAACGGTACAGCTACCATTGTGATGGATCCCGGCATCGCCAGGATGCTAAAAGAAAACTATGGCTTTACAAAAAAAGAAGATTTTGCCCGCTGGTTATCAGAGAATGCAAAAATGCCGGCAGAAAGATTCTGGGGATACGATCATGTGGACTGGATGGTAAAACCGCTGGCTCTGCAAGGAATTGAACCCTATGCCTCATTTTTGCGCGCTAAACCGGATGAGCAGATTACACCTTATTTTGATCCGCAAAGAATCAATATTGTGGTGGTGGGCGGCGATACCAACCCGCTGTGGAAAATTTCGGAGTATGGTTATGCACGCAGTGAGTCGGTGGATAAATGGCGGGCAAAGCCGGCTGAAACTGACGAGTGCGCCGACGGTACCTGTGGCATTCCCGATCCGTACGATCCTGCCGATTACGAATAAACTTTTTCGTAATTTCTAGATGTGCGGCGGTTATGATTAAGTCTTTGCTATGTAGTGAATTGTTGCAGTGAAGGAGTGAAAAAAATGAATTATTTCCGGGCGACTTTTTATGACCAGTACACCCGTTTAACGCGGGAACAAATAGAAGCCAAGCTAACCCCTACCCCCAGGCCAATTAGTGCCAGCCCCACATCAGAGGCTTTGGCCGGGGAAACTTTAAAGCTTGTTTTGGATGACGGACCTGTTCTAGAATATACCTTTGACAAGGAAACGCTTACTTTAAAAGAAAATAGCGGTGAAGCCGTGACCGCCCCTTATCGTGCCAGGGAATTAGGACAGATAGTGCTTTTTACGCATCTGATCCCCGGGAGTGTACGTGGCTATAATGTTATTCTTGATCGCAAGACCAATTTGGTGACAGTTTTTGAAGTATGGTTCTGCGGCTTTGAACATGATTTAAGAGAAGTGTGGCGCCATTATATGTTTGGCTATGTGGAGACAGAAGATCCCGCACCTGCGTCACGGCACAGTTTAACCAACCGCATTGAAGGTTTGGGGACGTACTGGAAAGATGATAATGGCGTGGAAATGCTTTATTTTTTCCCCTCCATTTTCTGGTCTTCCTTTGTGGAGTTAAGCCATCCGCGCGGCGGTATTACCCTTACTGCTCCTTCCGACTACATTAAAATTAACGACAAATATTATATCTATTCCCGGGTGGAGCAGGAGTTTTCCGGTACATTTACCCTGGAAGTAATCGATCTTTTTACCGTACGGCATATGGGTGTTCGTTTAGGGTTTAATCTTAATGATGATTTGGATTATCAGGTTTACTGCGGTACAGGTGAAGTTACCGGAAGATCCACCAGCTTGGCGCCGCTGGCTGATTACGGGACTAAAATTCCGGAGGATGAAAGATTAACAGCACAACTGGACCCGTCCGTAAAGGGGATGCGCCCACACTATCGCCCAAGATTTTTGCATTTGGATTATACGCAGGAACAAGTTGATCACATTATTGCCACCAACAGCAAGATCTTTGAAGGGCGCAATATTATGTCCAGTTTCCATACCATGGAAACTACAGATTACATGGCGGGTATGCGCTTTATCCTACGCTTTGATGACGGGCCGGCATGGGAGTATGAAATTGTTGATGCGGAGCACCTTAAATGGAGGGTAGAAGGTGAGTCGGAGTGGCATGAAGAAATTTATCAAGCCTTTGAACCGGCAAAGGATCTTATTGCCTTCAGCCATATCTGCACCGGCAGCAAGCCGTTAAGGTGCCTGACACATGCCATAGATTTCTCCAATGCCCTTGTTACTTGCGTTGATGCCCAGATGGGTAATGGGCGTAAACCGTGGGAAGTAGGCCATAAAGCAATTTTCGGCGTCCTGGAAATGGAGGGCGGTCCGGTACCGCCGGCGGTGAAGCGCCACGGTTTCACCACGGATCTGGTGGGGAAGGCCTATGCCTGGATTTACAGTGATTTTATGCAGTCAGTGCATGTTTACAGTACACCCGAATCCTATTCCTGGACCATTATGTTACCCAACGGTGCCGGCGGTTGGATGTGGAGTTCCCCCTGTCTTTACGTTAAACTCCGTGATGATGTTTATCTTATGAGCTGGACGGAAGATGCCTGTAACGGTATGCAAGGTGTAATCATCCTTAACACCAATATTATGCATGATGCCGGTTTCGGTTTTGGCATGAGTGATTTTGAGGGAGACCATGCCCTCAGTGTCAGTACCATTGGCGCACATGCCCGTCCCCTTGCCGGTTTTGATATTCTCAAATACTTTGAGAAAAAACGTAAGTAAACAAAAACCACGGGATTTTGTTCCCGTGGTTTTTTAAGTGCGTGCTTTTAGCGTAAAGCGCACCGGCTGAAAGGGTCTTTCGTGCTGAAAATTATCATCGTGGTTTAAATCCTTTTGCTCTGCGGTAAAGATTTCTCTAGCAAAACATTTTAAATAGAGTTGCACATCCAGATGGCCCAAAGGAGTATTTAACGTTACCCGCTGCCGGCGCCAGCCAGAGTCGCAACTAATGGTATGGAAATTGCCGCTAATATCTGTATATGTTAATTCTAGCTCGTAGTGGAAATTAATGATGGCAATGGCTGAATTTTTGTGCTGCTGGGGAATATGTTTTTTCGTTACAGTAGGTTTTGTAAGCTTACAGGAGATGATTTTATGTGGTTTGGTGGGTAAAGATAAGATCAGACTGTGCTTGCTTGTCTTAGTGCAAGTTGCCAGGATGCGTGCCATATCGAGGCATTCCCTGCGGTATGGTTGTGCCCGGAAAGCCTTTGGGTGATGATTTTGCTTGGGAGCATAAACAGGAATTAAAAGAGGTGTTTTCTGGGTAATTGTATAGAGAGCATATTCCCCAACACAAACCAGGATTTTTGCTTTTCCCGCCGGCAGGCGAAATTTATTGCTTTTATTGGTACTGGACGAAGTAAAAGGCATGATGGATACCCACTTTATATGTAACCCGGCTTGGCCGGGCTGTTAATTTGCATTTTAAGGTTGCGGTTCGTCAAGCTGGCCCACAAAGACCAGATCCACTTCAATGGCAAGATTTTGCGCCACATTGCCTACATCGCTGGGCAAACTTACAGTAATCATTAATGTTTCACTGGTGTTGGCCGCCAGTGCACGGCCGGTAGCCGGTTTTTCAATGAGGCCGGAAATGGCACCGCTGTAAATTACCGTGGGAGTGTCAGGATCGTCATCTGTAATCTCAATATTTAGCCGGTCGGCTAAAATTTGTGCCCCTGCCGCACTGGTACCGGTGGCGGGTCTCCAGTCAGCAAAAATATAATACCGGCCGTCCGTAGTTCCGCCATTGGTAACTTCCAATTCTTCCGGGCCAACAGATTCTCCGGGAATAAGATCAGTTTCCGTAAAAATAGGTGTATCGGGGACGGTAATGGTAACACTGGATGTACCTAAACTGTTGTTTTGGTTATTGCTGGCGATGGTAAAAGGCATCTGAAAACCCCCTTATATCTAGTGATACATCCTGTGGGAAATAAGGATTGTGTATAATATTATATGATTGTGGGTAAAAAAGGTTCTAGAGTGTTAATTATTTCCGTTTTTAATCACCTTGTGATTACGGTCATAATGGAGGTATAAATGGAATATTTAATTGTCAGTGTGCGGATTCTTACGATTTTTCCGCTTTTACTTATTATGACTCTCATTATGGGAAAACGTCAGGTTGGAGAGCTGACAGTAATTGATTTTATTATAGCAATAACTATTGGTAATGTTGTGGGTGCCGATATTGTCGATACAAAGATTAATCATGGCATTCCTCTCCTGGCAGTTGTAATGCTTTCCCTATTTCAAGTTGTGGTGAGCTGGGGGCGAACAAAAAGCCGCCTATTTAATCACTGGGTCACATTTGAACCTACCATTGTCATTCAAAACGGGCAAATTTTAAAGAGCCATTTAAAAAAAATCCGTTTTACTTTGGATGAACTATTTGAATTGCTGCGTTTAAAAGGAATCTTTGATGTCAATGAAGTTGAATTTGCCATAGTGGAACCGAACGGTCAAATTAGTGTTTTAAAAAAATCGCAATATGATACCCCGTCTGCACAGGATTTGGGTATACAAACAAAATATAAAGGGCTGGCCACACCCCTTATTGTGGAAGGTAAGCTCTTTGCGCCCGGACTTCAATTTGTGGGTTTAAAGGAGAGCGACCTCCTTTCTGAACTGCAAGTACAAGGAATTAATTCCTTTACGGAAGTGTTTTTTGCTTCCCTTAACAGTGAAGGTAATTTGCATCTCAGCCTTTACCAAGAGCCGGGTAAAGAACAAGTTTTTCGCTTTTAAAGTAGTTGTGCTTGCATAAAAGTAAATGATCTGTTAAATTAAAGCTAGACAAAATGATAATTTAAGGTGACAGGTACTCTACGGAGTGTAAAAGGGAATCAGGTGAAAATCCTGAGCGGTCCCGCCACTGTAACCGTGAGTTGCAAAGCAAGATGCCACTCAAGCGTTTGGGGAAGGCGCTTTGTAATGATGACCGGAAGCCAGGATACCTGCCTGTTAACCTGCCAGTCGTGCCCTCGGGTTAAGGGAAACGTGGTTTTTTTGAGCTTATTTACCCTAGGCCGGAGCCTGGGGTTTTTCTTTAGTAAAACTCACAAAGTATTTTCATCAGCAAATTTTCTCAGGAGGTAAAACATGCTGCCTACGTATCAGCAGGTCGACGGTACTGTTTTGAGAGCAGGCTATACCACGGGAACCTGTGCCGCCGCCGCAGCTAAAGCTGCCGTTTTACTCTTATTGTCACCGCAAAAAATTACTGAAATAGAAATCGCAACGCCGGCAGGTATAACCCTTAAGCTGCCTCTGGAACTTGTGGAGCGTCAAGGCCAGTGGATGCGTGTCGGTATCCGTAAAGACAGCGGTGACGATCCGGATATTACGCATCAGGTTTTAATCATTGCACAAGTACGTCTTTTAACTAAAGGTGACATCCTACTGGACGGCGGTGAAGGAGTAGGACGCGTAACAAAACCCGGCTTGGCCGTCCCCGTGGGAGAAGCAGCCATTAACCCCGGGCCACGTGCGCAAATAAAGGCGGCGGTGGCAAGTGTGCTTCCCCCCGGGATGGGTGCTGAGATCATTATTGCTGTTCCTGAAGGGCAAAAGCTTGCTCAGCGGACGCTTAACCCAGAATTGGGGATAGTAGGCGGCATTTCCATTCTAGGGACAACCGGTATTGTGGAACCCATGTCAAAGGATGCCTTCCGGCGTTCATTGGTTCTCCAAATTGATGTGGCGCTTGCGGCCGGCAGGCGGCGGTTAGTATTGACGCCCGGCAAAATGGGCAAGCGCAATGCCCTCAAGCAAATTGCCGTTCCGGAAGATGCGGTGGTGGTAACTAGCAATTTTATGGGTTATATGCTGCAGGCGTGTGCACAAAAAGGAGTTCCTGAAGTGTTGCTTTACGGTCATGTGGGAAAACTGGTGAAAATTGCGGCTGGGATTACGGAGACACACAGCGCTATCGCCGATGCCCGGCGCGAAACATTGGTGGCGCATGCGGCTTTGCTGGGACTGCCTTTACCGGTGTTGCAGGATTTAATGCAACATAATACAGCGGAAGAAAGTGCTGTTTATCTTTTGCAGCGAGGGTACGAGCAAGTGCTGGAAAAGGTGGCGGAGGCGGCGGCGCGCAGAGCGGAAAAAATGGCCGGCGGCAAGTTGCAGGTGGGTTGCGTCTTTTTAAATCTGGCCGGGAAGCAAGTTGCTAAAGACGAAAGAGCCCGGCTGTGGTTGGAGGAATAAAAATGCAAAAAATTGTGGTGGCAGGGGTGGGCCCTGGGGGCCAGGAGTATATTTTACCCATTGTCAAACAAAAGGCAGCGGAAGCGGATGTTTTAGTGGGTGGCAAGCGGGCCTTGGCTCCTTTTCAAACCGGACAAAAGGAGCTAATTGAACTTACAGGCAGATTGGCCGGTTTGGAAAAGACTCTACGCAATTTGGCAAAAACAAAAAAAGTGCTGGTTTTAGTTTCCGGCGACCCCGGTTTTTATAGTCTACTGGCATATCTGCGCCGTTTTTTTGCTCCGGAGGATTTGGAAGTTTATCCTGGTGTTTCCTCTGTGCAAGTGGCCTTTGCCCGTTTGTGTGTGCCCTGGCAAAAAGCAAAACTGTTAAGCGTGCACGGTCGCGACGCGGCGGAGATATTGCCGGATTTGTTGGCTCCCGGTGTAAAAGCAGTTTTAACCGATAATCACTGGACGCCAGGGCGTCTTGCCCGCTTAATTTTAGCAGCCGGCGGCTCCGATAGTCCTGTTTATCTTTGCCGGCATTTAACAACCCCTAAAGAAGAAATTGTGCAAAGCAGTTTATCAGAGTTGTCTATAGATGAGGAAGGGGACTGTGTGATGGTGATTGGCCATGTTTAAATACATAGGCTTTGGCTTGCCGGATGATGCTTTCATCCGTGGACCGGTGCCCATGACCAAGCGGGAGATTCGCATTTTAGCTTTAGCGGCTTTAAAGTTGCAGCCGGGACAAATCATTTGGGATGTGGGGGCAGGAACAGGGTCGCTGTCGGTTGAAGCGGCACTGTCCGTACCTGCAGGGCAAGTTTTTGCCGTTGAGCGGAATGGAGCGGCCGTTGCTTTGCTGCAGCAAAACAAGGAACATTTTGCCTTGGAGAATATGGTTATTGTTCCCGGAGAAGCGCCTGAAGTGCTTGCTGGTTTGCCTGATCCCCAGCGCATTATTATCGGCGGCAGCGGCGGCAAACTGGCGGAAATTTTGCATTGCTGCCAAGAGCGTCTAACTGCCGGTGGAATTATTGTTATCAATGTGGTAACCATTGAAAATTTGTCACTGGCATTAAAATTTTTAAACCATCGGCCCTTTGTGGAGCGGGAAGGCCTGTATATGCAGACGGCACGTTTGGAGCAATTGGGCAGTCAGGATTTTTTTCGGGCCCAAAATGGGGTTTGGATCTTAAGTGCCCGGAAGGAGGGATAAAGTGGGAATCTTGTACGGGATCGGTGTAGGACCGGGCGATGCCGAAAGCCTTACGGCAAAAGCAATAAAAGCTTTGCAAGTTTCTACAGTTGTATTTGTGCCCGTCTCAAAGGCAGAACGCCAAAGTATAGCTTTACAGGCGGCAGAAAAATATTTGCCGGAAAATGTTAGGGTAGTGGAACTGTTATTTCCCATGACCCGGGATGGAAGACTTTTGGCACAACACTGGCAAAAGGCAGCCAAGCAGGTGGCACAAACACTGCAAAAACATCAAATCGCCTCTTTTCTTACCATTGGTGATCCGCTACTTTATAGTACTTTTGGTTATTTAATGCGAAAGCTAAAGGAGCTTGATCCCACCGTAAAAATTGAAATTATTCCCGGCATTTCTGCCATTAATGCGGCAGCATCTCTGATACAGTTGCCGCTGGTGGAAAAGGATGAGCGTATAGCCATTATTCCTGCACCGGTAGCCAAAGATGAGTTTGCCGCTTTGGCACGTTATTTTGATACGGTGGTGTTCTTAAAAGTTTCTGCCGCTTATGATGAGATTCTTGACCTGATAATAGAAAACGGCTTTGACCGGCAAACCTATTTAGTGAGTCGCGTGGGTGGCGAAGAAGAATTTTGGAGCAATGACCCCTTTGCTTATCGCGGGCAAGCGGTGGACTACCTGTCACTCATTATCGCCAAAAGGAGTAGGGAAAAATGACAGTCTATTTTGTTGGGGCCGGACCCGGTGATCCGGAATTAATAACGATAAAGGGAGCTCGTTTGTTAAAGGAAGCAGATTTGATTATTTATGCCGGTTCTTTAGTTAATCCGGAAATTTTGTGCTATGCAAATCCCGGGGCAAAAATTGTGGACAGTAAAGACCTGGATTTACCGCGGCTTATGCGTTTAATGCAGGAGGCAGTGGCAAAAGGGCAAAAGGTGGTCCGCCTGCATACAGGCGATCCTTCCCTTTACGGCGCCATTCAGGAACAGATAAGGCAGCTGGAAGCGGCGGGCATTGCCACGCAGATCGTACCCGGTGTTTCTTCATATGCTGCTGCGGCGGCTGCCGTGGGACGGGAATTGACTGTGCCGGAAGTGACCCAGACGGTTATCATCACCCGCTTGGGGGGACGCACACCGGTGCCGGAAAAAGAAAGTTTAAGTAAATTGGCGATGCACCAGGCGTCCATGTGCATTTTTTTAAGTGTTGGCATGATTGATAAGGTTGTGGCGGAGCTTTTAAAGGCTTATCCGACAACAACACCGGCGGCGGTGGTGGAAAAGGCCAGTTGGCCCCAAGAGCGGGTCATTAGGGGCACACTGGCGACTTTGGCGGAACAGGTAAAAGCTGCAGGCATTACCAAAACAGCCATGATTTTATTGGGGGACTTTTTGGGGAACACAGAGTCTGTCTCCCGCCTGTATGCGCCCGAATTTTCTCATGGCTATCGTAAGGGGAAAAAATGATGGACGGAGCCATTATGGCCATCACACCGCGCGGGCGCAAACTGGCTTTGCGTTTAGGCAAAAAGTTAAAATTTCCTGTTTTTTTGCCGGAAAAATTGTGCCAGGCCGGTGATGAGGCTGAAGCTTTTACGGTGTTAAAGGAAACATTGCCCGCATTGTTTCAGGAAAAGAAGCAACTTGTCTTAATTATGGCTACAGGTATAGCTGTACGGATTTTGGCGCCTCATTTACAGGGTAAAAGCAATGATCCGGCTGTGGTGGTAGTGGATGACGGCGGCCTTTTTGCCATTTCCCTCCTATCCGGGCACCTGGGAGGTGCCAATATGTTGGCCCGGCGCGTGGCGGAATGCTTGGGGGCTGTGCCGGTTATTACCACCGCCACCGACGTTGCCGGTCTGCGTGCCGTTGATGCTCTGGCTTATGATTTTAACTTAAAGCCGGAACCGGTGGAAAAGATCAAAGAATTTAATGCGGCCATGCTCAAAGGGGAGACTATTTTTCTCTATACTGACTGGCCGGAAAGTGTTTTTGGCAAGCCGGCAGGGATTGCCATAAAGCCGCTATTTAATTTAACTTGGCAAAAAGCAAAAAAGTACCGGGCTGTATTAACACATAATCTAAATTTGCCGGGACTTGTGGGCAATGAGCTCATGCTGCGGCCAAAAAATCTATTTGTAGGGATTGGCTGCCGCCGGGGGGTGACGGCTGCACAAATTATAGGCGCTCTTGAAACCGTATTTAATGGCCACAATTTGGCCCTTGGTTCCATTGCCAAACTTGCCAGCATTGAAGAGAAAAAAACTGAAGCCGGCTTACTGGAAGCTGCGCAGAAACTAAAGGTTCCTTTGTGTTTATTTCCGGCAGCGGAATTGCGAGAAGTAAAATATTCCTATGAAAAATCAGAGTTTGTGGAGAAAACAATGGGGGTGGGAAGTGTATGTGTTCCGGCAGCAATCCTGGCGGCACGCAGCAGCAAAGTGCTGGTACCCAAGCAAAAATTAAAACAAATAACCATCGCCGTGGTGGAGGACGAATCTCCGTGGTTGGCCTTGGACCCGGGCATCAGGCTTACTTAACGCCAAAGGCTTTACAGGTACTACAAGAGGCGGATGTTGTGATTGGTTACAAAACCTATATTGATTTGATAGAACATTTGCTGTCTAAACAAACAGTGCTGGCTTACGGGATGAAAAAGGAAGTGCAACGGGCGCAAGAGGCAGTAGCCAAAGCCTTGGCAGGATATCATGTGGCGGTCATTTCCAGTGGCGATCCCGGCGTTTACGGCATGGCCGGTTTAGTGCTTGAGGTGGCGCCAAAAGATTTGCCTGTTGAGATTATTCCCGGGGTCACGGCGGCCTCTTCCGCCGCGGCCGCTTTAGGGGCACCCTTGGTGCATGATTTTGCCGTCATCAGTCTCTCCGATTTGTTGACATCCTGGGAAATCATAGTCAAACGCCTGGAAGCCGCTGCCGCGACCGATTTTGTCATTGTGCTTTACAATCCGCGCAGCCGTGGCCGGCAAGAACATTTGCGGCAGGCATTAAGGCTTGTACAAAAATACCGTAGCGGGGAAACTCCCGCCGGTTTTGTGAAAAACAGCGGCCGCCCGGGGGAAACCGCCTTTGTTGGTACCCTGGCTACACTGCCGGTGGAAGAAGTGGATATGTCTACCACTGTCATCATTGGCAATAGCCAAACAAAAATTATCCAGGGCAAAATGGTAACACCGCGAGGTTATGCAGTATGATTCTTTTAATGGGAGGCACAAAAGATGCCCGCCAGCTGGCAGCTACCATTGCTAAAGCTTATCCGGATGTGAAAATGGTGGCTACAGTGGTCTCGGCATATGGGGCGGAACTTTTGCAGCGGCAGGGTAATTGTGAAGTAATTACCCAAGCTATGGATGCTGTGCAGCTAGTGCAATTTATTCGCAAGCGTCAAATTAAAGTTTTAATTGATGCCACACATCCCTTTGCCCGGCGGGCCACGGAAGTGGCCCGGGAAGCCGCCGCCACCACAAACATTACTTATCTGCGCTACGAACGGCCCGCCAGTGAAATCAAAGAGGAAGAGGGTGTTTATTTCGCCGAAGATTTCCCTACGGCGGCCAAGCTGGCTGCCCGCTTGGGTCGTGTTGCTTTTTTAACCATTGGCACACGCCATCTGGCAGCATGTTTGCCTGTCTTTTCGCCGGAACATGAAGTAATTGTACGGGTGCTGCCGGATGTAGACAGTTTGCAGCACTGTGCGTCTTTAGGCATTAAGCCGGGGCACATTGTGGCTATGCAGGGGCCCTTTTCCCAAGCGTTAAATGAAGTTTTATGGCGGGAATATAAAGCGGAAGTGGTCCTGACAAAGGATAGCGGCACTACCGGTGGTACGCGGGAGAAAGTTGCCGCCGCCAAGGCGTGCCAAATCCCCATTGTTATTGTCAAAAGACCGCCACGGCAGTCTGAGAGTTTAACTGGGGAGCAGATTATGGCAGAGCTGAAAAAACTGTTGACCAAAGGTATGAGCGGGTAAATAAAATATGTAGACCAACGGGGAGGCTGTGATGGATTTTATCAAAGACCCACATAAGATCGAAGAAAAGAGTATGGAAATTATTGAAAGGAAAATACGCGGTTTTACATTTACGCCGCGGCAAAAGCCCATTGTCAAAAGAGTTGTCCACGCCACAGGTGACAGCAGTTACGCTGCCATGCTTGCGTTTAGTCCGCAAGCGGTGGAAGCCGCTTTGTCTGCCTTGCTGGCGAATGAGCCAATCTATTGTGACGTGGAAATGGTGCGTACAGGTTTAAGCCGCCTCGGCCTTCAGCAGCTGGGTATTAAACCGGTGTGCTTAATCCATGATCTGGAAATCAAAAAAGAGGCCAAAAAACGCGGCATAACCCGGGCCATGGCTGCCATGGAGCATGCCGTAAGGGAGTGCCCTGACGGCGGTATTTTCGTCATTGGCAATGCACCTACTTCTTTATTTCACCTGCTGCGTGCCGTAGATGAGGGCAGAGCCAAACCGGCGCTGGTCATCGGGGTACCGGTAGGCTTTGTAGGGGCGGCGGAAGCAAAGGAATTGCTTACAGCATATTCTTTACCCTGGATTACCGTACGGGGAGAAAAGGGAGGAAGTCCTGTGGCAGCGGCCATTGTCAATGCCCTGGTGAATCTTGCCTTGGAAAGTAAGGAGGCACGTGCGTGAAACGAATTTTAATCGCTGGTACCCATAGCGGTGTCGGAAAAACCACTGTCACCGCCGCCGTCATTGCTGCTTTAAAGCGACGTGGGTACTCAATTGTACCCTTTAAAGTGGGTTCAGATTTTATTGATCCCGGTTTTCATGCGGTTGCCGCCGGGATGCCTGCCGGCAACTTGGACAGCTGGATCCTTTCACCGGCACAGATCCGGGAAATTCTTCACCGCCGTGTGCCACCAACCGCCGTAGCCGTCATTGAAGGAGTAATGGGTATATATGATGGGAGAAAAGGGGGAGGGGAGCTGGGCAGTTCAGCTCATGTGGCGAAAATCACAAAAACACCTGTGCTTTTGGTGGCCAGCGGCGCCAAAATGGCCCGCAGTGCCGCCGCCATGGTTGGAGGTTATGTTAATTTTGACCCGGAAGTACATTTTGCCGGGGTGATTTTTAATCATTTAGGCAGTGCTTCCCACTTTCAGATTTTAAAGGAGGCGGTGGAGACATCTTTAAAGATACCGGTCATAGGTTGGTTGCCTCACAATCTGGACATCACCATTCCAGAGCGGCATTTAGGATTGGTTCCAGCCTGGGAAGGGGAAAATCTGGCGCAACTTTTTACGTACTTGGCCGAGCTGGCGGAAAGGTACTTTGATTTGGACGCCATCATAAAAATTGCCGCAGCAGCAGCAGCAGATAAATTGCCCCCTGTTACTAAATCTGTGTTGCCGCAGAGACAACTTGTTAAATGTCGTTTGGCCATGGCTTTAGATGAAGCCTTTCATTTTTATTATCCGGAAAACTTGCTTCTTTTGGAGGCTTTAGGGGCGGAGCTGGTGCCCTTTTCACCCCTTCATGATGCCCGCCTGCCGGCAAACTGCCAGGGTGTACTGTTGGGTGGCGGTTTCCCGGAAATGTATGCTAAAGCATTGGCGGCCAATCAAGCTTTACGCCGGGAGCTAAAAGTAAAGGCGGAGGCCGGCATGCCCATTTATGCGGAAAGTGGCGGCTATATGTATTTGGCGCAAGCTCTTACCACGATAGAAGGTGAAACATATCCCATGTGTGGCATTTTTCCCGGTCGCGCCCGCATGCACACAAACCGCCAAGCCTTGGGGTACGTAGAAGTAAAGGGTACAGTAGATAATAAACTATTGCCGCCGGAGGAAAGCTGCCGCGGCCATGAATTTCGCTGGTCAGAGATGGAGGCAGCCGGAAGCAGTTATCTTTACAGAACTAGAGAACAAACATTTAGAGGCGAACGCAAATATAATTGTTTTGGTTCCTATATCCACCTGCATTTTTTCTCCAACCCGCGTTTGCCGCAACGTTTCCTAAAACTTTGCAGCGAGACTTTCACAAATTAACTTTATGGGCAGAAAAAAACCCTTTTTGAAACCTCCCAAAATAGTGAGGTCAAAGAGGGTTACTTCTTATTGCCAAAGATAAACCTTATCTTTGTAGAGATAAACCGTGATTTCTTTGCCTTTTGGGGGCAGATTAAGGCTGTGGTTAAACACCAGGTCGATGCCGTTGACTGTTACCACTCTTGTATAAGGGCTTACAGCTTCTACTTCACCGCTCACGGCGGTGCTTAGGATTTCAATGCCTTTGATGGTACCGTTTTGTATAATACAGTTTACATAGTGATGCTTTAACTCCGCAAAAGAAAAATCGCCCAAAATAGCCACATCACCGGCAACATCCAGACTAATTGTCTCTAGATTTTCATTTTCGCTAATGACAATCATGCGTCGGTGCTTGTTGTCTGTGGAAAACACCTTTACCTCCCGGAGAATTTCTCCGTGTAAAAAGTTTTTCCGTAAAGTTTTGCCTGCTGGGAAAAATCCTTGGAAAAAATTGTCCCACTTTACCAATTGGAGATCTAAAGCTTTATTAAGTACAGTGGCCACAAAGGCGCGCGTTGCTGTGGAGTTTGTAAAATCTTTAGTGTCAATTAATCCTAGTTCAGCGGCCTTTAAAACATAATTATGGGGCCAACTGCCCGGCAAGTGGTCATTGTAGCCTAAAAGGCGCAAAATCATGGTTAAGGCTTCCGTTGCCAACAGTGGAGCGTTTGGCTTAAAAACGCCGCCCGGATACCCTTTCAGGATGCCCTGTTCCACCGCCGCAGTAACATATTTGTGGTACCAATCCCCGGTTTTGACATCAATAAAGTGGGATGGGGCGGTGGCATAAAGGTCTAAAGTATTTTCTAAACCCAGGGCGGTGACGGTAATTTTGGCAAATTCCGCACGGCTGATGCCGTGATGGGGCCTAAAAGTACCGTCCGGGTAACCGTCAATTATGCCTAGGACAGAAAGTGTAAAAACATCCGAGGCAGTATCGCCTTCCACATCCGTAAAACCGGAAGCATGGATCTCACTTATAGGTAGTAAAAATACCAGCAAAAAGATAATGGCGGGCAAAGCTATCTGCCTGAACTTTCTTTTCCCCTTGCATTGTTTTATTAATGGCATGTAAGTTGGGCCTCCTTTTAAATACTTTATGCATATTTTACCAGCCCTGTTAAGTAAGGACAATACATTAGATTTTTTAGTGTCAGCTTTTTCTCACAAGGAATTAATATTTTTTTGCAGAAAATAATAATAAACTTATGAAGAAGCATTGCTGGCGTATCAATAAGTATATTTTGATGGGAGGAGTTCTTTTATGAGTAATTTGGCAGAGAGAGTCGTTGCGGCCGCAAAACATTATTTTGCGCAAGGATATAACTGTGCCGAATCCACCTTCCTAGCTGGAAGAAATGAATTGCTGGAGGACTATGACGAAGAAGTGCCGTCCAGTGTGGCCAGTTGCTTTGGCGGGGGAATAGCCCTTACCGGCTCCGTTTGCGGCGCCTTGTCCGGTGTGTTCATGGTCATAGGTCTCATTTACAACCGCCTTGCGGCTGATGATAAGGAATTGGCCATGAAGATTTATGAAACGGCGCTGAGTATTCACAAAGATTTTGCCGAACGTTTTGGCACAGTGAATTGCCGCGAATTAACAGGATATGATTTCCCCGAGGAGTTTAGTAGATTTGCCGCCGACAAGGAAGCTAGACAAAAATGTTATGATTATGTTGAATATGCAGCTGAATTGCTTGTTAAAGAACTGCAAAAGCGGCAAAAAATTTAATAAGAAAAGGAACGGCTAGCCCTTACGCGGCGTAATAAAAAGATTGAATAAGGCTTAACTTCAGAGTATAATGAAAAGTAAGACAAATATTTCCTGGTAGTTGGAGAAAATATTCGTAGTATTGCCAAAATTCAGTGCAGTTTTTTTGCCGAGAACGATAAAAAAAGGAAAGGAGGCTTTTAAAACCGGTTTTGGTAATGCCGGTGTTAACGGAAGCTGCACAGGCTTAAGCTTTGTAAAAAATAAAAGGCATGGGGTGAGGAGAACACAATGTCAGTGGAGAAAAATGTAGTGACAAATTCATTTTTGAATATTGAACCCATTGATTTAGAATATGTAGGGATCAAAAAAGATGCCCTGCAGGGCGAAGTGGCGGTCATTACCGGTGGTGCCAGAAATATCGGCCTAGGCTTTGCCCGGGCTATTGCTTGGGCCGGCGGCAAGGTTGTCATTGCCGATATCCTGGAAAAAGAAGGGCAAGAAGCCGAACGCGTTATTAACGCAGAGAACGGTCCGGATACGGCATTATTTGTTAAAACTGACATAACAAAAGAAGAGGAAGTAAAAAATTTGGCGGAAAAAGCTTTTGCCAAATTTGGTAAAGTAGATATACTCATTAATAACGCTATGAATATGCGGCTTAACGGACCCGTTTTAAGTTCCCCCATTGAAGATCTTGATCAGTCTTACGCCATTTCCGCCCGTGGCGTTATGCTTTTGGTGAAGGAATTTGTGCCGGGTATGATTGAGCGCGGACACGGTATTGTTACTTACAGTACAACGCAATTCCACTACTGCCCGCCCCTGGTGGGAGGAAGCATCTATACTGCCGGTAAAGCGGCGGCCACATCAATAATAATGTCTTTGGCCAATGAAGTAAAGGGAACAGGTGTGCATGTCTTTTGCATGATCCCGGCAGGAGTCGGCAGAATTGATTTTTCCAAATTGCCTCCGCTGCCGGAGGGAAAAGAAATGCCCAAGTTGGCCATGCCCGGTTTTGACGGGTTAATCCCGCCTGAAGCCGGCGGCGCTGCCATGGTTTATTGTCTCTTGCATGCCGAAGAACTACACGGTTCCGGTATTATGATTAACGATGCCTTTGAAGCCATGGATTATCCCTATCCCAACCCGTCTACCTTGCCACCTAAAATGGAGTCAAGACGGCTTTCCGATATGGAATTAACATTAGTTTTCAGTAATATGGGACCGGGTTTCAAGAAAAAAAAGTAAGTATAAATTCCGTACATAGTGGTAAGGAAAGATAACTTTTAAAAAACGCAAAAACTGCCTCGGCAAACACGAGGCAGTTTTTTTCTTCTATTTATCCTCCAGTTGTTCTTCCACTTCGGCAATGGCGCCGTCAGCCAGTTCCTTGGGGATAAATACACGGCGGCATTTAGGGCAAGTAGGCAGGTCATGAGAGAATGTGTGCCCTAAATAAGTGAACAAAACTTGCTGCTTAACAAGCTCCTGATTACATTGCCAACATTTCCACTTTCTATCCTCAGCCGCCATCTTTATCCCTCCTCTTTAATACGGATGCGATGATAGTAAGCACTGTAAACTTGATAAGTTTGCGGGCCTACTTCCCGGTATTGCACCCAATAAGTGATGACGGGTTTTACCATGTAGGTTAAACACATGTTATCGCTTTCATCGTAAAATTTTGCGCCGGTGGTTTCCGCCTGCCAGATGGCTTCTTTAAGTTCACCGGCAGAGATAAGTTTTGCTTCCATTTCCTTTTGGAGTTCATCATCAATGAGTAAAGTGAGATCATCCCAGGGCTGTTTTTCCGGTGTAAAACTGGTGCCTGAAATTTCAGCCATCAGTGCCTTTTTCACCTCCAGGCTGTTTTCCCGCTTCTCCAGCAGAGTAGGTACTTTGCGGTTTTTGCCCGTGCCAAAGACCATATCCAGAATATGAACGGCATCCTTGTCGCGCGAAGTGAAAACCTCCCGGCAGTTGACACAATAGACAATATACGGTTTTTCGCTGGCTTTGGCCCGGTTTTGTGTGATTTCGTCATAAAGTGAGGGATTGGCCAGACGTATCAGGCCGCCGTAACCGCAGCAACGGTTCTTATCTTTAAGTTCGGTAATGGTAATGCCGGCTTTTTGGGCTAATATGCGCACACTATGCTGCATGTCCTCATTGCCCCGGGCGTTGCAAGGATCAAAAACTGCGCCTTCGGCAAAGGGCTGTGCCGGTGTGAGCTGGTCGTCTTGGGCAAGGAGTTCATAAAGGGAAACTGTTTTTGTTTCTGGCAAAAATTGTTTAAAAAGAGTTTCACAGGTGGCACAAGCAAATATTAAAGTTGGTTTGCCTAAAGCTGTCCAGTCCTGCTTGATTTTTTCCAGATTGTTATCCAGGCGCTCATCGTCTCCGGCCCAGTAGGCGGGGGCACCGCAACAAGTAAGCATGATGCCCGTATCATAGTTTTGTGCCAGATAAGCATAAGCCTGCAGCACGTTTTCAGGAGCGGCTGCGCCCAATTGACAGCCGGGGAAGAAGGCATACTCACAGGTTTCCTTACCTTTAGGGGCGGAAATATAAGCACCTGTAGAGGTGGCAAAATCCATTTCCCGCAACCAAAAATCCTGCAGCGCGGCAGGATGGATACCTGCGCTCATGCGGGCGCGGCGGGAAAGGCGGAGAACTGCGCCAATATCTATGCCTTCAGGGCAAATAGATTTACAGTAACCGCACAGGTTGCAAGAATAGGTCTGCCTGGTAAGGGAACGGGTTGAATAAGGGGGATTGGCTTTGGTATCATTGTAAGCTTCCACGGCAATGATGTGCGGGTTTTTCTTAAAGCGCTTCAGCATTTCACATTGTGTGAGACATTTATCGCAATCACAGAAAAGGCAGCGCGCCGCTTCTTGTTTTGCTTCTTCTTCAGTATAACCCTCAGGAGAAGCCGCTATTACCCTGGGCTGGGAAACGGCATCTTCATGCTCCAGATAATGTCCGCAATAATTTTTGTCATAAACGTCATAACCCAGGGAAGCACGCCCTGTTTGCAGGTAGCCTTCAATAATTTTAGATAAAAGATTGCCTTGGGCGATACTTTCCATTAAAGTTAAGCCGGCAAGCATACCGCCAAGGAAAATTTTATCTTTAGCCGTAGTAAAGACTTCGTCATTCCAGCTTGACAAAAGGCCAAAATCATCCCCGCCGGCACCTGTGGCAATATACACGGCAGCAAAATCCGCCAGTTCAGTTAAGGAATTAATTTTATGCTTAAACTTAAAATCCACGTCCACGGCGGAAAACTGCAACTTAATATCTTCGTCAAAGGCGGGAAAATCAGGGTGGTCGCGTAAAATTCCTCCCCAAGTATCTTCTTTTTCAAAAACGGTCACTTGGTAATTCTTTTCTGCCAGATTTAGCGCACAGGAGAGGCCCGCTACTCCGGCACCGACCACGGCAATTTTTTCTGGCTTGGGCGGGATAGCATAAGCTTGAGGCTTTCTGTTTTTCGTGTATTTAATGCAAGCTTTTTCAATTTCCCGTATGGCAATGGCTTCATCACCGAGTAATGTGCGCTGGCAGCGGTTTTGGCAGGGTTGATCACAAAGTGTGCTGACGATGACGGGAAAAACGGTGGCGGTGCGATAAGTTTTATATGCCCTTTTCCATTTTCCTTCGCTGGCCCTGCGGAGAAAACCACGTACATCCAGCTGAAAAGGACAGGCAAAGGAACATGAGGCAGGCTCCCCGTGAAAACATTTTGCGGTAAGGGAGGTTGAATCCTCAAGTCTATATTCTTCCAGTTTGACCATAAGCTATCATTCCTTTCCGGTTCGGGCTCTGCAAAAATGTTTTCCACCGGTAACTGTCAAAGTCGTTTGTTGTTGTTTTAATTATACAAAATGTAGAGGTGTATTGTCAGAGTAAATTTATGTTATCTGGTATATTAACTTGTAGACAGTATGAAAGGATGAAAATTTTGCTCTAAATTGTTTTAAAGGGCTCGTCAAACGGACGAGCCCTTTATGAACCACTGTCGAAAAATCCGGGCAACTTTTAAGTTTTAGATGGGATTTGCTTTAATTTCTTCTAATTCTTCTTCGAAATCGGAGCCGAGGAAGTATTTCCTGGGCTTCAATTCTTCACCGCGCTGCTTGGCTTCCCAGGCGGCTTTAATTTTTTCCGGTGTGGCCGGCAGTTCGTAGATGCGAATGCCGCAGGCATTGTTGATGGCATTAATTACTGCCATGTGGTTGGAGGATTGGAAGCATTCAGAGCAGCCGCAAGAGCCGTGCGGACCGTTGGGACGCGGGTTTTCGACAAAGATGACATTAAAGTCATCGGGAATGTCGGAGATGGTGGGAATACCACAGCCGACCATGTTGCCATGCTTGTCTTCGGCATCGTAGATTTCTTTCAGGGCAAAACCGATGCTGTGGGACAAGCCGCCGTATGCCTGACCTTCCACGGCAAGACGGTTGCCAATGACACCGACGTCGGCCACACAGGTATATTTCAGTACTTGAACTTTACCGGTATTGACGTCAACTTCTACTAAAGCCAGGTTCACATTGTACATATAGGTGGGGTTCTTTTCACCTTCACCGGTGTTGGGATCCAGTCCCGGCGGTAAGCCGATGTTAAACTGGTCATAATGGCCGATATACTTGGTGGGGATGCCTTCTGCTACCATTTCTTCATAAGTTCTGTAGGTGCCGTCCGGTTTGCGCATGGCATTCAAGAGTTTATTGGCTGCGTCAATGGTGGCGTTACCTGCCATGTAGTGGGAACGGCTGGCGGCAGCAAGACCGGTATCAGGACATGTTTTGGTGTCATTCATGACCAGTCTAATTTTATCGGGGGTGATTCCCAGCGGTTCAAGGGCTTTGACGGCATGGGTTAGGCAACCGATATCACCACCCTGACCTACATCTTCCCAAGTGCTGTAATGGGTGATGGTGCCGTCGGGGTTTAATTCCAGGGCAACTTCAGCGGAGTCGAAGCAGCCGATGGTAATCAAGAATCCGCCCATGCTGATACCGACACCCACATGCCTGCCTTCAGCTTTGGCAGCTTCAGCTTCAGCTTTATACTGATCATAAATAGGTTTAGCTTTTTCCAGTAGCTCCGGATAGACATAATCATGATAGGGACGGCTGTTAATTGTTAAGTCTCCCGGACGGGCTGCGTTAATGTAGCGGAACTCCCAAGGATCAATTCCGGCTTCTTCTGCCAGCATATCAATCAGTGCTTCTGTAGTTGTGTAAACTTGAGGAGCACCGAATCCGCGATAGGCAGTATTGAAAGCATGGTTTGTGGAGCCACCGCGGGCAAGAGCTCTGATATTGGGAATATTGTAGCCGTGGAAGCCGACAGAAACAAGGTTATTAAAGATTTTGGGAGCAACAACGGCATATGCGCCATGGTCTAAAGCAATATCATATTCTGCGGCAATGATTTTACCGTTTTCATCACAGCAAATACGTCCGTTGGCATAGGTAGCGGACCGTTTACCGGTCATATGGTTAAACTCATCATAACTTAAGGTCAGAGTGCAAGGCATATTGAGGTTTTGTACTGCTGTGACAACCAGCGCATATGTATTGGAGCTGGTTGAGTAACCGAAAGAACCGCCTGAGGGGTTCATAATCATGCGCAGCTTTTCTTTGGGAATACCGCAAGCGATGGAAACGGCTTCAATGCTTTCCGTTAAGGATTGGGATTTGCATTGAATGGTTAACATGCCGTCTTCATCGTAATAAGCTTGGACAACATCCGGTTCAATAGGTAAGTGAGGCTCGTGTTGGGAATGGAAACTGCCTTCTACCACATAGGCTGCGTTTTCAAAAGTTTCATCTGTAACTTCACCTTTAAATACAGGCTGGCTCATGTAGTAGTTGGGCTGGCCTTCGTGAAGCTGGATGGCGTTGGGCATGACAGCCTCAGGGTAGGTCATATATGCAGGCAAGATTTCTAGTTTTTGCTTAACTTTCTTGGCGGCAGCGCGGGCATGCTCTTCCGTATCAGCAGCCACCAGTGCTACCACGTCACCGCGACGGCAGATCTTCTTGCCGGCAATAACCGGGAATTCAGTAATTCCTTTACCTTTTTGACGAGGTACAATGGAGGGTGCATCCAAGTTGTTGGTACCTTTGACGTCCTTGGCGGTCATGACTTTATAGACGCCAGGCATTTTTTCCGCTTCGGAAACATCAATTTCAATAATGTTTGCGTGATGTGCTTCAGCCAAGACAACGGCCAAGTGAGCAACGCCTTCGGGCATCTTTAGCTTGATGTCATCGCCGTAGTCGGTTAAGCCGGTAACTTTACCCAGCGCAGTAGGTCTGGGATAACGGGAACCATAAATGCCACCTTTTTCTTGGGAAAAATCATAAGTAATGTCTTCCATGGTGGCTTCACCGCGCATCACTTTGGCCGCTGCCATGACTGCATCTACCAGGGGCTTGTACCCTGTGCAGCGGCAAACATTTCTGTGTTTTTCAAACCATGCGCGTACCTCTTCACGGGTAGGATTGAGATTTTCACTTAAGAGGCCATAAGCGGAAACGATAAAGCCCGGGCTACAAAAACCACACTGGGCGCCGCCGTAAGTAATCCAGGCCTGTTGTAGCGGATGCAGATTTTGGGGGGTGCCAATACCTTCAATGGTTAGAACTGTGCTGTGTTCCGGAACTGATTTCATTTTCCTAGTGCAAGAACGGATGACTTTGCCGTTAAGAATGACGGAGCAAGCACCGCAGACACCTGTACCGCAACCGATCTTTGTGCCTGTCAGGCCCAACCTACGTAGGACAACTGCCAGCGAATCCTTTTCAGGATTGTACAAGACAGCCCTCTCAACACCGTTGATCGTCAATACCTTTCTTGAGAGTCTCATTTCTTCACCCTTTCACTCCATATTAACAGGTACTGGAATCCACCTTAATTATAAGGACAAATTAAACACTATGTCAATATAAACATAATGCAGGTAAAGCTATAAAAAGTACTAATAAGATGCTATAGTTTAGCCTTGCTTAGTCAGGTAATAGGCGCAAAAGGGTACGAAACGGCCGTTAGCAAAGACATGCAGGCTGCAGCGACGCAGGCGTTCAAGATCAAGATTGCCGGCATCTTGAAAAGCCATTGCTGTGAGGGTGAAACTATGGGAACGAATTCGGCGGAGAAATCCTTCCAAAGTTTCAATTTCATCCCCGGCCAAGGAAGGATTTTCTTGGTCAGAGGAAAGGGCAGCTTCAGCTTGCGGTCGTTGCCACCTGCGTGCCACAAAGGCACGGTTTTGCTCTGCAGTAGTAGGTTGGCAGCAACAATTTTCTTCTTTGCGCCTTAGGGGATAAAGGGTTTTGTCATTCATAACAATGTAATCCCCATGGAAGCCGCAAAGGGGATGGTCACAGCGGGAGGGCAGAATAGAATCCTGCGGTACAAGTTCTCCCGCTTGCGCTTCAATGGCGGCAAGCAACTGATCTAATGTAAAGCGTTCTGCCTCGGAGGGCAGAGCAGGAATCCGGCCAAAGTAACTGACAGGTTGAAAATGGACACCGCGGACGGCAGGAGCATGCGCAACGGCAAAACGAATAAGATTGCCGATTTCATCTGTATTTACACCTGGCACCAGGGTGGGCACAAGGGTAACTCCTAAATTAAATAATGCGCAATGCTCAATGGCTTGCTTTTTTAGAGCAAATAAGTCTTGCCCGCGCAAGCGACGATAAATATCGTCATTGGTGCCGTCAAATTGCATAAAAACAAAAGATAAGCCGGCTTGGGCCAGCTCTTTGACAAATTCCTGATCCTGGGCCAGGCGAATCCCGTTAGTATTTAACTGCACATATTGACAGCCCGCTTCTTTGGCAGCGGCTACGATTTGCGGCAGATCATCCCGCACTGTGGGTTCGCCGCCACTTAACTGTACTAATGTTTTGCCGGGATCGGCAAGGGCAAATAAATGGCTACGGACAGTGGCAAAGGGGATGTCTTCACCGTCTCCGCCTTGAGCAAAGCAAAAAGTACAGCGTAAATTGCAGCGTTTTGTTACTTCCAGCAGGACACAACAAGTATCTTGTTGGTGTTCTGGGCATAAGCCGCAAGCATGGGGACAATTTTCGTTTTCCCCCTCGGCAATCTCCGGCAGGTTGCCGCGCCAAGACTCCAGATCGCGCAGACCGTGCCAGATAATTGTGGAGAAACTTCCATGTTCAGGGCAGCTTTTTTCCAGGTAAATTTTATTGCCTAAAGCCACATGGTCTGCAGGAATGCGTTTTAGACATACCGGACAGACACTGTATGTTTTTCTTAAGATTTTACGCATCACTTTCCCTCTTTCATAAGCTACTTATGGTCTGTAAGTGGGTAATAGGGGCAGGCGTCCTTTATGCACATTTCATTGCGCCTAAATTGGCTGCAAAGATATTTGTTTTTCCCGGAATCATCAAGTTCAAAACAATTAAAATATTTTCTGGCTGTCTCGATGGCCAGCGTAGCTTCCCTTTTACAGCATCTTGGACCGCCAAGTTTACTGATGGCGTCTAAAGCTAAGGCAGTCATACGGTTGGCATTGCCTCTGTGTTTTTTCGCGTAAGGAGTAACTTGGTGGATTAAGGAATAAGCAATACCAATGCCAATGCAAGCACCACAAGAACCATGGGTGCCGCACACGCCGCCGGGTACGGTTTTCCCCCTGGCGATGGCTTCGCTAATGATAGCATGATCTTTTTGCTTACTACTATTGCCAAAGGCCGTTACCAACACAGCCGGTACGATGCTGTGGTATTCCGGCCCATGCATCTTTAAATTAGGCAATTTAAAAACTTCCAGCAAAAGGGCAAGGGGGTCGGTTAAATCACTTTTTTGGCAGACCTGCGCAACAAGTTCTAAAATACTTCCGGCATGGCAATCATCACACACATAATGTCCTTCCAGGCAGAAGGAGTGGGTAATGGCTTCCTTGCCACAGTAATAACAGCGGGCACGCAGGGGCTTGTTGGGAAGATAGTACAAATCTTGGCCACAAACCAGACAGCCGGAAAGTTGGTCGCTCTCAGAACAGGAACAACTATTACTCACATTTATACACCTCCAGCATGAGACGGCAGTATTACTACCTAAATTAAATGTTTTTTGTATTATAACATAATTCTTTTCCCACCTGGTCTGAAAAAAGGAGAAACCGCCCCATAAAGTTTTTCAGGAAGCGGTTTCTTTTATCTGAACTGGAGGCAAAGTAAAAGCCAATTAATCTTGTGCTTTAGCGGTCAAATACGCATCGTAAACTGATAAGTCCAAGGTACTTAAAAAATCAGCTATAGGAGTTTGGGCACCCACAGACGCTGCCAGCTCTAAAGCAAGCTTTTTATCTTTGTTGGTTAATTTTGTGTCGCCGCTTGCTTTGGAAGCAGGTCTTTTGAGACCGTGTTTTTTCATATAAACTTCAATTTGCTGTAGGCAGGTACCGCCGGAGCTGACACTCATTACTTCCAGCATTTTATCTAAATCCAGTCCGGCCTTCAGTCCCAAATTTATACACTCGCGCGTGATGGCTGCGTTGCCGATGGCGGAGAGATTATTAACTAATTTGTAAGCCATTCCGGTTCCGACCGGACCCAAATGAAAAATATGTTCACCCATGGCGGCAAAAAGAGGCCGGCAACGTGCCACAGGTTCCTCCTCTCCGCCAATCATGAGGGTAAGGCAAGCTTCTTGATAATGCAGGGGGCCGCTGGGATCACTAACTCCCATATCAATGACATGAACGCCTATTTCTTTAGCTTTTTGGGCCAGTTGCTGTACATACTTGGGACTGACGGTGCTGGCAACGATAATAATTTTATCTTTGCTAATTCCCTCCCAGACGCCGTCTTTGCCGAATAACACCTGATTATTTTGTGCGCTATCCCGCACCACACTGATGATGACATGGCTTTTTTGGGCTACTTCCCGGCAGGAGGCAGCCGTTTGGGCCCCCAGTTTTGCCATCTCTGTCATGGCCTCTGGGTTAAGATCAAAGACTATTAGGGGGAATCCTTTTTTCACAAGGGGTTTAGCCATGGCCATCCCCATATTGCCTAAACCAATAAAACCAATCTGCAAAGTCATCAACTCACTTTCGGCAAAAATACTGTTAAACAGATACCATTAACCAAAATGTTTTCCTCGTTTATCCTTTTTGTTTCTTGCTATTTTTCCGGTGGCGCAAAACGGCTTGGATACAAGCCTCTTTTCTCTAAACGCCAAAGCTTCCTCATTGATTAATTTATCAGAATATTTATACAATAACAATTTTGTTTACTAATAGTTCTTATAGAAAAAATTGATTTACTTCTTGTACTGATTTTTTCCAGACAAAGAAAAATGTATCGTTAATCTTAATCACAGGTATAGAAGACTTAAATTGAAGAGGATAAAATGTTTTGCTAATTTTAAGTTAAGCCATCCATATCCAGAAAACGCAGGGAAAAAGGCGGAAAATTCTGTGGGGAAAAGGAGGAGGTCGGGTGACTTTAAAATTCGGTTTTATTGGTGTGGGCAATATTGGAATGGTAATGGCAAAAAGCATTTTAGCTGCCGGTATTCCCTTAACTGTTTATGATAAAAACAGGTCCGCCCTTGAAGAAATAGCGGCAGCCGGTGCAGTGTGTATGCGTTCCTGCCGTGAAGTAATGGCTACCAGCGATGCCGTAATCAGTATGGTACGAGATATTCCCCAAACGCAAGAAGTCCTCTTTGGCAAAGAAGGGCTTTGGGAAGAAGCAAAGGCCGGCAGGATTATTATTCTTGCCAGTACCCTTGGCGGCAACTATGTGCGCAAAATTTACCGCAAAGGTAAAGAAAAAGGCATCAAAGTGATTGATGTGGGGGTAACGAAAAATATCCCTACCAATGAAATCGGCCAATTTACGCTTACCGTCAGCGGTGACGAAGATGCCATTGAAAAATGCTGGCCTGTTTTTGCCGCCATGGGTAGAAAAATATTTCGCGCCGGTAAAAGCGGTAACGGTCAGAATTATAAATTAATTAATAATATGGTTGCCTTTAATTTAGGGACATTGTTACATGAATGCTTAAATGTAGGGTTAAAGGCCGGTCTTGACTTAAAAATGATGCTGGATGTAATGCAGGAAGGGACGGGAGCCAGCTGGATGGCAAACAGCCTGCGACAAAGACTTGATGTCCCTGGGTTGCCGCAAAGGTTTACCGTCAGCAATGCTATGCCGCGCAAATTTATTAATAAAGACCAGGAACTGGCCATGGAGTTGGCAGAGCAAGTGGGAGCGCAAATCCCATTAGCTAAATTGATCGCGCAAATTGATGAAGAAAAAGTTTATGATGCATATATAAAATACCTGCGCCGGCATTAGGCCTAAAAGCCATTGCCACGCAAAACTATATTTTTATGCAAGCTAAATTTAAAAAATGGATTATTTTTGCTAATGGCTGCTATCTAAAGTATAAATTGAAATGTCAATAATTTTCTGATAAGTATGACAATAGAGTTTAAGGAAAGGGGTGGAAAGATGTCTTTAGAATTTTTTGACCCTACCGGAGGCCAACTGCAGGCGCCGCAAGTAAAAATGGCAAAACGTTTTCGCAATTTGCAAGGATTAAGCTGCAAAATCTTGGATAACACAAAACAAAACTCTAAAGAATTACTCTTACTAATTGGTTCTTTATTGCACAAAGAGTTCGGCATTACAGTGGTTGATGTTGTTAGCAAATTTGTAGGTAGTGCCCCGGCTAAAGAAGAGGAATTGGCGGAAGCTATACGTGATGTTGATTTTGTTTTAGTGGGAACAGGTGATTGAGGGTCGTGCAGCTCGTGCAGTGTGCACGATGGTATTGAAATTGAAAAACGAGGCGTCCCGGCAGTAGTAGTTTGTACTGAACAATTTACAAAAACGGGCGAAGCGATTGCACAGATGAGAGGTTTACCCGGTTATCCCTTTGTTGTAATACCGCATCCCATAGCTAATTTGGAGCAAAAGGAATTGGCGGGTCGTGCTGAAATCGCCTTTCCCCAAGTTGTAATGCTGCTGACATTGCAAACGGATCAGGCAGATTAAGCTGGAAGGGAGGGGAGAGTATGACCACCATTGCCGACTATGTCAAATTGGTTAATCGCTATATGGATGAGGATTTAACGGACGGATTGCCGGTAATACCGCCTTATAGGGAATTAATTGCGGAAATGGTGGAAGCATCCGGTTTACCTGCTAACCATGTACTTGGTATTGTCCCGCCGCGTAACGTGGAACTGACGGTGGAGACGGCTGCCATTAATGCCGTTATGGCCGGTTGTCTTCCGGAATATATGCCCGTGGTTATTGCCATGCTTGAGGCCGTTTTGGAAAAAGAATTTAATCTTGTGTGGCCGTCTACAACCACAAAAGGTGTTGCCATTATGGTCATTGTCAATGGGCCCATCAGGAAAAAAATTAAGCTTAATTGTCAAGGTAACGTCTTTGGTCCCGGATTTCGGGCAAATGCCACCATTGGACGTACATTGCGCTTGATCATTAACAATGTAGGCGGAGCGAAATCCCAAATCCTTGATAAATCGGTTTTTGGACATATGGGTAAGTACACTTATGTGATTGGCGAAGATGAGGAAAACAGCCCTTTTACTCCACTCCATGTGGATAGAGGATTTAAACCGGAAGACAGCACTGTAACCGTTTTAGCTTTAGATGCCCCGAAAATGGTTGTAGATTTTAGTCCCGCCGGTGAAACGGTACTGCGTGCCATTGCCGATGTGGCTTCGCCTCTTGTTAATGTGGGCTTCGGCGGAAAAGACGGTGAAATGGTTGTCCTTTTGGGACCGGAACACCGTGCCACGCTGGTGGCAGAAGGCTGGACGAAAGAACAAATACGACAGTTTCTTTTTGAGCATATCGGCCGCAAGGTAAGTGATTTTAAAGCCGCAAAAAGAAATTTACCTTTTACCAAGGGGGACGATGAATTTATTCGTGCCTATAAAAGTCCCGAGTATATCAATATCGTTTGTGCCGGGGGTGGTGCCGGGAGGATCTCAGCCGTCTGTGACGGATCGGTACCTGAGAAATTTACAAAATCACAAACGAAAAAAATACGTATTTAAAGTGCAGAAGATTTAAGATTACTTTTTATCCGGAAATATGAACATCTGGGGCCGGAACATACTACCACCAATTACGCCGCCCGTTTCCCTGGTGTGGAATCACTCTTGGGGGTTTCGGAAGAGAGAACTCTGGAGGGAGTTTTGGCTGAATCTTGGGAAGAAGATATTGAAAACTTAAAAATTACCTTTAAATTAAGGGAAGGGATAAAATTTCATAACG
>JAAYMK010000108.1 GCA_012521405.1 Bacillota bacterium
CATTAATGTCTGCAAACAGATAGTTGGCTAAAATATTGCCGTGGGCGCCGAGGCCGATGAAAATACCTCCCAAAACACCTAAAAGTAACAATTTAAACGCCGGTGTTGTTCCTTTTTTATGCCCGATGGCCGTCCAAGCTTCATAAATTTGTCCGGGAGTCAGGGTGTTATTTCCCACTGCTACCACCTCCTGATAAATATGCCTGTATTAACCTGTATATACCTGTTTTCTAATTATACTATACCAAGTCTTTGTCTTTTTTACTACGTCGCTAGCACAAAATGTTAAACCTTGTACTTGTACTGCAAAGACAATAGGCGGATTATGTAGTATTACAAGTCAATTGCCAATAGTTTGTTCATATAAATAAAAAGATATTGATTATATGATGGTGTGGGGAAAGGAAAAATGCGCCGTTTGTTATGGCGCATTTTTCCTCAAGATTGCTGTTCTGGTGGTGGTTTAAGGTTAAAGGCGGGGGAGCCAGTTGGTTTTCTAGTTAGCTATGCTGTAAGTTGCCAGAGCTGCGGAATTTGAAAGAATTTGCCTTGATGTTTCATGGTGATGCTTGCAATGTTAGTTTCGTTGAGGAAAGCAATTTCTTTTCTTAAATTGTTTCTAATTTCTGCTTCATCTATCTTTAACATGTTGTCTTCTGTATACCAAAGTTTTCTCATCAATCACACCTCCTGGGTAAATTGGCGTTTATTAGTATAAACCTGTATATACCTGTTTGCTATGTATAATATACCAAATTCTAGTTTTAATGCATACGTTATAGATTAAAAAGTTTTTTCTACTTTTTTGTGGATTAGTCCAAAATTAAACTTATTTATTATAGACAAATATCATTTTAAAAAATTATAATTAATACTAAAGTAGTTTGTTTGCTGTTTTCGCAAGCGAAGGTGATAGTTTGCAGCAATGATTTTAGAAAAGAAAAATTGTTTAAGGCTGTCTGAAAAAAGGATCTAAGGTAAAAAGTAAAGAAATTAATGGAATAAAATTAACAATATTCTGTATCCTGCAGGTAAAGAAAAAGGGGGTTGTTAGTATTGACAAAAGCGGTTAAAACGGTGCGGGAAGCTGCCCGGGAAACGGAAGTATTTTATGAAGCAGATGTGGTGGTGGTGGGCGGCGGCCCCGGCGGACATTCAGCCGCCGTTGCTGCGGCCAGAAACGGTGCCAAAACAGTGCTTGTGGAAAGATACGGGCATTTGGGAGGTTTGGCTACGGGAGGGTTAGTCATCCAGCTTTTGCTGCTCAGTGACGGTACCAATGAACTGCAAATAGCCGGACTTTGCCAAGAATGGATCGACCGCTTGGATGCAGTAGGTGGTGTCCTCTATCCTTCTAAAGAGGAGTTAGGTTCCTCCGATCCGGAAGTACTAGATCGCTGGAGAAATGTTTTATTTGTTGTCGTGGGCGGTAAAGTAAGGATGACGGCCACTGTAGATCCCGAATGGCTGAAAGGTGTTTTAGATGATATGATCGTGGAAGCCGGCGTAGAGTTGTTTTTGCATTCCTGGGGGACAGAAGCCATTGTTGAAGACGGCAAGGTTAAAGGAATTATTTTTGAAAGCAAATCCGGGAGAAAAGCAATTTTAGGGAAGGTTGTGATTGACAGTACCGGCGACGGCGATATTATGGCTTCGGCCGGAGTTCCCTTTGAAGACAAGCTGGATCCCAATTTGCGTTTTGCCAACCAGTCACTGGTCTGGCGTTTTGGCAATATTGATTTCGCCAAATACTGTTATTTCCGCGATGCTTATCCGGAAAAACACCGAGCATTAATGGCAAAGCTGTTAAAAGAAACAGGAGGAATCCGCACGCTACCCATTGCCGGACACCGCAATGATGTTTGCTGGTTTAACAACTGGCTACCGGGACAAAGTGCCACCGACATAAGGGATTTAACCAGATTGGAAGTTACCATGCGCAGAGTTATGCGCATTGTCCAGCGTTTTTATCAAAAACATATTCCCGGTTTTGAAAACTGCTATATTCTTGATTCTGCCTCCCAAGCAGGGACCCGGGGCGGGAGAAGGATGGTGGGTGAATATGTTTATACAAGAGAAGATATGAAAAACGGTGTGATTCACCCGGATACCATTGCCGTTTGTCCTGTGACGATGAATGCTCCTATGGGTGATCCGCCCGAAGGTTATGCCACTCGCGGTTATATTCCTTATCGCTCCCTTTTGCCCAAAGAGGTAGACGGGTTGCTTGTGGCTTGCCGGGCTTTTTCTGCAGATATGGTGGCCAATGATGCTTTTAACTGGATTCCCCACTGCATCGCTTTTGGTGAAGCAGCAGGCACAGCGGCCGCCATTGCGGTAAAATCCGGTGTGGAGCCGCGGGAAGTTGATTATACTGAATTGCAAAAGCAATTGCTCCGCCAGGGTGCCGTGCTGCCGGATGTTCCCATACGCAATGAGGTGTAAAGGAGAAGATAATTTTGCAAAAGCTTTTACTCTTAGCGATTTTTTTCACTCTTTTATTGTTGACAGGGTGCGGCAAAGAACTTCCCGAAATGAATTTGGATGATCTAGATTGGGTCTGGAGCGATTTTGAAAAAGCCGTATATGATTTTTCTGTAGACAATGAAAAAGTGGCGGAAGCTATCTTTACTATCAAAAAAGAAGGCGAGCATTATCAAATAGAACAGCTACTGGAAATAGACGGAGGGATCCATGCCACGGGTGCGGTAGTGAGAAAAGAAGATTTGCAGCCGCTTACCGCATATTTTCGGAACCTGCCGCCCGCTACAGTAGAGGCGCAGGCAGTGGATATTCAAGGACAATATGAACAAGGTAAATTAAAATTGCAAGCTCTTGTGGGGGAAAAGGAGCAAAACGTAAATATTACTTTGCCGGGGAAAGTGCTGGATAATGAATCCGTGCTGATGGCAATACGCAATTTTCCTTTGGCTGAAGGTTATAGCAAGGAGATAAAAATTGCCATCATTGCCTCTGCCCAGGTGGCGCCGTATACCATTGAAGTAGAGGGTTTAGAAACGGTTCGCGTGCCCTATGGTGAGCTGGAGTGCCATAAAGTGGTGATGAAATACAACGGGCCCGGGAATGTACCCGAGATGTATGCCTGGTACAGCAATGATGAGAGAAGAATTCTGGTAAAATATCAGAATCAAAATGTTTTGTTTGCGTTAAAGGCATGGGAGGGTGATTAGAATAATTTCTTCATGGGCAATTGTTTTTAGTGCCATTACTTTGTTTTTGTCTTTAGTGGCACCGGTTCTACTTGCCATTTGGTTTTGCAAAAAATTTGGCGTCAATTTTTCCGTCATTATGGCCGGTGCGCTCACTTTTATTATTTTTCAGTTGGTTTTGCGTATACCGCTTTTGCAACTGTTAACGCTGCGTTACCCCAATTTGGTGCCTGAACCGCAGGATACGGCAGCTTTGTTGCTGTACGCATTTTTCCTTTCCCTCACGGCAGCTTTGTTTGAGGAGGGGGGTAGGTGGCTAGTTTTTAAATTTTTACTTAAAAAACAACCCAGCTGGCAAAATGCCGTGGGTTTTGGTCTTGGCCATGGCGGCAGTGAGGCAATCCTCCTTGTCGGGGTAAACTATATTTTTCATCTTTTGTTTTTGGTGTTGATAAAACTGGATTTAAACCCTTTCGGCGGTACAATGTTTTATCTTTTAGAAAATTCTAAGGCGCAGCTTTTACAAACACCTGCCTATATGTTTCTTTTAGCCGGTATTGAGCGCATGTTTGTAATACCGGCCCATATAGCTTTTTCCATACTGGTGGTGTTATCTCTTGCCAAAAGCGATTATAAATATTTTTTACTGGCCCTGGCGGGACATTTTCTCCTTAACCTACCCACCGCGCTAACAGTTTTTCCCTACGGCATAGTTGTGCTCTATGTTTATCTGGCGACTGCCTTTGTTTTAGCTTTGCTCTGGATACAAAAAGCTAAAAAATATTTC
>JAAYMK010000013.1 GCA_012521405.1 Bacillota bacterium
GAATTACATCCATGAGGAACCTCCGCCTCCTTTTAGGGGGTATTCATTCTGCTAGAATGTGAGGTTCCTCTTTCTATTTTAAATAGATTTTTCCTTCAAAAACCTATAGTAATTTTACACTAACTGTCTTTCCGGGCAGTTTTATTTTTTCAGGATGCAACAGTGGTTTTACTGCCCGGAAAGGAAATATCTTCAAAGTTTCAAGGACAATATTTTTTTGGGGCTTAATTTCATTGCGCAGGAGAAAATAAAAAAGCGGCAGCAGGGGATAAAGCATTATAATAAGAAAAATTTTTAAAAACATGGTTTGCTCCCTATTTCGTTATAGGCTTCTAATTTTATTCCATTGTATGTTTATTCCCCAAACCAGTCAAACAATTTATCTGCCTTTTTGGCAACCAATCATTTACGCAACTTTATAGAGAACATTCCTCTGCAACTAACGTCTGGTTAGATAGTACCTGCATTATTTGCACACGGAGGCTAAAACAAGTGAAAAAATTATCTCTTTTACTTTTTTGTCTTCTCGTTATTGGCTTAGGTATTTACTTTACCATACAACGGCAGGACCAAGCTCCCAACGATGACATCATTCCGCCACCTACCGGCGATCAAAAAAACGAAAAAAAACCGTCCACTCCCCGGGATCCTCTCCAGGAGCAGCTTGCCCAGATGACTTTGGAGGAAAAAGTGGGCCAGCTTGTGATTGTGGGCATGGACGGCACTGAACTCAATGAAAAGATTAAAAACTTAATTCAGAACTATCACGCCGGCGGTGTCATCCTCTATAAAAAAAATATTACCGGCAGTACGCAGCTTTTACAGTTATTAAATCAGCTCAAAAGCAGTAATAACAGCAAGATCCCTCTCTTTCTCTCCCTTGATGAAGAAGGCGGCCCCGTAAGCCGCTTGCCGGATGAAATAACAAAGCTGCCGTCCAATAAAATTATTGGCGAAATTAATAATGAAAATCTTTCCTACAATCTCGGTCAGGCCCTGGCGCTGCAACTTAAAGCTTACGGCTTTAATCTTAATTTTGCCCCGGTTTTGGATATCAACAGCAATCCCCAAAACCCCGTCATTGGAGACCGCTCCTTTGGTGCCGGGGCGGATCTTGTCAGCAGGCTGGGCGTGGCAACCATTAAAGGCCTGCAAGACGGCGGAGTTATTCCTGTAGGTAAGCATTTCCCCGGGCATGGGGATACACTGGTTGATTCTCATGTAGGTTTACCTGTTGTTACTTATGATTTGGACAGGTTAAGAAATTTTGAATTGCTGCCTTTCCAGGCGGCCATTGGCAGTGGAGTTGATGCCATGATGGTGGCACACATTTTATTACCCAAACTGGATGATAAATTTCCCGCTTCCCTTTCCCACAACATTATAACCGGACTTTTAAAAGAGGAATTGGGCTTTCAGGGACTGGTAGTTACGGACGATCTGACCATGGGGGCCATTGTAAAGCATTATTCCCTTGCTCAAGCCGCTGTCCAAGCAGTTAAAGCCGGCAACGACCTTCTCCTGGTTTGCCATGATTATGAAAGCCAGTTGGCAGTTTTGCAGGCATTACAAACTGCCGTGGCCAGCGGGGATATTCCGGAGGCACGAATTGAGGAGAGCGTTTATAAAATCCTGCAACTTAAACAAAAATACAACTTGAGCGACCGGCCTGTAGAGGCGGTGGATACGGAGGCCGTAAATGCCAAAGTAAGAAAGCTTCTGGATTCTTTTCTTATGCCGGCAAACTGACCGACATTTCCTGAATTTCAGCATTAAGCAAAAAGGGCGGTCATAACATAATTCTTACCGCCCTTTTTTTACTGGCAAAAGTTTGCCGGCAAATGGCCGGATCTTTTGCCGCCAACACTCATTTTGCTGCCAACAAAAGTCCTGGCAGCATTGATGCGCCAAGCACATTTTCCGGTTTATGCCTCGGAAGCATAAAGGAAATCATGCGGAGCGGAAGCGACCTGCTCCTCTATTTTGACGCCTTCTTTTTTTTCATTCCATTCAATTTTAAAAAAGTTTAGATCGCCGGGCTGCAGCATTGGCAGGTCAAAAACGGTTTGGTAGCCGGCGCCGCCTGCCAGGTCGTAAGAAATTACAGGACCTTTTTGCACCGGTCTCATCACCAGGTTGGGGTTATTAAGACTGCGGAGGGCATCGGCATTGCCTTTCGCCACCAGCCTGTAGTTGCCCTTTGTTAATTCACCCACATAAAGATAAAGGGCAAAGACGTCATTATCATAAACAAATAGCGATGCCTGTCCTGGACCTTCCAGATAAAAAGGTACCGTATCCGTAAATTGAGAGCGAATAATGGTCAAAATTTGCGGCGGGAGATCATAAATATACCCGTATTCATCGGGCACGGAAATTGTTATTAATTGGCCTTTTCCATACGTATCCCGCAGTACAATGGGATAGTTTTCTTCGCCCACCACGGCTTTTGCCAGCGTCCACGTGGTATTGTTGCGGTGCTCCAGCAGCGGGAAAGTCATTTTGTGCCTGCTATACCAGTATTCTGTGAAAACCACGCCGCCGGCTTGAAACTGATTGGTATGAAAACGGCGGCCGCGGTAACGAATGGAAGTGAGCTGTTCAATCCCTTTATTTAGTCCTTCAATGATGAAACCGGAAGTGACAATGGCTTTGCCGCCCCCGGACACAAACTTTTCCAGTTTACTGATAATTTCAGGATCTTTATGTGCCTGTACCGTTAAAAAGACTGTTTTACTTGCATAAAGATCCGGGAAAGCAGGCGTATGTTCAAAGGGTACTCCCGCCATGCCGAGAAAATCTTCCACATGATCTTCCCCCTGGGCATCAGGCGGCAGATAGCAGGGCACCCCCAGGCAATTGCCGGTTTGGGTCAGGAATCTGTCAATAAAATCAAGCTGCAAACCTAAAGGTGTAACTACGCGGTTTTTATAGAGTGAGCCCCAACAAAAAAGAGTTAACTCCTTTGACTTGGCAAAGGCGGAGAGATAGGCTTGTTCCAGATAAATGTCAATAGGAATACAGCCGTATGGATCAAACCAGCTGCCCAAATTTTTCCCGGGAGCATAATTTTCCAAAAGGCGCACCAAGGAATAACTTAAATAACGGGGAAGATGCTGGTCCGTGGCTTTGGTGTTGCGCGTTTCCGTGCCGGTATAGATGCCGTCAAAAATATGTCTTTGCACGGCAGGACTGTAGCCGGCTTCCTGATACGATTCAACCCAGTTGGGGAACTTAATAATGAGCTTGCAATTTGGATTTACTGCCTTTGCTGCCTTTACGACAAGCTTTTCACTGACTTCCGCCAAAAGATTTGTGCGGAATTCTTCCCAACTTTGTTCTCCTTTGGCATCCCGGCATTCCTGGCAAGTGCAATTGGTAAAAAACCAATCATCAATGATAATTTCATCAAAAAGGCTTGCCGTGTATTGAACTGTTTTTACAAGATGCTCACGCATATTTTTGTTAACATAACAGTATGTACCCCCCAAGCGTTGTTTTTCTTTATCGTTTTCCGTCAAGTTTTGTACAGTAGTGGTCAGGGCACCTGAGACTTCAATGCCCTGGTCGAGAAAGAAATTTCTGATCATCTCCAACTGCTTTTGCGGTACCGTTAAACCGTCCCGGTACGGTTCAAGATAGACTTTGTCGCAACCGCAGTAATGCCGGAAAAAATCAAGCTGTTTTGCCAACGCCTCTGCGGAAATATCCACCATATTCTGGGCCGTACAATAAATGGCCAGTTTAAAATTTTTATATCTACCCATTGTACTTTTCTCCTTTCTAAAAATAAACATCCAAATGTAAATTCCATTTTCATCCACATTATACCACCACATGCTGCAGTATGCCCGTTTAAACTAAACTTTCTATAAATTTTTTTCAAAAAAATTCTTGACACAGAACAGGCAACTGCCAGGGAATGGTTATCTTTGCAGCAATCTATTGATTAAATTTAAAATAAATTAATATAAATCATATAGAAGCAGTACAAATCAAAGACGAATTTTCGGAATTTTCTTTGTTTTTTCGTCAACAAAATGTTATGATATTTGTAAATATGAACATCTAACCTTGGGGCTTGCCGGTCCAAACATTAATAGTACTTTAAGCAATTTTCTTTGCCACAGGAACATTAGAAAAGGGCTTAAGGTGATGGATAATGGAAAGTTTGCTGGTTATCTCCCGGCTGTACCTCTTGGCCATTGCTTATAATTTCATGATGCTTGCATTTTTAATGTGGTGCTATCCGGAAACTTTTTCCTTCACACTCTATCCGTTAAGCTGGCTAGGCAAAGTCACTTTGGACAGTGGTCTCAGCAATACTTTGACGGCAGTATTATTTGCCGGCGGCAATTTATTTAATATGTATCTTTGGAAAAAAATCTTGGACGAACTGGCAAAAACAAATACCGGCCAAAAACTGGCGGCAAAAATTTTCGGCAATTTTATCCTTCTAGGTTTCCCGCTTATGGCTTTACCCTGTGATGTTTTTGTCATCCTGCACAGCGTTGGGGGAGGACTCCTGGTGGGAGGGCTCTGGGCCATGACAACCTGGTTGCTTTATTATGCCAGAGAAGAGTTGGGCCGGCGTAACTACTTGCTGCTGCAGGCAATACTACATTCCACAGCTTTATACTGTTTTTACCATTTTCTTGTAGACAGTGAATTAAAGGGCTTTAGCCAAAGACCTTTACTCTTGTCCATTGCCCTGGGCTCGGGAGCCGGCCTCAATGCCCTTTTGCAGACACGATATGGCATCAATTTAATGCAAATGCCCTTCTTTCACTCTTACAAGCTTTAACTACATGTTTTCACACACCGTTGGCATTTTAAGAAGGTTAACAGTGTTCAGATAAAGAAATTAGCATTATCTTTTTAAAATTAAAACAATCTGCCATTTTATCAGGCTAGTATTAAATCTTAGTCTAAAGGGGGCAAAAACTTGACCGACTATAACAGGTACGGCAAAGAATTGGACGAGTTGTTGAAGTTGCGTTATGCGCCCATTGCCTTAAAACTTTTACGTGAAGGAGATGAGATTCCGGAAGGATGCCTACGCCCCAAGCGGGATTTAGGAGCACATCTGGCTTTATGCCAAGCCTTTGCCATGGTCCGCCGCCAGCGTGCAAGCCTGGTTTTGCTAAAAGAAGATCATTGGTGTGTCTGGCCACTCATTAGTTTTGGGCAGGTGAAATTTAGTCAGGAAGATGACTATTACGATCAAGTCGTAACCATTAATTTTATTGAAGATCCGCAAAAAGCCAGGGAGTTTTTCGAAAAATCTTATCCCCGCCTAAATTACGGGGAAAGCATTGGTTTAGCTCTGGCACCCTTGGACAGCTGTAACTTTACACCGGATTTAATCTTGATTTATGCCAGACCGGCACAATTAAGAAGTATGCTGATGGCAGTAAAGTTTAAAACAGGTGAGCTGCTAAAATGCGAATTTGATGCGGTGGATTCCTGCGTCTACTCCACCGTGCCGGTGCTGCAAAACGGCAACTATAGAATTACGGTTCCCGACCCCGGCGAATATGAGCGTGCTTTAACGGATGAAGATGAAATGATTTTTTCTGTTCCGGCAGCCAAATTGGAAGAACTGCTGGACGGGCTGAATAAACTTTCCGCCATGGGTTTTGGTTACAAGCAGCTTTTTATGGAAATGAAACTGGATTTTGCCCGCCCTCAATTTTATGATGACTTATTCAAAAGATGGGGCTTGGATCAAGGAGAGATCTGGAAAAGAAGGCCGGAATAAAAGACGGACGGCAGAAAGAGTAAAAAAAGCGCCGGAATTTTAAATTCCTGTCGGCGCTTTTTTCTCTGCCCGCTAACTTCCTGCCGCGACGGCAGCAATTTTGGTATACTTTTGCAGTAAGGCTTAAAAAGCCGGAACTACACTTCCTGCATAATTTTCTTCAATAAATTGTTTAACTTCCTGTGACTGCAGCGCTTGGGCAAGCTTTTTAATGCAATCTTTATCTTTATCCTCTTCCCGCACAACCAAGACATTGGCGAAGGGAGAATCTTTAGCTTCCATAAAGATGGAATCTTCCACCGGGTTCAAGTTGGCTTCCAGAGCGTAGTTGCTGTTAATTACGCAGATATCCAGATCGGCCAAAGCCCTGGGCAGCATGGCGGCATCCATCATTTGAATTTTTAACCCTTTGGGATTTTCCACAATATCGGCATCAGTAGCGGTCACACCGGCACCTTCTCTTAGTTTTATCAGTCCGGCTGATTCCAGTACATTTAAGGCACGTCCTCCGTTGGTGGCATCATTGGGAATACCGATGGCAGCGCCGTCAGGCAACTGGTCCAGGCTGTCATATTTGTCTGAATAAACGCCCATAGGCTCGGTGTGCACTTTGACAACCCATACCAGGTTTGCATTATTTTTTTCATTATAATCTTCAAGATAAGGTATGTGCTGGAAGAAGTTAGCATCTATCTTTTTATCTTTCAAGGCCGGGTTTATTAAAACATAATCTGTAAACTCTTCTATTTCTAACTCAATGCCTTCCTTTTGTAACAGCGGTTGTACCACTTCTAAAATTTCTGCGTGTGGTTTGGCTGTAGCCCCCACCACTATCTTATTGGCGCCGCCGTCGTTGCCTGTATCACTCTTTCCGCAACCTGTCACAAGTGCTGCCAGCAGTATAAAGGAACATAGTAGCGCAAAAATTTTTTTCATAAGCATTACCCCCTGTTTTTACTTGCTTTTTGGGCGAGTTTTTCGCCAAGAAATTGCACACCTTGTACAATAACAATGAGAAAGATTACGGTTGCCCACATGATTGTATTTTCATAGCGCTGGTAACCGTAATAGTAAGCCAGTGTCCCCAAGCCGCCGCCTCCGACAATTCCTGCCATGGCTGAATAGCCGATAAGATTTATGGTGGTGATGGCAACTCCTAAAATTAAGGAAGGCTTTGCTTCCGCCAATAAAACCTTCGCAATAATGGTCCAGGTATTGGCCCCCATGGATAGAGCCGCTTCTATCAATCCCCATTCAATTTCCTTGAGGGATGTTTCCACCAGCCTGGCCACAAATGGTATAGCCGCTAAAGTAAGCGGGACGATGGAGGCCACGGTACCGATGTATGTGCCCACCAGAGACCTGGTAATGGGAATAATTAAAATTAAAAAGATAATAAAAGGTATGGAGCGAGTGGCATTAATAATCCACCCCAAAACGCGATTTAGCGTTTTATTTTCCATGATATGGCCCTGCTCGGTTATTACCAGAATCACGCCCAAAGGTAGACCAAATAAATAGCTAAAAAACGTTGATGCTGCAACCATATAGATAGTTTCCCAGGTGGCAACCAGCAATCTATCCATTAACCAAGCGTCAAGCATTCTGCAACACCTCAATTTCCAACCCGCGACTTTCCAGATAAGCCATGGCTTCCTGTATATCCGCCGGCCGTCCCATCAATTCTAAAGTGAGATTGCCAAAGGGCGTGTCTTTAATCCGGTCAATATTGCCATAGAGGATATTGGCCTCCACATCATACTTACGAATCATGGAAGAAATAATCGGCTCGCCGGCTGAGGCGCCAATAAAAGCTACACGCACCAGCCAGGTATCTTTCCGGTCATTGCCGGTAGCAGAACGGTGCAACAATTCTGACGGGACTTCCCGGCTAAACACTGAATTCACAAAACTGCGCGCCGTGGGTGAAGCGGGAGCAGTAAAGACATTGAGGACATCGCCCACTTCAATGATGCGGGAATTATCAATGACCGCCACCCGATCACAAACTTCTTTAATCACGTTCATATCGTGGGTAATAAGCAAAATGGTCAGGTTAAATTTCTTGTTTATATCCCTTAAAAGCTGCAAAATGGAACGGGTGGTCTGGGGATCCAGGGCAGATGTAGCCTCGTCGGACAACAATAATTTTGGCCTATTGGCTAAAGCCCGGGCGATACCAACTCTTTGTTTTTGTCCCCCGCTGAGCTGGCTAGGGTAAACATTGGCTTTATCAGTGAGCCCCACCAGCTCCAAGAGTTCATGAGTTCTTTTCATAGCTTCTTGCCGGGGAACTTTAGCAATTTCCAGCGGGAACATCACATTGCCAAAAACCGTCCGGGAAGACAGAAGGTTAAAATGTTGAAAAATCATGCCGATTTTTTGCCGGGCAAGCCGTAGCTCATGCTTTTTGAGCTTGGTTATATCCTGACCGTCCACCAAAATTGAGCCTGCCGTAGGCTTTTCCAGCATATTAATACACCGGATCAATGTACTTTTACCGGCACCACTGAGGCCAATAATACCAAAGATTTCACCTTTATTTACAGTAAGGCTGACATTATCTAAGGCGACAATTTCCTGCCCGGACGCGTGATAAATTTTGGTAAGGTTTTTTATATTAATCACTTTGGCGCCCTCCCACAACTTCTTGCGCAAACAAAGCCCTTTGCGTATAAGGTCATAAATATAACTATTTCCTCAACAAAACAGGAAAACCTGCTAGCTTCACAGACAAAAAATAACCATTTTCAGTTTATCTCCATCATACCACAACAGACACACCATTATTGCATACAATTGCTAGAAAGTAAAGTAGGTTAAATCATGAGATAGTGTCAAGACACTTTAGGTTTTATTGAACCCCACATCATTTACACGATACAACGTTCATTTAACTTTCTCAAAGCTGATCTAGTAAGGTTGCTGCCGCCTTTGAAAAGCGGCACATTGTTGA
>JAAYMK010000109.1 GCA_012521405.1 Bacillota bacterium
AAAAGCAAATTTCCGGCTAATTTTTCTGCAGACACCTCCTTATGTCATAGGTTAGAAGCTTTATCGACCCGGAATAGCATTGATTTTGTTACGATTGTGAAATATTTCGCATGCTTAAACATGCATGTCCTTTTTTACCATTATTATAACAAATCTGTATAGCCTTGTATATAATTATCCAAAAAAATATTAAAAAGTTAAAATTATTCGACTCTTTAAACAACTAAAGCTAAAAACGCACATAAAAAAGCAGGACGAAGGCAAAGCGGTTATTGCCTCATCCTGCATAACTTTTACTTAAAAATTTTAACGAAACCTAAATCCGGTTATAGTTATAAGCTATATTTTTTTCAGAGCCGCAACCACATGTTGCAAACCCTGCAGGCATTGCTCAATTTCTTCCTCAGACAGTTTCGAAAACAGCTTTTGGTATGTTTTGCTTGTTCTTTCCATCATTTGCCGATAATATTCTTCTCCGGCTTCCGTTAAATAAAGTAAAGTTTTCCGCCGGTCATGGACATCTTCACGGCGCTCCACTAAGCCGTTTTCCACCAACGCGTCAATAAGGGAAGTTAAACTTCCTTTGCGCATATCTAAATAACGTCCCAATTCGGAAAGAATTATGCCTTTTGTGCGGTGGATAATCATAATGGCACGTTTTTGATTTTTATGGCAACGGAACTCGTCATCATCATTTTCCCGGAAAATAGGGCTTAATTTTTTATGATATAAAGGCATAAATTCCATAAACAAGTGCTCAATTTCTTTTATTTTTGGATTATGCATTTTCACCGCCTCAAACTGTCTGAAATCTAACTATTTAAATTCTAACCGCAAAAACTTTTGCTGTCAAGCCTGCAGGATTTCCAGCTCCTTTTACACAGCTTTTCCAGTAGAATTTTTAGCGAAGATAATTAATGCAGTCTTTTTTCCGTGCCGGTACAGGAATATCTGTTTGCGCTTTGTACCCCAATGCCAAGCAATGAACCGGCTCATATCCTTGAGGGATTTCCAGTCTGCTACACCACTTTTCTTTTTGCTCGCCCTGCAAAAGCATCATCACTAAACCAATCCAACAGGATCCTAAACCCAATGCTTCGGCGGCTAGCAGTATATTCTGCGCGGCAGCAGCACAATCGGCATGAATAAACCCTGCTTTTGGATTGCCGCTGACAATAATGATTGTAGGGGCATGGTAAAAAACATGGAAATCTTCCCTTTGAGCCATTTCTTGATAAGGGGATCTACCACTGGCGGCAATGACGGCTTTAGCAGCTTGCGCAAGCTCGTCAATGATAGTTTTATTTTGAATAACCGTGAAATGCCAGGGCTGGGCATTACCGGCACTGGGCGCAAAAAGAGCAGCTTCTAAAATAGCTTGTAAATCTTCTTCTCGCAATTGTTTCTCCGTAAATTGTCTAATACTGCGTCTACTTTTAATTACTTTGAGAGTTTCGTTCACGCAAATCGCTCCTTTTATCAAGGGCAAATTTTTGAAGCCACTTGCTGCAGGGGAATTTAATATAACAAACTGAGGATAAAAGCAAACAGCTCATCTTCTACCTGGTGTAAAGGAAGCTTGACAATATCCTCCTCTTCCAGGCTGTACCCCTCAATGGCTTTTCCCTCTTCCCAATATTGTAAAAGTTCACTTTTCACAGTCATGGCTTCCTAACCCCCTAATTATATACTCCATATTCATGGACAAATTCGCACACAGCAATCAGGTTTTCCGGTTTAGCATCGGCTAAAGTTAAAATCGATTTATCCATGCAGAACAGATAACCACCGCCCGGTGCTGCCTTATCAATAATTTCTTTGGCTTTATCAATACATTCTTGTTTTGTGTTCAGGCGCAACATGGAAATAGGGAAATTACCCATTAAGCAAAGTTTCTTGCCTAGTTTCTCCTTAACGACACCCAAATCATCTTCTTCAAAATAGGCAATCACGCCTGTAGGCAATTCTTGTAGGTAATCATAATAACGTGACCAATCTTTTTCAAAGAAGATTTGCAGCGTGTAGCCGTCATTAATCAAATCGTCCACTAGCTTTTTAAAGGTTGGCCAATAGAGTGTTTCAAAATCTTTTGTCCGCATATAGGAAGGCATATGCAACGGGATAAAGAGCGAAGGTAAAATGCCGGGTGTGGGATTAACAATTTTCGCCAGTTTGTACATTAGCGGCAAAGTTGCTTCCACGGCCGCCTTTACCCTGCCCGGGTCTCTGCGAATATCTAAAGAAATGCCGGTAAAACCACGGAGCAAATCGGCGACAAAATCAAAGGGTGCTTCAATGGCACCACGCCGGATATTAATGATACCATGTTTTTTCTCTATTTCCGCCATACCGGCTAAATATTTGCTTTTAACCTGCTTGTCCGCAATCATTGTTCTTAAATAGTTTAAGGTTCCTTCCGGGCCGGGAGCTGCCAATTTAGGATAAAGCCGCGGGATGACTTTATTGACGATGCATTTGAACGGATCAGCAATATATTCATCATATTCCTCATACTTTAAGCCTTCCACTTCCGGATGCTGGATAAAATCATCTTTAATCCGCGGGACAAAAGCTATGGAACCACTGACTTTGTAAACTAAGGGAAAACGCGGCATGTTTCCTCCGGCGTCACAATAAATATCCGTATACATCTTGTCAGTGGCCTTCACAATTAGTTCCGGATTCCAAAGAGCAGTTTTCAAATCATAGCCGGCATACTCGATGGCATATGAAGGTTCTTGCTTGCAAACTACGGGCACCCGCTCCGGCTTTTGGCACATAATGGCCTTTTTAATCATTTCTGTTCGCTGTTCAGCTGTCAATGCCAAAATAATCGCCCCCCTTATTCTCTAATAATCTAATTATAAAAAATATTCGCACAAGTTGCAATTACCCAGGGAGAACGAGCAAAACAAAAACTACAGTTTAAAA
>JAAYMK010000014.1 GCA_012521405.1 Bacillota bacterium
CAACAATGTGCCGCTTTTCAAAGGCGGCAGCAACCTTACTAGATCAGCTTTGAGAAAGTTAAATGAACGTTGTTTCGTGTAAATGATGTGGGGTTCAATAAAACCTAAAGTGTCTTGACACTATCACCCAATAAAACTCCCTTGACCTTTTTAGATAAAAAAGGTAAGCTTAGAGTAGTTGAAACGGGGTGGGGAGATGCAAAAAATTATTAATATTAAAACTGCAGAGCCCGGTACCGGGATGAAATGGCTACTGGTTAATAAAGCTGAAGTGAAAGCTGTGCGTGTACAGCTTGCACCGCATCAAGTTTCAGAAAATTGTCTTGTGGATGCGCCCGTCTTACTGTTTGTGTTCGCCGGACAGGGTAGGCTTGTCGTTGAAGATGAAGTTTATTTTTTGCAAGAAGGAGATGTAACTGTTGTCCCTCCGGGTAAAACAAGACATTTGGAAGCAGGAGACTCCAACTTTCAGCTTCTAGCGGTACAAAGCCACCAAGCCGATAGAAGCTGTGGACTTTGTGCCCTGCTGGAAAGCTGTGTCAGCCTGAAAGATTAAATTTAATGAAAGCGATTTGCAGCCGCTGTAGAGATTTGCAGCGGCTTTTCACTGTGCTATGAATAAAAGTTGCTTGTCACTAAATGGTTATGGTATAATTTGCCCATGATCTTCGGCTTTTACCGTGTACAACATAAAAGATAAATTTAATCTTATTTAGAGGAAGACAGGAGATGATAAGGTGAAGATCACACGCGATGAAGTGGTGCAGCTGGCTCGCCTTTGCAAATTGACCATTACCGAAAGCGAGATAGAGAAATTTACCCACCAGCTAAATAACATTCTCCAATATGTCGAAAAGCTTAAAGAGCTGGATACTACTAATGTGGAGCCCATGAAACATGTCTTGCCGTTACAGAATGTTTTGCGGGAAGATAAAGTGCAGCCTTGCTTGCCGCCTGAGAAAGTGTTTGCCAACACAACGGAAAGCGAAGACGGCATGTTCCGTGTTCCGAGTGTACTGGAGTAGGGGGTAGTAACATGATTACAAAATTGACTATTGCTGAAGCTGCGGACAAGCTGGCGAAAAAAGAAATTAGTGCTTACGAACTGGCTGAAGCGGCACTGCAGCGCATTGAAGAAACAGATGAGAAAGTAAAAGCTTTTCTTAGAGTTACAAAGGATGAAGCTTTAAAAAAGGCAGCGGAAATAGATGAAAAGCGCCGCCAGGGAGAAGAATTGGGCGCCTTGGCCGGCATCCCTGTTGCTTATAAAGACAATATTTGCACTGAAGGTGTTTTAACAACATGTGCATCTAAAATGTTACATAATTTCGTTCCGCCTTACAGTGCCACTGTGGTTGAGCTTTTACAGCAAGCAGGATCTGTCATGTTGGGCAAAACCAACCTTGATGAATTTGCCATCGGTTCCTCCACGGAAAATTCAGCTTTCTTTACCACACATAATCCTTGGGATTTAAAGAGGGTGGCAGGCGGCTCCAGCGGCGGATCCGCCGCTGCCGTGGCTGCCGGCCAGGTGCTTTTTGCCCTGGGAACTGATACCGGCGGCTCTATACGCCAACCGGCGGCTTTTTGCGGTGTTGTGGGTTTAAAGCCAACCTACGGCCTTATTTCCCGCTACGGTGTTGTTGCTTTTTCTTCTTCCCTGGATCAGGTGGGTCCGGTAACAAAAAATGTTGAGGATTGTGCTTTAGTACTGAATGTCTTGGCAAAACACGATCCACGTGATTCTACTTCAGTAAAACGAGAGATTCCGGATTACGCCGGCGCTTTAACCGGGGAAGTTAAAGGATTGAAAATAGGTGTACCAAAGGAATATTTCGGTGACGGTATAGATCCCCAGGTAAAAGCAGTGGTGCGGAAAGCCTTGGACGTGCTCTTGTCTTTAGGGGCGGAAGCCGAGGAAATTTCCCTTCCTTTAACAGAGTACGGCGTTCCCGTTTATTACTTGATTGCACCGGCAGAAGCGTCCAGCAATTTGGCACGTTTTGACGGCATCCGGTATGGCTACCGGGCAGAAGCGGATGATTTAGAAGAAATGTACACAAAAACACGCAGTGAAGGCTTTGGCGCGGAAGTAAAGCGGCGTATTCTGTTGGGAACTTATGCTTTAAGTGCTGAACGGTTTGCAGATTTTTATTTGAAGGCCTTAAAAGTAAGGACACTCATCAAGCAAGATTTTGACCGGGCTTTTGCCAAATTTGATTTGCTTTTAACTCCCACCACACCCAATGTGTCTTATATAAAGGGTGAAGTGCAAGACTTGCTTACGGAATATATGAATGATTATTGTACCATTGGCGCCAGTTTGGCAGGGCTACCGGCCATATCTGTACCTTGTGGTTATGTCAATGGACTTCCGGTAGGCATGCAGCTAATCGGTAAACCTTTTGCCGAACCAACCATTTTGCGTGTGGCGCATGCTTATGAACAAAACTGTGGCCTGGAGCGCAAAATTCCGACATTAACAGAGATGGGAGGCAGCCCCAGTGAGTAAATATGAAACCATTATCGGGCTTGAGGTCCATGTGGAATTAGCCACGGAAACAAAAATTTTTTGTTCCTGCCCCACTCATTTTGGCAGCGCGCCGAATACAAATGTCTGTCCAATCTGTCTTGGTTATCCCGGAACGCTGCCTGTCCTCAATAAAAAAGCGGTTGAATATGCCATTATGGCGGGATTGGCATTAAACTGTGAAATCCCTGCCGTTTCTAAATTTGACCGTAAAAACTATTTTTACCCGGACTTACCCAAGGCGTATCAGATTTCGCAATATGATCAGCCTGTAGCGGTAAACGGTTATTTGGAAATTGAAGTGGACGGTAAGCAAAAACGCATTGGCATTACGCGTTTACATTTGGAGGAAGATGCAGGTAAACTGATTCACTCTGAATACGGCGGCTATTCTTTAGCAGATTATAACCGTGGCGGCGTTCCGCTGATAGAAATTGTCAGCGAACCGGATATACGTTCGCCCGAGGAAGCTAAAGCTTACCTGGAAAAATTAAGGAGCATCATCTTATATACCGGTATTTCCGATGTAAAGATGGAAGAAGGCAGTTTGCGCTGTGATGCCAATATTAGTATTAGACCTGTAGGCAGTAAGGAATTTGGTACCCGCGTAGAAATTAAAAACATGAATTCCTTTAGAGCTGTACAGCGGGCCCTTGAATATGAAGTGCAAAGACATCAGGAAACATTGGAAAGCGGTGGCACGCTGATTCAGGAAACACGGCGTTGGGACGAAAATTTGGGCGTGACTGTTTCCATGCGTTCCAAAGAGGAAGCAGAAGATTATCGCTATTTCCCCGATCCTGATTTGGTACCTGTGGTGGTTACTGCAGAATGGGTGGAAGAAATACGCCAAAGGTTGCCTGAGATGCCCGATGCCAGAAGAAAACGCTATATGGAGGAATATAAACTTTCCGCCTATGATGCCGAAGTAATTACCGCTTCCAAGCAGATGGCTGACTTTTTTGAAGCCACCTTGAAGGAATATAATGATCCTAAAACGGTTGCCAATTGGTTAATGGGGGAAATTGCCAAGCATTTAAATGCTGAAGGAAAGGAAATAAATGAGACAAAATTAACACCCTCTCACTTGGCAGCACTGCTAAAACTCATAGATAAAGGTACCATCAGCGGCAAGATTGCCAAAACAGTTTTTGAAGAAATGTTCAGCAGCGGAAAAATGCCGGGACAAATTGTGGAAGAAAAAGGTCTGGTACAGATCAGCGATGAAGGAGCCATTGCCGCTGTTGTTGAGCAGGTTATTGCCGAAAACCCCAAAGCGGTGGAAGATTATCGCAGCGGGCAGGCTAAAGCCTTGGGCTTTTTAGTTGGCCAGGTGATGAAACACACGAAAGGAAAAGCAAATCCCCAAATGGTCAATAAACTTCTGCGGGAAAAATTGTCCTAAAAAAGGCTGCGGCGAGCTTTACGTTCGCCACAGCCTTTTTGCTTACAAAATCATTTTGCCGCTTTTGTCCTCCTGTCAGAATCAGAAAATCTTATGGCGTGTTGTGTTGACATCCTTTGACTTTTCCATTATCCTTAAGAAAAGGTCAGGAAAAATCCGGTAACGATAGCAAAAGATAAAGGAAATAAATTTCCTGCAAGCAGCATTTTCGCGCAAAAGCTTCGTAAAATTTACTAAATACATCACAGAAAGGTGGATATCCATGTTTGAGGGAGGATCTTTTACTTCATACCAAACAACGACGGAAATTTTTCAAGCAAAAAAGGAAAGACAAAACCTTTCCCGCATCGGACTATCACTGGCGGTATATCTTGTGCTTATGTTAGTCATTCAATACTTGGTGTCACTTGTTTTTCGTGATTATATTACGGCCAAATTCCCCGTCCTGGTTGAAAGCGGCTGGTTTCTCTGGTTGATGGTCTATCTGCCGCAATTTATTATTTGTGTACCCGTTGCTTATTTTATGCTGCGCATAAAAGAACCGCAGGAAATATCCTCCGGTGACATTAGTGCCGCCAATTATGTGCAAATCATGATCATGTGTGTTACCGTTTTGTATATTGGCAATCTTATTGGTACTTTTTTCAGTAATCTTTTGGGAGCAGGAAATGCACTCGAGGCTTTGGCTGTAAATTCCAACCTGTGGGCAACTTTACTTTTTGCCGTCATCCTGGTGCCGATTACCGAAGAATTTGTCTTCCGGAAATTGGTGATGGATAGGTTGAGAAAGTATGGGGATAAAATTGCCATTTTACTTTCGGCATTGCTTTTTGCATTGATACATGCCAATCTGGCTCAGTTTTTCTATGCTTTTGGCCTTGGTATCCTTTTTGGATATGTTTATACCAGAACCGGTAAACTGCGTTACAGTATAGGCTTACATATGTTTGTTAATTTTTTAGGCATGTTTGTGGGTACACTAATTTTACGCCTTATGGAAAATGTGGATCTGGAGGCTGTCTCCAACATGAGTGCCGCGGGTAATGAGGTTGCGCTGGAGCAGGCCGGAGGGCTTTTGCTTGTTGGCTTCTATGGCATAGCTATGATTGCCTTAACCATCATCGGACTGATATTGATAGTGACCAAATGGAAGAAAGCACAATTAAAAGCAGCAGTTGTCGAGATTCCGCAAGGGCAGCGAGCAAAAATTATTTTCGGTAATCCCGGTATAATCTTATTTATCATCTGCAGTATTTTAGGAATGCTTTCTCCCTTCCTTTTAGTGGCAGCAGGTTTATTTTCATAACTGGCGGACAAGTGAAAATAATTGGGTGCAAAAATAGCGTGGTGGTAGACCACGCTATTTTATTTCAGAGACTACTTTTTTATGCGGAGCTGCTTTTTTCAGCCAGAGTTGAAAAACTAATGACAGCAAGGGCACGGCTATGGCTAAAGCTATGGCAGCTTTTAAACCGTATTGTTCAGCCACTGCACCTGCGGGGGCATGGGCGGTAAAATAATCTGAAAACCAGCCCACTGCTTGCCCAATGGCCGCTGTACCTAAATCACCGCCTCCGGCCAACAAGGCAAAAATCAAGGCGCCGGTGTTGGGAAGGCTGTCTGAAGCCACAATGAGGGTACCGGTCCAAAGCAAGGAGGAGAAGAAACCAATGAGACCAAAGGCTGCCAAGACGAGCCAGGCTGCAGGGGCGGACGCCACAACAATATAGCAAAACAGGCAAGCCAAAGAACCGTAAATCATTAAATTATTTAAATTAAGCCCGGCTCCCTTTTTCGCATATAAATATCTGGCCAAGCCTAACATGGCGGCAAAAAGACACATACCTCCCACATCGCCCACTGTTTTGCTAAGGCCTAGACCCTTTTCCAGATAAGTTGATCCCCACTGCACAATCAATAGTTCCGTTGCCGCCCCAAAAAAAATGGCAAAAAAGCTAAGAATAAAAATCTTGTTTTTTAGCAGTTCACCAACTTTCATGCGCTGACTTTCAGGTGTAATTTCCGGCAGGGGAGCACCCAGGAAAACAAAAGCATTGACCAGGGGCAGAAGCGCCCACAGGAAAACTACAACCTGCCACATTTTAATCCCAAACAAGTACAGAAACAGCGTTGTCAATAAAGCGGCAGCAAAGATACCGGCGGCAAAGGAAGTATGCATGAGCATAAAGTTGGCTTCACTATTAACGGCAGGGATGGTTTTGGTGATGGGGGAGAGGATTACCTCCAGCAAACCGGTGGCGAGAGAAAAGATAATGGTGGCAATGACAAGCACTAAAAAAATATTACCGGGTAAAAGCCAAGGCGCAGCGGCAAAAAGCATCAACCCCAAGGCAATGGCCAACTGGGAACTGACACAAAAGGGTCTGTAACCGTATTTATTTACCGGTTGTCCGAAATAAATGTCTGCGGCAAATTGCGCCACAAAATTGATTAAGATTAAAAAGCCTATTTGGGTGTACGTAATACCGTAAAGGCGGCTGAGGGGGATAAAAAGGTAGGGAGATAAATTCATAGTGGCGCTTTGCAAAAACCCGGCAAGATTGCAGGCATAAAGAGTACGTTTATAATTTGGCATCCGGTATTACCTCCATTTTGCTTTTTCACCAAAGAACTCTCACTAAGGCTAACAGAGAAATACAAATAAAGCAAGGGAATAACTGGTTTTTGCAATGAGAATTTTCCGGATAATGGGTAACGTAATACGTTAGTGTAAAATTACTATAGGTTTTTGAAGGAAAAATCTATTTAAAATAGAAAGAGGAACCTCACATTCTAGCAGAATGAATACCCCCTAAAAGGAGGCGGAGGTTCCTCATGGATGTAATTC
>JAAYMK010000110.1 GCA_012521405.1 Bacillota bacterium
CAAATCAACCCAGCGGCCGTTAATGTACATGGCCTGCTTGCGCAGGGGAATCACCAAAGTATTATCGCCTTTGCGCAGCGTGGCCGTAAAGCCCTCTTCATCCCATTCCACCTGGTACCCCATGGATTCCGCCAAAAGCCTCAAGGGCACATAACTGCGATTATTAGTAATAAAGGGAGGGCTTTCCGCCTGGATAATCCTTTGGTTAACCCATACATTTCTTTCGCCCACGGTAAAAACCAGCTGCCCCCGGGCATTGGCCTTAACAAGCTTAATGGCAAAGGGCAATTGCGCATAAGGACTTAAAACTTCAAAATCCGGCTTGATCCCCACATCGTTTATGGGCTTGCCTAAAGGAGTATAAAAATGGTTGGTGGTGAGCCGCAGCCCTCCGCCGTCACTTAATAAAAACACACTCTGCACTGTGCCCTTGCCGTAGCTTTGCCGCCCGACAATAACTCCGGCACCGCTGTCCTGTACGGCACCGGCTAAAATTTCCGCGGCGCTGGCACTGTATTCATCAATTAAAACCACTAAAAAAGGAAAAGGCGACGGTTCATTTTCCGTAAGTAAAATCGTTTCTTTTTGTTTGGCCCGCAGCCTCAACACCGGCCCCGGCGGCACCAATTCTTCCAAAACTTCCAACACGGAAATTAAAGATCCTCCCGGATTCCCCCGTACATCCACAATTAAGCCGTCCGGCAGCCGCAGTCTTAACGCCTTTAAAACATTTCTAAATTCTTCCGGCGTCCTTTCCGTAAAACCGGAAATTTCGATCACGGCCACATTATCTTTCATGTAACCCAGCACAGAATATGTATTAATGATGGCCCGCTTTAAAGTGACCGTCTGTTCTACACCGTCGCGTAGAAAAGTAACGGCCACTTCCGTGCCCACTTCCCCCCGCAAAAGCATGGCCGCTTCCTGGGTGGTGTAACCAATGACGCTTTTCCCGTCCACCGCCACAATCTCATCCCCTATCATCAGTCCCGCTTTATCGGCCGGGGAGCCGGGCTGGACAGAGATAATCACAAGCTTGGCATCCTGCTTTTGCAAAGACAAGCCTACACCGCCAAAACTGCCTTTATGGCTTTCCAAATAAAATTTAAATTCTGCCGGAGAAAAATATGTAAAATACGGATCATTTAAAAAGGCTGCCAACTCTTCCAAAGGAGTTTGCCGCAGCGCCTCCCTGTCTATAGGGTTTACCGTATGACTTTCAATAATCTGATAAATCTGATTTAACGGAGCAGCAAAAGCCGTTGCGGCCAGATACAGCAAAATAAAGGGAATGATAAACCAGGATCGTTTCATGAATTTGCTCCTTTCTTTTACCTTCTTTGTACATTTCTAGATGCAGAAACAATCTCCTTTAAAAAATCACAAGCGCAAAAATTTTGTAACCTTAAAACTTATTAACCTTTTCTTTTGACGTTTTCACCCACCTTTTTGTTCCACTCTTTGGCCAAAAATTCCAATATAAGTGCAAAAATTGTCAGTAACTGCCCTCTACAGCCAATAGATGAAAATAGCGGTTACGCAACCATGTTTTACATCTATTTTGGCCCCCAAAACTGCTATTTTTGCCGCGAATGTATAAGTGTAGAGGAATTGGACTAGTCTTCCTTAACCTGTCGCTTTCCGGCAGGCAAGCCAAGTGGTACCACTTAGCTTTTAAAACTTAACCTCTTTAACAGCAAGGATCTTACAAAAATTTAAAGGAGGAAGAGACCGGATGAAGACAAAAAGAATGCTTGCTTTGGTGCTGGCGCTTGTGATGCTCTTTTCCCTGACATCCTTTGCCGGCGCCGCCAACTATGCGGATGTTTCCGACGATTTGGTACCTGTACTTAACCGTCTCACGGCCCTGGGCATTATTGAAGGCTACCCCGACGGCACCTTCAAGCCGGAAAGAAATATTACCAGAGCCGAGTTTGCCAAAATCGCCGTCATTACCATGGGTTTAGAAAAATCAGCCGATCTTTTGGCTAATGTTCCTTCTCAATTTAAAGACGTCAAAGTTGGCGATTGGTATACAAAATATATCAATGTTGCCGCCAACCAAGGTATCCTCAAAGGCTATCCCAACGGCAACTTCCGTCCGGAAGCCAACATTACCGAAGCAGAAGCCCTTACCATTGTGCTGCGTCTTTTAGGCTATAACGACAACTTACCCGGCAAATGGCCCTACAACTACGTCACTCAAGCCGACCGCCTCGGTTTAATTGACGCAGGATTCTCCGCCGGAGCCTTCGCTACCCGCGCCGGCATTGCCCGCCTGGTCAACGATGCTTTAACGAAAAACGTTGTCAGATGGGTTGACGAAAGCTTTACTCCCCAAGCAAAAACTTTAATTGAAGCCAACTTAAATGGTTTCGTTTCCGAGGTTGAAGATGTTGCTGCCGTTTCCGCTGCAGCCCGCACTTTAGAATTAGCCAGAACAGAAGGCAACCTGACTGTTGAAGTAGCTGAAGATGTCAAAATCAACGGCGTAGCTTTTGCCGACCTGGTCAATCATAAAGTTGTCTACACCGCCAGAAACGGCAAAGTCATCGACATTAACGTTCTCAGTAAAGCTGTAACCGG
>JAAYMK010000015.1 GCA_012521405.1 Bacillota bacterium
GAATTACATCCATGAGGAACCTCCGCCTCCTTTTAGGGGGTATTCATTCTGCTAGAATGTGAGGTTCCTCTTTCTATTTTAAATAGATTTTTCCTTCAAAAACCTATAGTAATTTTACACTAACGTAACTAAGGCTCATTTTTTGCTTCATTTTGCAGATATTGCTGTAAAACCTCCATAAACTCGTCCACAAGTTTGTCCTGTGGAACTTTTTTTATAATTTTACCGCGACAAAAAATTAAGCCCTCTTTTTTTCCTCCCGCTATACCTAAATCGGCTTCCCGTGCTTCACCCGGGCCGTTAACCCCACATCCCATCACAGCTAAAGTCAGCGGTTTATCAATTCCTTTGACGCACTCTTCAATTTCCTGTGCTATTGCCGACAAATATATTTGTGTACGTCCACATGTGGGGCAAGAGATCACACGGGGACCAAAACGGCGGACACCGGTTGCCGTGAGGATTTCTTTTGCCACACGTACTTCCTCCAGCGGCGAAGCCGTTAAAGAAACACGGATAGTATCACCCAGGCCGTCCAAAAGTAAGGCGCCGATGCCAACGGCGGAATGAACGGTGCCGCTAAAAAAAGAACCGGCTTCCGTGACGCCAAGGTGCTGGGGATAATTAACGGTTTCCGCCAAAAGGCGGTGTGCTGCCACCATTAAAGGTACAGAGGAGGCTTTCAAGGAGACAACTATTTGGTTAAAGCCACATGCTTCTACCATGCGGATGTGATCCAGAGCCGATTCCACTAAAGCTTCAGCCGTGACTTCTCCATACTTTTCTAATAAACGTTTTTCCAGGGAGCCAGCATTGACGCCAATGCGTAAAGCAACATTTTTTTCCCCGGCTTTATCTACAACTTGCGTTAAGCGATCCTGTCCTCCAATATTCCCCGGGTTAATGCGCAATTTTGCTACCCCGGCATCCAAAGCCGCCAGGGCTAAACGGTAATTAAAATGGATATCGGCAACAATGGGCAGCGGTGATTGGGCGACAATTTCCGGCAAAGCGGAGGCAGCTTGCTCGTCCGGCACCGCCACACGTACCAATTCACATCCCGCTTCTTTTAACGCTTTAATTTGTGCCAGAGTATCTTTAATCTTGGCCGTTTGCGTGTTGGTCATGGATTGAATGACCACAGGGGCACCGCCGCCTATGGTCAAATTTCCTACCTGCACTTTTCTGGTTTCCTTGCGGGTAAACATTTCTTCACCTTTTAGTAAAAAATATTCATAATGTCGCGGTAAGCAATGACAATCATTAAGACAATCAACAGGGTAAAACCGATAAAATGCACAAAAGACTCTTTGTGCGGGTCAATGGGACGCCCACGCAGTCCTTCAACAGTTAAAAATAGTAACCGGCTGCCATCCAAAGCCGGAATGGGCAGCAGATTAATGACACCTAAATTAAGGCTGATGATGGCAGCGAGAGAAATTAGGTTCATTAATCCCGTGCGGGCCACTTCGCCCACAAGGTGAATAATGCCTACAGGACCCATAATTTCAGGTGCAGTACGTCCCGTTATCATTTGTACCAAGCTGGTGAGCAGGTAACGCAAAAGCCAAATGCAATGTTCGACGCCTAAACGCAGTGAAGCAAAGGGCTGATATAAGTATGTTTTCGCTTGGATACCAATTAAGCCGTTTCCCGTTTGTTCATCACGTACCGGAGTAACGGTTACTTGCTGAATTGTATCATTGCGCGCAAAGACAATTTCAATTTCACGTTCTGGGTGAGCATGAATGACTGCAACTAATTCTTGCCACTTGTTTACCTCTTGCCCGGCCACGGAAATAATCCGATCACCTGCTTGTAAACCCACGGTTTCTGCTTGACCACCCGGGAGAACCTTGCCGATTACAGTGGAATCATAGTCGGGTACACCTAAAAAGGCAAAATAAATTAAAGAAAACAAGATGATGGCAAGTACAAAATTCATTAAGGGGCCCGCAGCAATGACAGTAAAGCGTTTCCACACAGGTTGTTTCTGAAAACTGTCTTCCCGGACACTTTCCTCAGGATCTTCTCCCGCTAAGCGGACAAACCCCCCTAGGGGAAAGGCACGCAGTGAATAGATTGTAGCATTTATTTCTTTGCTAATAAGCTTTGGGCCAAAACCAAGGGCAAACTCTAGCACGCCGATGCCGGCGTTTTTTGCCGCCAAATAATGACCCAGTTCATGAAAAAAGACTAAAAGGCCAAAAATGATGACCGAGGCAACCAGTGTCAACATTCTCTCACCCTTTCTTTAAAGCAAACTGCCTTGCCAAAAGACGTGCCTCTTCGTCGGTGGCTAGCAAAGTTTCATAATCGGGAGCATTGACTACTTTATGTTTATTCATCACCGCTTCAATTATACGGGGGATGTCTAAAAAGCAGATTTTGCCCTGTAAAAAAAGATTAACTGCTTCTTCATTGGCTGCATTTAAAACAGCAGGCATGGTACCGCCGGTTTTGCCGGCTTCATAAGCTAACCTTAAGCAGGGAAAATTTTCCTCATCGGGAGCGGCAAAGTTGAGTTCTTTAATTTTTTCCCAATTGAGGCGAGGGACATTTAATTCGAGACGCTGCGGATAAGTTAAAGCATATTGGATTGGTACCCGCATATCCGGGGCGCCCAATTGGGCCAAAACAGCCCCATCCCGAAAAGTAACCATGGAATGAATAATACTTTGACGATGAATTACTACTTTAATCTTATCGTATGCAAGACCGAAAAGCCAGTGGGCTTCTATTACTTCCAGACCTTTATTCATCATAGAAGCGGAATCAATGGTGATTTTTTTACCCATTTTCCAGTTTGGATGCTGTAAAGCATCCTTAACGGTAACTGTACGTAATTGTTCCTGTGTATAGCCGTAAAAGGGACCGCCGGAGGCCGTTAAAATAATATTCTCTACAGCAGATATTTCCTGACCGTGCAGGCATTGAAAAATTGCTGAATGTTCACTGTCAACCGGTATAACTGCTTTACCGGTTTTGTGGGCCAAGGGCATTACTAAATGTCCGCCTGCTACCAAGGTTTCTTTATTGGCCAAAGCTATGTTTTTACCGGCTTTTAAAGCGGAAAGAGTCGGTTTTAATCCGGCAAAACCAACAAGAGCATTTAAAACCAGATCAGCTTTTGCTTCTGTTGCCAAGTGGCAGACGGCATCATTACCTGCCAAAACTTCCACCGGCAAACCGGCTAAAGCAGTTTTAAGTTCAGCATACTTGCTTTCATCGGCAATGGCAACTTTTTGTGGTTTAAAGCATCTTGCCTGCCGGATTAAAAGGGAAACATTCCGCCCTGCAGCCAGTGCCCGGACCCGAAAGCGCTCTGCATGCTCATTAATTACCGCTAGAGTTTGCGTTCCGATGGAACCGGTTGAACCTAAAATAGTAATCCATTTCACAGCAGTGCCTCCTAGAAAAAGCAAAATGTAAAGATAAAATATGCTACAGGTGCCGCAAATAAAAGGCTGTCCAGCCGGTCGAAAAGACCTCCATGTCCCGGCAAAAAGCGTCCTGAATCCTTTACTTGGGCTTGCCGTTTAACGGCTGATTCCGCCAAATCGCCCAGCTGGCCGACAAGAGAAAATGAGAAGCCCAAAAGAACTGCCACAAAACGATTTAACTGGAGATAAGGTGCAAGGATACCAAGGGCCAAGCCGGCAAAAATAACACCGCCTGCGGCTCCTTCCCAAGATTTTTTCGGGCTAACCGCCGGCAACATTTTATGCTGCCCCAAAGCTATGCCACAGAGATATGCCCCCGTGTCGGAGGCCCATACGGCAAAGAGAACACTGAAAACCATATGTAAACCATGCGGCAAATTCCGTAATAAGAGAAAAAAAGCCAGAAAACAGGAGATATGGATTTGCCCCCAAAGGGTCAACAGCACCGTCTGAAAGTCAAGGGGATAGTGAAGCACCCAAAAGAGGTTGAGCAAAAGAAAAAAGCAAAGCAAAGCCAGTAAAATTCCTGGAAGCTGAAAAAAATAAGCTAAAAGCTGCACCAGGATACAACTTAAATAAGTCAGGATTTGCAATTTTTTATTTTGCAGCGCAAAGATGCTAAACCATTCCCGTAGGGTAAGCAGGCTGACAATGAAAATGAGAAAAAGAAAAAAATAATTTCCCAGCCAAACGGCACCGAGCACAAGCGGTATACTGATGAGTGCGCTTACTACCCGTTGTTTAAACATTTTTTCACTCCTGTCAGAGTTTAATACCGCCATAACGTCTGTCCCGCTTGCGGAAGGCTTCAATTGCTGCCAACAGATGTTCGCCTTTAAAATCCGGCCAGTATACATCAGTAAACCAGAGTTCAGCATATGCCAGTTGCCAAAGTAAAAAATTGCTGAGGCGGATTTCCCCGCTGCAGCGAATGAGCAAATCCGGATCGGGCAAGCCGGCGGTATACAGGTATTGACTAAAACTTTTCTCATCTATGTCATGGGGATCAAGCTTACCTTCGGCGACCAAAGTAGTAATTTTGCGAACAGCAGTGACAATTTCTGCTCTACTGCCGTAATTTAAAGCAAAATTAAGGATCATGCCTGTATTATTTTTTGTTTTTTTGATGGCTGTATCCACTGCCTGTAGTGTATGCACAGGTAAACCTTCGCGACTTCCGGACATTCTCACTTGGACGTTTTTCTCCATTAATTCCGGCAAATCTGTTTCCAAAAATTCCTGCGGCAAGCGCATTAAAAAATCAACTTCTTCTTGTGGGCGTTTCCAGTTTTCCGTAGAAAAAGCAAAGACTGTTAACACGTCTATACCCAAGTCACTGGCGGCGCGGATGGTACGGCGCAGTGCTCCCATGCCTGCGTAGTGACCGGCAGTGCGCGGCAAACCCCGCTCTGCCGCCCAGCGCCCGTTGCCGTCCATAATAATGGCTACATGCCGGGGAATTTCATGGCGGTGAAAAGTTTTTGGCAGCTTTTTCTTGGGCAACAGTCGTCGTAAAGCGAAAAGCAATCCTTCCACCCCTTTAGAGAAGAACCCCCTCTTGAGGGGGTTGTTATTTTTCTGCTTACTTACCAAACTTCAGGCATTACCGTTAGCTGAAGAAATCCTTGCTCGCGCTGGAAACGCTGTCTGACAACCCTGAATTTTGCTGTTTGTGCCTGGATTTTTGGCGAAGATGTTTGGTGCAATGCATAGGTGATACCGGCTTTTTTGAGGATGGAAACGGCTTCTTCTAGGGGGTAAGCCAGCACATTCGGAAGTTCTTGCGCCTGCACCCATTAAACCTCCATAATCTCTTTTTCTTTGTCCGCCAAAACTTTGTCGACTCCTTCAATCATCTTGTCAGTCAGTTTTTGTATTTCGTCTTGTGCCCGGTGGAATTCATCCTCTGTAATTTCCCCGGCCTTTTCCATGCGTTTTAATTCCTCATTGGCATCACGACGAATATTGCGGATGGCGACCCTACCATCTTCAGCTTTTTTTCTGCAAACTCTTACCAATTCTTTACGCCTTTCTTCCGTTAGTTGTGGGATGGCTAAACGGATGATGGAACCGTCCGTGTTAGGAGTCAGTCCGAGGTCAGATTTTAAAATTGCCCGTTCAATTTCCGGTATGGCATTCTTATCCCAGGGCTGAATGACAAGCAATCTAGGCTCGGGTACGGAAATATTGGCCAATTGATTAATGGGCATGGACGAACCATAATAATCCACCATAATCTTATCTAATAAAGCAGGAGTAGCACGCCCGGCCCGCAGCGATCCCAGATCTTGTTTTAATACAGATACGGCTTTTTGCATCCTTTCTTCAGCATCACGAAAGATGGCTTTAAGCATTAATATTCCCCCTTACTTAACATGTGTTCCGATTTTTTCACCAAGCACCACTTTCTTAATATTACCTGATTTATTTAAGCCAAACACAATAAGCGGAATTTTATTGTCCATACACAATGATGCTGCGGTGGAATCCATGACTCCCAGCCCTTTATTCAAGAGATCAATATAGGAAATTTCGGTAAATTTTTTTGCATTGGGATCTTTCAGGGGATCTGCGTCATACACAGCATCGACTTTTCCTTTGGCCAGAAGAATTACTTCCGCCTCAATCTCTGCTGCCCGTAAAGCCGCCGTTGTATCGGTGGAAAAATACGGGTTACCGGTACCGCCGGCAAAAATGACAACACGGCCTTTTTCCAAATGTCTAATTGCCCGGCGACGGATATAAGGCTCGGCAACCTGCTGCATAGAAATAGCGGTTTGCACGCGCGTATCTACACCGCGCGCTTCTAGCGCATCCTGCAAGGCTAAAGCATTTAAAACGGTAGCCAGCATTCCCATGTAATCGGCGGTGGCACGATCCATTCCCCGCTCGCCTGCGGGAGCACCACGCCAGATGTTTCCTCCTCCAACTACAATGGCGATTTCAACCCCTAATTTCCAAATTTCTTCTACCTGCTTGGCTGTATCACGCAAAACATCAGGATCGATGCCAAAACCGCGTTCACCGGCTAAAGCTTCACCGCTCAATTTTAAGACGATACGTTTATAAACTGCTTTTTCCATACCAGGCGCATGACCTCCAGTCAAAATATTCAACATAAGAACGGAATATCCTGTAAAAAAAGAACACCGAAGTGCTCTTTTTTTTTTTGAATTAGTTTCCCATACTATTATGACTTTGTCATTTCTGCCACTTCATCGGCTAAATTGCAGGCTTTTTTCTCTAGCCCCTCGCCCATTTCGTAGCGGACGAAACGACGGATAGAGATGTTTTCGCCGAGTTTGGCAATTGTTTCTTTTACTAAATCGGTAATGGTAATATCAGTATCCTTAATAAACGGCTGTTCCATTAAACAGTTTTCTGCATAAAACTTTTCAATGCGGCCGGAAACAATTTTATCAATAACTTTTTCCGGTTTACCTTCATTTCTGGCTTGAGCTGCCAATATTTCGCGTTCCTTCTCGATGACTTCAGCAGGTACGTCTTCACGCGACAAGTATTTCGGATTGCTGGCGGCAATCTGCATAGCTATATCACGGACAAAAGCGCGGAAATCGTCCGTCCGAGCCACAAAATCGGTTTCACAGTTTACTTCAACCAAGACACCGATACGGCCACCTAAATGAATGTAGGAGTCCACAATACCTTCAGCAGCAATACGACCTGCCTTTTTGGCGGCAGCGGCCAAGCCTTTTTCACGCAATAATTCAATGGCTTTTTCCATATCGCCACCGGTTTCTTCAAGTGCTTTTTTGCAATCCATCATACCGGCACCTGTTTTATCACGAAGTTCCTTTACAACCGATGCGGAAATCATTGCACACCCTCCAATACAAAAGTTTTACTAATGTTTTGTGAAAAAAGCCGGGCAGAGCGCCCGGCTGCATTTCCAGGAATTTTATACTTCCTCTTCTTCTTCTGCTTCAGCGGGAGCGTCAGCTTCACTGGTTTCAGTATCATTTTCAGCTACTTCAACCACTTCATCGCTGACATCCTTACTATTTTCTGCGGCGTCAACGACTACATGGTCCTGACGGCCTTCCAAACCTTCTAAAACCGCATCAGCTATACGCCCCGAAATCAGCTTGACAGCACGGATGGCATCATCGTTGCCCGGAATAATATAGTCTATTTCATCTGGGTCGCAGTTAGTATCCACTATGGCAATGATGGGGATACCCAGCTTACGTGCTTCAGCTACAGCAATTTTTTCCTTACGGGGATCGACAATGAACAGTGCATCCGGCAATGCCTGCATATTGCGTACGCCGGAAAGGAATTTGTTGAGCTTTTCATATTCATGGCGCAGCCTAATCACTTCTTTTTTTGGCAGGACCTCGAATACACCGTCTTCCTCCATTTTTTCCAACTCAATAAGGCGCTTAACCCGCGTACGAATAGTTTTAAAGTTGGTAAGCATGCCGCCGAGCCAACGTTGGTTAACATAAAACATGCCGCAACGTTCCGCTTCCAGCTGGATTGATTCTTGCGCTTGTTTTTTGGTGCCGACGAAAAGAATTTTACCACCGTCTCTGACCAAGTCGCGCACAAAATTGTAAGCTTCCTCCATCATGCGGACCGTTTTTTGCAGGTCTATAATATAGATACCATTTCTCTCTGTAAAAATATACGGTTTCATTTTCGGATTCCAGCGACGTGTTTGATGGCCAAAATGTACGCCGGCTTCCAGCAGCTGCTTCATGGTTACGACAGCCATCTCCTGCACCTCCTCTCTGTTTAACCTCCGCTCCCGTCATTTTATTGCAGCACCGCTTGTCCGGCACAACTGCAATAATCAGGAAACGTGTGTATTTTGACACCGTCTTGTAGTATAACACAGTTTGGCGTCAATGGCAACAAAAAACAAAAATTTCCGGTATATTTTAGCGTACTTTAAACTTAATTTTCAAAGGCAAGCGATTAAAGAGGAAAACTTGAAAATTTTGCCCGTCCAGTTCGGTTTTCATAGTTTTTTTCACCATTTCATAGATGCTGTCTCCAAAATCTTCCGCCAATTTTGACGTATCAATGCCGTCTAAAATTGATTCCGTAGTTTTTTGTACATTAGTTTGTAAATTTCTTTCCAACTGCCGCAGCAATTCATCCGGCATGCGGAAAACAAAACCGGCTATTTCCATGCGCGCCGGGAGTTGATTCCGCATCTTTTTTTGCACAATTTGCGGCACTTCTGCTTTTGCTTGTTCCACCACCGTAGGCAATTCCTCTTTTGCCAGAGCGACAAACTGTTCCTGTAAAAGTTTCGCCAACGTTTCACTGTCAAGGGGTACGGTCACACCTTGTGGCCATAAAATACACAGCAAAATAAGGCATACCAGCAACAATGACAGTATACCACTGCTAAAACCTAGGAAAAATGATTTTATATCTAGCGTGCGCGATTTTGTAGGTCCAGGCAAAGTCATCTCTCCAAAAACTTTATTTCAGCAGTATATTATAACGCATTATGAGCTTCTTTATGACAAACAAGCAAGCTACCGCACAATTTATTTAACTGCTGTTTTTACCCAAAAAGAAGACGCCTGACACAAATGGCCAGGCGCCTATTTTTTATTACATATTGACAACTCTACGTTTTTCCAGTTGCTCCAGTAAATAGGGATTTTTTACTTTAATATAGGTTCCTTTCATGCCTAAGGAACGGGATTGAATTACACCGGCACTTTCAAATTTGCGCAACGCATTGACGATCACGGAACGGGTTATGCCAAGTTGATCAGCTATTTTACTGGCTACAAGTATGCCTTCATCGCCTTTAAGTTCAGCAAAAATGTTTTCCACTGCTTCTAATTCAGAATAGGAAAGGGTGCCGATAGCCATTTGCACAATAGCTTTATTCCTAGCTTCTTCTTCAATTTTGTCTGCCCGTGTCCGCAAGATTTCCATGCCGATGACTGTAGCACCATATTCGGCTAAAATCAGGTCTTGCGCGGTAAATTCTTCATTAAAACGAGCTAGAAGTAAAGTTCCTAAACGTTTGCCGCCACCAAGGATGGGAACAATGGTTGTAATTTTATTGGTGAATAGACAATCAGTTTCATCTAAAAAGACACAATTGTTGCGCTTTTGTTTTAAATTAACTTTCGATTCATCCACATTTAAAAGCTGTGCATTGTACTCTGCCGGGAAAGCACCGTTTTTAAGCACCTGATTAACCATTAATTCACATTCAAACTCATCAACTAGTGCATATCCCAAAATTTTTCCGCTTCGTTCAGCAATATAAATGTTAGCATGAATGACACTTTTTAGAACATTAGCAACCTGCGAAAAGTCAACATGCTGACCTGCCGTTTTCTGTAATAATTTATTAATACGGCGTGATTTTTCTAATAATTCTTCTATAGCCATTAGCCATCATCCTCTCTTTTCATAATATTTTACAAAATATACCTACTTAAATCTTTATTTTGTACAATTTTTTCTAATTTATCCCTCACATACTGGGCTGTTATGATTACTTCCTGTCCGGAAATTTCCGGGGCGGCAAAGGATAAATCTTCCAAGACTTTTTCCAAAATGGTATGCAAGCGGCGTGCACCGATATTTTCCATCTCCTGATTTAATGTACAAGCAGTTTTAGCAATTTCTTGGATAGCTTCATCTTCAAATTTGACCGTGACATTTTCTGTCCGTAAAAGTTCTGTATATTGTTTGATTAATGCGTTGGCAGGTTCTGTTAAAATGCGATAAAAATCTTCTTGCGTTAAACTGTCAAGTTCTACGCGGATAGGAAAACGTCCTTGCAATTCCGGAATTAAATCGGAAGGTTTGGCTACATGAAAGGCACCGGCGGCAATAAACAAAATATAGTCAGTTTTCACAGGGCCGTACTTGGTCATCACGGTGCAACCTTCAACAATGGGCAAAATATCACGCTGCACTCCTTCCCGTGAAACATCGGGCCCTCCAGTATAATTTTTGCCGGCTATTTTGTCAATTTCGTCCAAAAAAATAATTCCTGACTGCTCTGCCCGCGTCACAGCTTCCGCATAAACCTCATCCATGTCAATTAATTTTTCCGCCTCTTCCTGCTGCAGTATTTTGCGGGCTTGCTTAACAGGAACTCTGCGAAGTTTTTTCCTGCGAGGAAAAAACTGGCTCATGAGATCTTGGAAATTAAAGCCCATTTCCTCAAAACCTACACCGGGAAAGATTTCCATCATGGGCGGCTTATCATCCACTTCTATTTCCACCAATCGCTCTTCCAGCAAACCGGCCTGCAGCTGTTTTGCCAATTGCTCTTTTGTTTCACTTTCGCTTTTTCTCAATTCTTCCTGCTCATTTTCTTGTAGTCTTTGCTCATCAGTTTTATAGTCGGCACTAAACAATAATGTTAGTGGATTTTGCGCTTTACGTTCTCTTTTAGGCCGTGACAGCAACAGGTCTAGCAAACGTTCATTAGCTAAAGCTTCCGCCTTTTCCGCCACTTCAGCCATCTTTTCCGCCTGTACAATCCGCACGGACGTTTCCACCAAGTCACGGACCATTGTTTCCACGTCGCGGCCCACATATCCCACTTCTGTAAATTTGGTAGCTTCCACCTTGACAAAAGGGGCATTTACCAACTTGGCCAGGCGGCGAGCTATTTCCGTCTTTCCTACACCGGTAGGTCCAATCATAATAATATTTTTCGGATAGACTTCATCGCGCAATTCTTTTCCCAGTAATCTCCTGCGGTATCTATTACGTAAAGCCACGGCAACACACTTTTTGGCTTCTTTTTGTCCCACGATATATTTATCTAATTCAGCTACAACCTGCCTTGGAGTTAGCTCTTCATTTCGCATCATATCGCCTCCGCAACCATTTGATGCTACAATTCTTCCAGCACAATTTGATCATTTGTATAAATACAGATCTCTCCGGCGATCTCTAAAGCAGCCTTTGCAATTTCACTTGCAGTTAAATCAGTGTAGCGAGATAAAGCCCTAGCAGCTGCCAAGGCGTACGCACCACCTGAACCGATGGCGGTTATACCGTCATCCGGCTCTAAAATCTCGCCATTTCCGGAGATGACCAGCAGGTTGTTGGGGTCGCCCACAATCAGCAGAGCCTCCAAACGTCTTAAAATTCTATCGGTACGCCATTCCTTTGCCAATTCTACGGCTGCTCTGCGCAAATTTCCCTGATATTTTTCCAATTGTTCTTCATATTTTTCAAATAATGTCATGGCATCGGCAACGGAGCCTGCAAAGCCTGCCAAGACACGTCCCTGATAAATACGCCGTACTTTTACGGCTTTGTTTTTGATAATTGTTTTATCGCCAAAAGTAACTTGGCCGTCACCGGCCAAGGCACAGTGGCCGTCTTTTAATACAGCTACAATCGTTGTTCCCTGAAACATAGCAGTCTCCTTACGCCCGTGGATGGGCTGAAAGATATATTTCCTTTAAATGGTCCTGAGTAATATGAGTATAGATTTGTGTTGTGGACAGATTCACATGTCCCAACAATTCCTGCACAGAGCGCAGGTCCGCACCGGCATTTAATAAATGGGTAGCGAAACTGTGCCTGATACTGTGGGGGCTGATACCGGTATTTAAGCCTGCCTGCGTGACATATTTGTCCACTAGACGCCGCACACTGCGATCTGAAAGTCTTGTGCCAAACCTGTTTAACCAAAGTGCCTTTTCCGCTTCACCTTGAGGATTTTTACGCAACAGTTGCTTGCGGGCTGTATTTAGATAATGCTGCAAGGCCTGGAGCGCAAAGCGGCCCAAAGGAACCAGCCTTTCTTTTCCCCCTTTACCCATCACAATGAACTGTTTTAAAACAAAATCTATGTCATCGACATTCATGGCTACCAGTTCACTAACCCTAATCCCTGAAGCATACAAAGTTTCAAGGATTGCCAGGTCCCTTACCCCCTGTGGTGTTCCGGTATCAGGAGTTGATAAAAGCTGCAACATTTCTTCCACATAAAGAAATGAAGGCAGCCTTCTACCAACACGTGGGGTTGAAACTGCTAACCAAGTTTTGTCTTTTAACAGTTCTTCCCGATTAAGATAACGCAAAAAAGAACGAATAGCCGACAATTTTCGAGCAATTGTGCGTCGCTCATAACCTTTAGCTTTTAAACAAGATAAATAATGGCGAAGTATACGGTAATCAATTTCGGCCAAAGAACGGTAGTTTTGCTGTGCAAAAAAAGCTATGAACTGCATTAAGTCTGAGGCATAGCTTCTGAGGGTATGGAAGGAAGCCTTTTTTTCTGCTTCTAGATAGGAAATAAAACCGTCAACAACTTCCAACATCCGACGGCAGTCTCCTTTTTCAAAATATTTTAACATAATAAAAGCTCATTATGCAAGTAGGATTTAAAAATACCTGGTAAAGAAAGGTTAAAATAGATTTTCTTTGCTAAATCTCTCTATTGCAGCCAGTGCGCGCTTAGCATACTCCTGTTTACGCTCTTTTTTCGGCACACGTTTATCCAGCGGCGGAAAGAGACCGAAATTAACATTCATGGGCTGAAAATCTTCATGCGGGGTGGTTATATAACGTGCTAGTGCTCCCAGGGCAGTTTCCGGCGGCCAAACAAGGGGAGTTTTACCGGCCGCTAACCGTGCGGCATTAATCCCGGCAATTAACCCCATGCCAGCTGATTCCACATACCCTTCCACTCCTGTCATCTGCCCGGCAAAAAATAAGGCAGGTTCAGTACGGAATTGAAGCGTCGGCTGCAGGAGTGTGGGGGAATTAATGTAAGTATTGCGATGGATCATGCCATAGCGAACAAATTCTGCTTTTTCTAACCCGGGAATCATGCGAAAAACCCTTTTTTGCTCCGGTTGACGCAAACGGGTCTGAAATCCCACCAGGTTGTACAGTGTTCCCGCCGCATTATCTTGCCGCAATTGTACCACGGCAAAGGGCCTTTTACCTGTTTTAGGATCTGTTAATCCCACCGGTTTGAGGGGACCGTAGCGTAAAGTATCATAACCACGGGCTGCCAACACTTCGATGGGCATACATCCTTCAAAAAACCTGTCTTCTTTACTTAAATGGCCATAATGAACTTCGGCCGACAACAGCGCCTCATAAAAACGAGTATACTCTTCCTCATTCATGGGGCAATTGAGATAATCAGCACTGCCTTTACCGTAGCGGGAGGCTTTGAATACACGGCTGTAATCAATGGAGTCCGCCGTCACAATAGGGGCTGCCGCATCATAAAAATAGAGTGCGTCTTGACCGGTTAATTTGGCTATCTCCTTTGCTAAAGCATCCGAAGTTAAAGGACCGGTGGCAATAATAACGGGATTGTTTTTACATTCAGGTATTTCACGAATTTCCTCATTTATGATCCGGATGGAGGGATGCGTCTTAATGGCATTGGTTACCCCGGCGGCAAAAGCTTCCCTATCCACCGCCAAAGCACCACCGGCCGGTACAGCATGCAGATCGGCTTGCTTCATGATCAAGGAATTCAAGCGGCGCATTTCTTCTTTTAAAAGACCGACAGCGTTTTCCACTGAAGCTGCGCGCAAAGAATTGCTGCAAACCAATTCTGCCAGCTTGTCTGTACGGTGGGCAGGTGTCATTTTTTGCGGGCGCATTTCATAAAGCCAGACGGGAAAACCTGCTTGGGCAGCTTGCCATGCTGCTTCGGCCCCTGCCAAGCCTCCGCCCACAACAATAATTCTATTCATTTACTTTCCTCCCCACGGCCGTACGCAAAGCCGTTTTAGTCTTTTTTTGGTCGCTTTCGTCTGCAAGCTCCTTTATTACTTTAGCACATTCTGTATTTGCACACACCAGTTTTTTGCCTTTTTGCACTGTGATATAGCCGCAATGGGGGCATTTTTCTTTTTGCGGCATCTCCCAAGAAGTAAAATCACAGTCAGGATAGCCGCTGCAGCCATAAAATTTACGTCCTTTTTTTGTTCTACGTTCCACCAGCATTTTACCGCATTGGGGACAAGCCACATTCAGTTCTTTAACTACAGGTTTGGCAAAACGGCATTCTGGAAAGCCGGGACAAGCAAGAAATTTCCCGAAACGCCCCATTTTATATACTAAACGACGCCCGCAATGGGGACAAGTTTCATCACTTTCTTCCGGTTCAAGTACAACTTCTTGCATCTGTTCCTCTGCTACCTTTAAGCGGTGGGAGAAACTTTCATAAAAATCGCGAATCACATCTATCCAGTCCAGGTTACCCGCTGCAATTTGATCAAGTTTTTCCTCCATTTGGGCGGTAAAATCAACATCAAAAATATCCGGGAAAAACTCCAAAAGTTGTTCTAAAACAATTTTACCCAATTCCGTGGCGTAAAAAACTTTTTTCTCCCTGGTGACATAGCCACGCGCCTGCAAGGTATTGATAATGGGTGCATATGTACTGGGACGACCAATACCTTTTTCCTCCAACATACGCACCAACATGGCTTCACTGAAGCGAGGCGGAGGCTGGGTAAAATGTTGTTCCGGTTTAAACTCTATGGGCTCCAATTTTTCACCCTGAACCAAAGGCGGCAGCAAACCGCTTTCTTCATTCTCTTCTTCATCCTGCCCTTCAATATATAGACGCATGAAACCATCAAATTTAATCTGTGAGCCGGAAGCACGAAACTCATAAGGACCGGCATGAATTTTTGCCGTCACCGTATCATAGACGGCAGGGCTCATTTGACTGGCGACAAAACGCTCCCAGATCAGCTTATACAAACGTAACTGATCCCGCGTTAAAAACTCCTTTAAATCCTTTGGAGTCCGGATCACAGAGGTGGGACGAATGGCCTCATGGGCCTCCTGCGCACCTTTTTTTGCGGCATAAACAGGGGGTACGTCCGGCACATAAGTTTTACCAAAGGCACTTTCTATATATGCTCTTGCCTCTGACTGGGCACCGGTGGAAATGCGGGTTGCGTCGGTGCGAATATAAGTAATTAAACCCACAACACCCTCTTTACCGATATTTAAACCTTCGTACAACTGCTGTGCAATCAGCATGGTTTTTCTGGTGGTAAAACCAAGCTTACGCGAAGCCTCCTGCTGGAGGCTGCTGGTGGTAAAAGGAGGTGCTGGTTTTCTCTTGCGTTCTTTTTTCGCCACTTCTGCCACAATGAAATCATGCTTTTTAACTGCCTCTAAAATTCCTGCTGTTTCTTCCTGGTTGGCAGGAACTTGCTTTTTCCCGTTTGCCCCGTAATACCGGGCGGTAAACTTGCTGCCGTTGGCTTGGAAAACGGCAGCTAAAGACCAGTATTCCTGGGGAATAAATTTTTCTATTTCTTCTTCCCGTTCCACAATTAAGCGTAAAGCTACAGACTGAACACGTCCGGCCGAAAGTCCTTTTTTTACTTTTTTCCAGAGTAAAGGAGAAATTTTATAGCCGACAAAACGATCAAGAATCCGGCGTGCTTGCTGTGCATTTACCCGGTTCAAGTCAATGGGACGAGGTTTTTTAAAGGCCTCTTTCACTGCGTTTTTGGTAATTTCGTGAAACTCAACCCGGCATGGTTCCTCTTCTTTTATCCCTAAGGCACGGGACAAATGCCAGGAAATAGCTTCCCCTTCCCGATCAGGGTCGGCGGCCAGAAAAACTTTTTTTGCGTTTTTACTGGCTTTTTTCAATTCATTTAAAATTTTGCCCTTGCCCCGTATGGTAATATATTTGGGTTTAAAATTATTTTCAATATCAATACCAAATTGACTTTTGGGCAAATCAATCACATGACCTAACGAGGCAACAACATTATATCTTTTGCCTAAAAACTTTTTAATTGTTTTTGCTTTTGTCGGTGACTCCACAATAACCAAGTAATTTGACATACGGCACCCCCAATAGGCTGCATACTCTATTACCACTACATGAGACAACTTGTTTTTATACACGTAAAAAGAAATTGCCGGGCATTTTTTTGATCATGCCTTTGAGCTCTAACTCTATTAAAACGATGGCTAATTCGGCTGCCGAAAGGCCGCAAGCAGTAACTATTGTATCAAAATGAACAGGTTCATATTCCAGCTTTGCCAAAACAGCCGCTGCTTGTTCAGAAATCTCGCCGGGATCTTCTGCTTTTCTTGCCGGCTGCAGCCCTAATGCTTGCAGAATATCATCTGCATTTTCAGCCACTGCCGCCCCTTCTTTTAGTAATTTGTGACATCCTTTACTATAGGGGCTATTAATACTGCCGGGTACGGCAAAAACATCTCGTCCTTGTTCCAGGGCGCAATCGGCAGTAATTAAAGCACCGCTTTTTTGCGCCGCTTCCACCACCACAACAGCCTGGGAAAGGCCGCTGAGAATACGGTTACGCCGGGGAAAATGTGCCGGTTTGGGCGGTGTTCCCAAAGGAAATTCGCTGACGATGGCTCCGGACTGTACAATTTTTTCGCGCAAGCTTTTATTTTCCGGCGGATAGCAAATATCTAAACCGCAACCTAAAACGGCAACTGTTTGCCCTTGTCCTTTGAGGGCTCCTAAATGGGCGGAGGTGTCAATACCTCTTGCCATGCCGCTGACAATGACCACACCGGCCCGTGCCAGGTCGCCACTGATCTTTTCTGCCGTTGCTTTCCCGTAAGCCGTTGCTTTACGTGAACCGACAACAGCCACGGCAATACTGTTTAGCACCGCCAGCCGGCCACGATAATATAGTACAGGGGGCGGATCATGGATTACTTTTAATAATTCAGGGTAATTTTCATCCTTAAGTGTAAGCACATTTATACCTAGACTTTGACAGCGTTTCAGTTCCCGAAAAGGATCAATATTTTTTCGCTCCGTGATAAAGATGTTTACAACTTTTGGTGGTAGTCCGGCCTCCAGCAAATCATTTTCACTTAAATTAAAAGCAGCTTGTGCATCTCCTTGGCAATAATGCAAGAGCCGTCCGATCCGGCGGGCCCCCAGCACGGAAACACAATTCAGCGCCAACCAATAAGGTAAATCCTTCATCGGCCTAACTCCTTTTGGCTTACCTGCCATAAATTCTCCATTTACCCATTGTTTCCTGCCCTGCTGCCTAATTTCAATGCAAACTCATGATCTTTCTATTTAGTATAGTAAAAAGTAAGCCGGACTTTTGCCCGGCTTAGACTGCGTTAACTTGTATTATAGCATAAAGAATTTGCTCGAACAACCGTTCTCATAAAGATCTTATTGTATATCTTCGTCATTGCGATATTCAATGATGCGGTTTTCCCAAGTGCGAAGCACTACTTTATCCGCTGACGAGGAGACAAGATATTGCGGCAAAAGTGGCGTTTTACCGTATCCGTCCGGTGCATTGACAATATATGTGGGAATCGCTAACCCGGAAGTATATCCCCGTAGTTTTTCCATCAAATAAATACCTTCTTCCACGCGTGTGCGAAAATGGTTGGTGCCTTTGACGGCTTTAGCATGGAAAAGATAATAAGGCCTAATCATGCATTTTAGCAACATTTGATTTAACTTTTTCATTACATGTTCATCATTATTGATACCAGCCAGTAAAACTGCCTGGTTGCCCAGAGCAACCCCTGTGCGGGTAAGCTTACGGGCAGCCTCTTTTACGGCCGGGGTGATTTCCAAGGGGTGATTAAAGTGAGTATTAATATAAAGAGGCCAGTGTTTTTCTAAAACTCGACATAATGCATCTGTGATCCTCATGGGCATAGTCACCAAAGTGCGTGTACCCAAACGTTTAATTTCCACATGGCCGATTTTGTCCAATTCAGTTAACAACCAGTCGAGTAAATCATTATTCAGCATCAAGGCGTCCCCGCCTGTTAATAAAACATCACGAATTTCTTCATTTTTTTTAACATATTCCAATGCTTGTTCAAGCTGCCGGCGGGGTGTGACTCGATCCACTTCCCCGATCAAGCGCCGGCGCTGGCAATGCCGGCAATACATGGCACATTGATTTGTTACTTTTATAATTAAACGATCAGGATAGCGTCTTGTTACTGCGGGGGCAGGGGATGTATATTCCTCTGCCATGGGATCTTCTTTACCATTTTCATCTAAAATTTCTTCCTTTGATGGAATACACATCTTTTTAACGGGACAGCACGAATCATCCGGATCAATTAAGCTCAAATAATAAGGGGATGAAGCCCAACGATATTTTGCTCCCACCTTATCAATAATTGCTGCTTCCTCTTGGGAAAGATGCAATATTTTCACTAAAGTCTCAGACTCGGTAATGCGGTGCTTTAGTTGCCAGTGCCAATCCTGCCATTCATTTTCATCGGCTTGAAAAAATTTTTTAATGGCTGCTTGGCGTTTCTGAATTTCCTCCCACTTACTAAAACCGTCTGGTATTTTTTCGCGTGCCTGTAAATAAGGTTTGATCTGTGATTTTAGTTCTGCAGCACGCTTCAAAGCTATTTCTCTTTTCTCGGCAATACTTTTTTCTTTTTCCTGCCCTACGGGCATGCAACCCCTCCTTTGAAAAATTTTATGCTAACAGTATAACATAAAAATTTTCTCTAGCCAAAAAATGTACCAGGTTTTGGTAGCAACAATTTTCTTTCTATTTCAAGCTACAACAAGACTAATCTGTGATAAATTTAGCATAGGGAGGTGAAATTATGAAAAGCTTATTACTAAGCATGATTTTATTCTTATCCGTTTTTTGCTATGGATGTGAAAATACTACTGCTCGTGGAGATTTGCCGGACATTAACCATGAACCGGTGGAAGCAAATCTGCCAGTGGAAGGAAAAATACCTACTGAAGCTGAGCATGTGCCGCCCGCTGCTGAAACAGAAAATAATTTGGATGATGTGCTGTATTTGCACCCCAATGAATTAGGGCAAGTGATGATCCTGATGTATCATGAAATCGGTGGTGAGGAAGCCACCTGGAGAAGAAGTGTAGAAAATTTTCGTTACGATCTGGAAATACTTTACCAAGAAGGTTATCGCCCTGTTAATCTCATGGATTTAATCTCAGGCAATATTAATCTACCACCGGGCACCACACCTTTTGTTTTAACTTTTGATGACGCTACTTTAGGCCAGTTTCGTTACCTGGAAGATGAAGAGAAAAAAACAGTCCTGGATCCGGACTGTGCAGTTGCCATTTTGCTGGAAATGGCGGAAAAATATGCAGATTTCTCTGTAGCCGGGACTTTTTATATCTATTATCCCATACCCTTCCGGCAACAAGCTTATGTAGAAAAGAAATTGAAAGCATTGGTAGCATGGGGTTTTGAAATTGGCAATCATGCTTATAACCATGAAAATTTAGCGAAAATTTCCCGAGAAGAAGCCATTGCCTCACTGGCAAAAAATGTACAAGCCACATTAAATTATTTGCCTGGTTATCAGGTGAGAAGTTTGGCACTGCCTTATGGGGCACGCCCTAAGGAAGATGAGCATCTTGTTACTGGGACCTGGGACGATGTTACATACAGGCACGAAGCAATTTTACTTGTAGGCGCTAATCCTGCTCCTTCACCCTATGCAAAAAATTTTGATCCCCTGCGTTTGCCGCGTGTACGGGCCGATGGGCAAGAACTGCCGCGGTGGCTCGAGTATTTTCGCCAAAATCCGCATTTACGTTTTCTCAGCGACGGCGACCCGGAAACCATAACTTTTCCTGCAGAATACGCCGATAAATTGTCAGAAATTGCCGCCGGGCACAAAAAGATTCGTACTTATGACCCTGATGACTACTAGCTTTCGCTACTGATGATGGAGCCCCCGTACTGTTTTGTTACTTGCTCTATCAAAGCTTCGTGACCGTCCTCGTCAAGGACAATTAGAAGGTATGCTCCTTTTTGCCCCGACGCCTCGGTGCCAAAAATACCATGGGCTAAATTTGGCATTGAACCCACCATTAAAGCGGAAACACTTAAATTAGGATCAGGAAGATCGGCAGCATATTCCTTTAACGCCACCACAAAAATTTCCCCTTGCAGTCGCTGTTTTGCTGCTTTGGCACCATCAGCCTGCGCAAAATAAGTTAAAAATGTTTTTGCCACTTAACTCCCTCCTTTTGTTCTAGCTTGTCTAGAAAAACAGTTTCCTATGCTCGCAGCATTTGACAAAGCAAGGTAATCTTGTCTTGGATAACTTTATGAGCGCTGATGAACAATAGAAACAAGGAGGTGTTAAGATGGCAAACGGTCGACGCAAGAAAAAACGCCTTGTTCCCGGTGTAGAACAGGCGTTGGAAAAATTTAAAATGGAAATCGCCACTGAATTAGGTATAGCCGGTTCCGCAAATACCTGGGAAACAGCATTGGAGCAATATAAACATGAAATTGCGGCCGAACTAGGTATAGATACTTACATCCGGCAAACAGGATGGCAAAATGTTCCTTCTGCCCTCTGCGGTGCCGTAGGCGGGCGCATTGGCGGTCGGATCGGGGGAAATATGGTTAAACGGATGATTGAAATGGCTGAACAAGAATTGGCCCGCAAAGGCTAAAGTTATTTTAGCATTTTCTCAATAATGGCATCTGCCATCTCCATGCCTTTGGCTGTTCCGCCCAAATCAGGAGTAACAGTTTTCCCTTCTTTGATTACGGCAGCCAGTGCGTTTTCCACCTGGTCAGCGGCGCCTTGCTCCCCTAAAAAACGTAGCATCATCACTGCCGACAAGATTAAGGCCGTGGGGTTAGCAATATCTTGCCCGGCGATTTCAGGTGCACTGCCGTGCACAGGTTCGAAAATAGCTACTTTATCACCGATATTTGCCCCCGGCACAACGCCGAGACCGCCAACCAGGCCGGCGCATAAATCTGAAACGATATCGCCGTACAAGTTTGGTGCCACCAAAACATCATATTCTTCCGGTCTCAGCACCAGCTGCATGCACATATTGTCTACAATGCGATCGTTAAACTCAATTTGCGGATAATCTTTCGCTACTTCTCGGGCTACTTGCAAAAATAAACCATCAGTATATTTCATAATGTTTGCTTTATGCACCGCCGTAACCTTGCGGCGGTTATTTTTTATGGCATATTCAAAAGCAAAACGACAAATCCTTTCAGACCCCTTACGGGTAATGATTTTTATACTTTCGGCCGCATCTTCCCCCACCATATGTTCAATGCCGGCATAAAGATCTTCAGTATTCTCGCGAATCATAACTATGTCCACATTATCAAAACATGTACGTATGCCCGGATATGTACGTGCAGGACGCACATTGGCATAAGTATCAAATTCTTTACGCAGAGTCACGTTAATACTGCGGAATCCGCCTCCAACCGGCGTTGTCAGCGGTCCTTTTAAGGCAATTTTGTTCCTTCTGATGGATTCAAGCACATGCTCCGGTAAAGGTGTTCCGTATTGGGGAATGGCCAGTTCACCGGCCAGGTGTTCTTCCCATTCAATGGGTACACCTGTAGCAGCCAATACCTTTTTGGTCGCTGCAGTAATATCGGGGCCAATACCATCACCAGGTAATAATGTTATTTTATACATTGTTTCCTCCCTCTAACCAAACTTGTCCGCATATGTTAATTATTATAGCAAGCAGAAAGTATACTGTAAATGGCTCTTTACACTATTGTGACTTAGCCAGGTGACATGCGGCAAAATGATCGGCAGAAACCATAAAAAGTGCCGGCGGAAGACGCCTGCAGACTGATGTGGCTTGCGGACATCGAGGGTGAAAACGGCAACCGGTAGGCATGCGGCTGGGATCAACAGGTTCGCCTAAAATTTTGGGTAAACGGCGCTGTGCCGGATCCGGTGAGGGATGTGCCGCCAAAAGCATTTTGGTGTAATAATGGCCCGGGGAGGCAAAAACTTTTTCCACACTACCGGTCTCCACAATTTTTCCGGCATACATGACGGCTACAGAGTTACAAACTTGCCTGACCACGGCAAGATCGTGGGAAATGAGAATATAGGATAGATTTTTTTCCTTACGCAAATTTTTCAGCAAAGCCAACAAACGGGCGCCTGCCGTAACGTCTAAAGAAGAAACCGGCTCATCTAAAATCAACAGGCGTGGCTCCACGATTAGTGTGCGTGCTAAAGCAACCCTTTGCTTTTGTCCACCGCTTAATTCATGGGGAAAGCGCTCAAGTAATGTTTCCGGCAAACCTACAGATTTTAAAACCATCAGGACTCTGTGTTTTCGTTGCCTTCCGTGATATTTTCTCTGGATATGAAGCCCTTCTTCAATTAATTTTTTTACGCGCATCCGTGGATTCAAAGCAGCGGTACTGTTTTGAAAAACATACTGTATGGATGTCAACATTTTTCCTTCAATCTGTTCACCGGCAAAATAAATTTGCCCGCGCTGGGGTTGAAGCAGACCGGCAATTAATTTGCCTAAAGTGCTTTTCCCCGACCCGGATTCACCTACCAAACCCAGGGCTTCGCCTTCAGGTAAAGTCAGCGACACTCCGTCCACGGCGCGAATTTGCTTTTTCCCTGAAGTATAGTGGAATACCACATTTTTTATCTTTAATAATTCATTCATAGCCATCCTCTTTTTCGCCAAAGTTATGCTTTATCCGGAGCCGGTTCAGCCTTAAATTTAGAGAAGATGACATGCTACTTCCCGGCCTTCCCCCAGTAATTTTGGGGTTGGCTCACATTTTAAACAGATAGGACTGCAATGGGGACATCTGGCGGCAAAGATACAGCCGCTTTCCGAAATCCCGGTTTCATTTTCAAACAAAGGGAGCTTTAGCGGCCGGTCTAGCCTTGGCAGAGAAGCCAAAAGAAGCTTTGTATAAGGATGTAAAGGAGATTGCATGATTTGATAGACAGAACCTTTTTCCACAATTGTGCCGCTACTCATCACCAGCACCGTGTCCGCCAATTGGGCTATAACTCCCAAATCATGCGAAATAAGCAATAATGTGGCCCGGTGTTGACGTACATAATCATGTAAAAGTTTTAAAATTTGTGCCTGTACAGTAACATCCAAAGCCGTTGTCGGTTCATCGGCAATTAAAAGTGCCGGTTTACACGCGACAGCAGCTGCCAGCATCACCCGCTGTTGCAATCCCCCGCTTAATTGATGCGGATACTGGCGAATGCGTTGTGCGGCCGGCTGGATACCAAAGGCTGAAAACAGGCCTATTGTTTCCGCCTCGGCTTCCTTTGGCGATAATCCTTTATGCAAAAGTAAAGGTTCTGCCACTTGCTTACCAACAGTTTTTAAGGGATTTAAACAGGTAGCCGGATCTTGAAAAACAATACCGATTTTCCTGCCCCGTAAACCTTGCCACAGGCCAGAGTTTTTGAAAGACAGTTTTTTGC
>JAAYMK010000016.1 GCA_012521405.1 Bacillota bacterium
AAATTTTCGTGGACTACACACCCTGGTATGGATTGTGCGAGTCGGTGGGCGCCAGGGCGGAAGCGCCAAATCTCGGTGGTGTAGAATACATGATCGCCGGAAGTATCTACTATCAAGATATCTATTTTACAGATTAATAACGACATCCAAAAAGATGTTGGTAAAAAACGCCGTTCCGTTTTTACGGGACAGCGTTTTTTTGCGCCCAGCATGGATATTGGCTAGGCGGTGAAAATCCGCTGTGGGCCTGGCAGTGGGAGCTACTAGTCAAAGGCGAGGGTGTTTAGCGTGAGGTTGAAGCTGAAGGAAGCCGGTATGACAATGAGCTTAAGCTTGGTTGAGATAAAAGGAAAGCAGGGAAGCGCAACACAAAAAAGACTATTGGAAGATTTCCAATAGCCCTAATCTTGAGTTTGCACTGGCGACAAATATCCTCTTAACTATTGTTCTACTGCCTGGCACAAAGATACTTGAAGTAAACTCATCTGCACGCACCACTGTATGCAAGGCTGTATCTATGCTAATTTTCCGGGAAATGGTAGGCTATGATACCAAATTAATGATCACAGCCATTTCTTCACAGTTTGGAAATTGTGGGCAGTGTACGCATTCTTTCCAAACTTTTTGCGGTAGTTCATCTTTGTCTATTTGCCGAAAACCGCATTTCATAAAAAAGCCCGGTTTATAAGTTAGGGCAAAAACAGTAGGCAATCCCAATTCTTTTGCTTCGTCTAAAAAAGTTTGCACTAAAGCTTTGCCAATGCCTTTGCCCACATATTCCGGAGCCACCGCCAATGCTCTAATTTCCGCTAAATCCTCCCAGAAAACATGTAAGGAACCGGCGCCAACAATTTTATTGTCAATTTCCACAACGGAGAATTCACGGATGCATTCATAAAGAGTGGATCTGGCCCTTGCCAGCATTTGTCCTTGCTGGGCATAATAATTAATCAGTTTGTGGATGTCTTCCACATCAGAAATTTTTGCTTTTCTAATTAACATACCTACCAACCCCCATAGCCCTTACTATATTACGGAAATCGTTTGGCCGTCAAGCTAATTTTGATAGCGAAAATGCTTTTGCCCACCTAATCTAAATAGGGAGTTTCTTCAGGTATGTTAACTCGCTCAAAATAATCAAGAAAATCAATTTTATGGTAAAGTTCCAGGGCAATGAAGGTTAGCTTACATTTAAATAAAGTGTTATAATCGTTAAGATTAAAACCTGCAATTTCGGAGATGCGTTGCAGACGATATTTCATTGTATTATAGTGCAAATGCATTACCTTTGCAGTTTGCTGTATATCTCCGTTGTGTTGCAAATATTGGTAGAGACTGAGGGCATAACTGCTGGACTTTTCTTTGTCTCTTTTAATAAGTTCCAAAAGTTGGGGATGGCAGATATTTTTTATATTATCATGTTCTAACATGGAATCGACCAGGTAGTAAAAATAATAGTTTTCATAGAGAAAAATTGGACCGTTATGGTTTAAATGCTGGGCAGTTTTTAAGGCATTTAAAGCTTGATCATAGTGAATGCTCAGTTCAGTTAAACTGGTAAAGGGGCGACTAATGCCGGCATAAAGACTATGTGAACGTAAAAGTGTTGCCAAGGATGACAATTTTTCTTTTGTCAGAAGGAGTTGGCCTTTATGCTTGCATTCGGTTAATACCAACACTTTTCCGTTAAATATCACACTAATGCCACCGACAAAAAAGTTTTGCATCAAACTTTTGACGAAAAACATTTTTTCTGCAGAGTCAAAAACTTCTCCCGCATCCAGGCAGATTAAGCAAAGTTCATCTAAAGTATTAAGATGATAATTACTCATTTTTTCTTCAATGTACTTGTCGTCGTATTCATTTTTTAAAATATTAATAATAAAAGATTCAATTTCTGTGTTGGCAACCACTAACTTCTCTTGAGACTGCTGCATGATGATGGAAATAATATCACAAATAATGCGTGCCAGTTCAAAATCTACATCGGCAAAGGGTCTATAAACGGATAAGATTGACAAGTAAGCAATATTTGCTCCCTTAGCATAAACGCGATTAATCATGGAAGGATGCTTGAGAATATCATAATGGACAACAACAGGTTCAACAATATCGCTAGCCATTTTCTGTCTAAATTCAAGATCATTCGTAATGGCCAAGGCAAACTCATTGGAAATGTAACCGTGTTTTAAATAATGAACCCATTCCGGTTCATCAAGATTTTCGTCCCAGCCGGCATGGCCAATGAGATAATGGGTTGCATCGGTCAGCATTAATGGATTTCCGAGTATTTCGTAGCTTATGTTGAGAATATCCTGAATACTTTTACCTTGGGACAGAGCTTCCAAAAGCTGTGTAATGGAATCGGAGACAAATTCCCTGATGGAAAAAAACTCCTGTACATCATTTATGATTTCATACAAACTATAATTATTTTTTATTAAGATAAAATTTACTAAATGGTTTTCACGAAAACCTGCAGGCAGTTCAGTGTCTTCTAGCAGGACGAAATTAATTCTTTCTGTAAAAATATGTGCAATAGGCAACGCAGAAACTTTGCCAAGATAAAGATAATCTGTACTGAACTGTGTTGTTTCCTGCGTAATAAGCTTAAAAGAGCGAATTTGAGCGTCAAAAAAGATTCTTGTGGTGGGTTGGTATTTGGCCAAATAGTTTGCTGCTTTTTTCATAGTTAACAGCATACATATCCCCCCATAATAACATATACCTTATTATACCAACAAAAAATAATCTTTGTAAGATTTAACAAGAAAAAATTATTTGCCAAGGCAGATAAATTGTAGAAGCTTAAAAGAAAAAGTTTTTATTTTTTGGGCTTAATACTGCATAACTTTGGATGGACGTAAAAAAAATTGATAGATGTTACAAGTAAGAACTTAGTTTAGTTGACAAAACATACTTCATTGTTTCCTCTTTCCCCGGTAAAATCCGTCAAAGATACTAAAGGAAGCGTGTTGCCACGGCTGAAACTAACATGAACAAGCCGTTTATTTGATAAACACGTAAAGTACAAATATTTGCTGCCAAAAGCTCAGGGATTTTACCTTTAGATAAAATTACAGTGCGGACTGCTTGGATGACGAGGGGCAGACTGAGAAAAGAAAGAAGCCAAAAGGGGTTCCGGGTGCTTATGGCCAGAATAATGATTGACAAATAGGCAAGGGCAAAAAGTGTGATGAAAACTATTATCCCTTTATCTTTTCCCAGTCGCACGAGCCAATTGTTTTTATGATATTTTTTGTCAGCCTCATAATCAGGGTATTGGTTTATAAATAAAAAATTAGCGATGAGAAAGCCTATGGGCAAGGAGACTAAAAAAACTTTTCCCGTAAGAAAATGGGCTTGGATAACAAAGGCGCCACTAACAATAAGCGGACCAAAAGCAATACCTACAGCAATTTCCCCAAGACCACGATAAGCAAATTTTAAAGGCGGAAGGCTGTAAGCAACAGCGAGGAAAAGTCCCAGTGAGCCAATCCAAAAAATATGCGGTTCATGATAAATGGTAATATATAAGCCAAAAGCACCGCCGATAGTTAAGGTGGTAATAATAATAAAAACAGCATCATGCAAGCTTAAATAACCTTTAACCAGAACACGGTTGCGACCACCGCTAAAGGGGGTAAGATTTTCCGGGGCCACCGCCAAATCAACACCGGTCAGATAATCCACCAGATCGTTTAGTGCATTTTTGCCGATTTCAATGAAATATAGGCCTATCATACTGATGACAAACCAGTAAAAATTAAACATACCTGTCATACCGTAGGCCAATGCAGTACCCACCAGTAGGGGGACAGTTGAGGCAATCCAAATTTTTGGTTGCGCCATGAGCCAAAAACCTTTCCAAAAATTATACATTTTTTCACCTTTCCTTTATGTGAAATTGGGATTACATCTCAGGCAAATGATATTCCGGCGGAGGGAATTTTTGCAGATGTTCAAAGTCCGTAAGCCTGATCCTCCCGTTATTTATCTCAAAAGTTAACATATCTTCTCCCAGACGAAGGGAACCTGCTACAGAAGAAATTAGTTTGATCTGTACTTCAAAGGTAAAGGCCTGCACATGTCCTTTTCGTTTTAGTGCTATAACTTCCATCGTTTCCGGGCTAACTGTTACGCCATAACCATTCATATTTTTGTAGTGACCCAAAACTGCAGCTTCAGCATGGGGCAATAGCATACTTAAGTAGCAGATCATGATTAATATCATTAAGCGGTTCTGGAGGTAAAGGAGTCTGGGAAACGGTTGGCTGCTGTTGAAAAGATAAAAAAAGTAAAAAAGCAGTCAAGATTGCATTGACAGAAAGAAGAATAATAATGGTGGCTTTGTTTTTAATTTTTGTTCCCTCCCCTTTTCTGTCAATTACTGTTTGTATTTTTTCCGGTAAAATAAAAGCCATACTATTTAAAATAAAGCTTTTGCTTATTTTTCATATTGGTTGTTGCGAAAAGAATAAAGTTTTTTAGGATGGGGCAAGTTTTCCTTTTAGCCAAAAAAATATTGTCAGGTTAGTGTAAAATTACTATAGGTTTTTGAAGGAAAAATCTATTTAAAATAGAAAGAGGAACCTCACATTCTAGCAGAATGAATACCCCCTAAAAGGAGGCGGAGGTTCCTCATGGATGTAATTC
>JAAYMK010000111.1 GCA_012521405.1 Bacillota bacterium
ATAAGAGTAAAGCCACCGCTTCTTTCTACCGTTCTCATAAATGCACCTCGCTCCAATATTTAGCGCCAGGGATTTTCATCATAATTTATTGTAATGGATTTACGACTAGCAAAGAATTCACCCGGAATTTGGTAACCGACAGGTTTATAGATAATGCCGGCATTTCCGCCGCCCGCACGACTAAAAGAGCGGCAGATCACAGCCCCTAAAATTTGCCCGCTTCCCCCCATCTCCACATGGGCTAGCGGTGCATATAACGCCATACTTTCCGCGGAAGAACCTCCGCTAACTTCCACATGGTTCCCAAGAGTGACAACATTGCCCCTCATTTTCCCCCCAGCAGTAAGGGTAAGATTTGCCTGTTTTACGAAAATATTACCGGAAAATCTTGTGGATCCGTTTAAAATAATAGGTTTTGCACCGGCATAATATACTTGTACATTTTCGGGGTTGCCATTGCCGTTAAAGGACCAAGTTCCCGTGGAAAAATAATCTTCTACGTAAAGAATTAATTTACTGTTTTTGCCCACATTCATCAGCTCAATATTCCCGTCCATTTGAAAATGTTTTACTCTAATGATCCTGTCCCCTCCAGCCAGATCCACTTTGATTGTACGTCCGCTTGTGGGATGAATTTTTTCATAGTAGCCGTCTTCCGTAAGATAATATACTTTGTCCTGCGGGGTGGTGAAAATGGGGTTTTTCGCTGGTGGTAAGTGGGGAAAATCGGGGAAAACTGGCTCCGGGAATACAGCGGATGGGTAAGCGGGCATGGTCATAAATTTAACGCCTTCTTCTATGTTTTTCCAAAAAGCCCAGTTGTTAATCCATTGCCAATCGGGAAGCCCCGGTTTTTTATATTCGGGGGGAGCTTCTCCATTGGAGGCACCTCTGTCTGTATCAATCACCCAATGAGGGTCTGCGCCGTGTGGCAGGTAAAGCGCTCCCTTTTTAATATTAAAGTCGCCTCCGCCGCGAAAAACAACTGCATTTTCCTTTGTAGTATTTAAAACCACATCACCTTCTATAAAAGCTCCATTTGTTAACTGGAACGATTTGACTGTATCAGTATCAAAGACCACCACTGCATGTTGTGCAGTGGACGGATCATAATCTTCCCCGTCCTCGATTGTGATCTGCAATGTTACCGTAACCGTTTCTGTAACGCCTTTATAGTTGCCGTGGGAGATAATATCAAGTTTTTCCTGACCGTTTTCTGTGCGGCGCACTGTTTCAATTAGTAACCTTCCGTCTTCAATCTTTACAGGGTCACTGGTTTTGTTGGATATATCGTCAAGAATTTGCACCATTTCTGCAAATTCAGCCGTATAGGCTGTTTCCATGAGATAAGTGGCCAAAGTTTCCGCTCCGGATTTTGCCAAGTAATATGCTTGTATTTTTTGACTATGCCAGACGCTCTCTTTATTTTCAGCCGAAGTTACAGTGAGGGCGGTAAAAACTAGCAGCAGCAAAGCACTAAAGACCACTAACACCAAGGGCATGACAATTCCCTGTTCATTACGGTAAAACCAAGGAAGCATGGATATTGCCTCCTTTTCATTGAATTTGCTTAACTCATTATATCATGTTTTTTTTCTGCTGACATTACTTTTTGGCAAATGGGAAATTGCCTTACATAATTGATAGGCCTTATCTACAATAGGGAAAGAGGTGAAAATCGCGGTCTTTAGTAATCTTGTTTTTCTTTTTTTTACCTACAGCAATTGGCGGTTACTACCAGGTTCCCACCACTTTAAAAAACCCGTTATTGCTGGCGGCAAGTTTAATTTTTTATGCCTGGGGGGAACCGGTTTATATACTTTTAA
>JAAYMK010000112.1 GCA_012521405.1 Bacillota bacterium
GTCCTGCAACCTATCGACTGGGCCGCCAAAGATATGGAATTAGAATCAGGTAATATTGATTGTGTCTGGAACGGCTTTACCATTAACGGCCGGGAAGATTCCTATACCTGGACAGAACCGTACATGGATAACGAGCAGGTCTTTGTTGTCCGTGCCGATTCCGGTATTACCACCCTGGCTGATTTAGAGGGCAAGATTGTTTCCGTCCAGCTTGACTCCAGTGCGGAAGCCGCCCTGAAGGATATGCCCGAACTGGTGGCTACCTTTAAAGAACTTGTAACTGCCGACAACTATAATACGGCTTTAATGGACCTTGAGTCGGGTGCGGTGGACGCCGTAGCCATGGACGAAATTGTTGCCAACTACCAAATTGAAAAACGCGGTGCTGACTTTGTTGTTTTAGAGGAATCTATTGCTTCAGAAGAATACGGCGTCGGCTTTAAATTAGGCAATACAGAATTAAGAGACCAAGTGCAAGCCGTCCTGGAAGAGATGGCTGCAGACGGCACCATGGCCAAAATTTCCGAGAAATGGTTCGGTAAAGATATTACCACCATCGGTAAGTAGCATCTACGCAGAAAATAAAGAAAGGGCTGTCCCCAGATGGCCCTTTCTTTTCACGCTGAAAAATAACGGAGGTTTATACTTATGGAGCTGTCGCTCTTAATCCAAAAACTTGGTGAAGGCTTGCTGGTCTCCATTGCCATTTTCACCTTAACATTAATTTTTTCTCTGCCTTTAGGCCTGCTGGTGGCCTTTGGGCGTATGTCCAAAAACATTATCCTCCGCAATATTGTAAAATTTTATATTTCCATCATGCGGGGTACACCGTTGATGCTGCAGCTGATGGTAGTCTATTTTGGCCCTTACTATCTTTTCGGCATCAGGCTTACGCACGGCTACCGTTTTGTGGCTGCCATCATTGGTTTTGTCCTCAACTATGCCGCCTATTTTGCGGAAATTTATCGCGGCGGCATTGAATCCATGCCCATTGGGCAATATGAAGCGGCGAAACTTTTGGGTTACAGTAAAACGCAAACTTTTTTCCGCATTATCCTGCCCCAAGTGATAAAACGCATCTTGCCGGCAGTTACCAATGAGGTTATTACCCTGGTGAAAGATACCTCCCTGGCCTTTGTCATTTCCGTCATGGAGATGTTTGCCATTGCCAAAGCCATTGCTGCCGCGCAAACCAATATGATGCCCTTTATCGTGGCCGGTATTTTTTATTATATTTTTAACTATGTTGTCGCTTTTGCCTCCGAGGCACTGGAAAAGCGCTTTAGCTATTATGAATAAAAATCAAGTAAATAACAGGTGATTTTGGTGAAAATCTTGGAGATTAAGCATTTAAAGAAAAGTTTTGACGGCCTGCCGGTCCTAAAAGACATCTCCTTAAGTGTTGAGGAAGGACAAGTTATAGGTGTTATCGGCCCTTCCGGTTCCGGCAAATCCACCCTTTTGCGCTGTGCCACCATGTTGGAAACTATAGACAGCGGCGAACTGATTTATCTGGGAGAACATGCCGCCACCACCGGTGAGAACGGCCAAGCCGTGTATGCCCCGGCACCCAAGTTACAAAAAATTCAGCGCTATTTCGGCCTTGTCTTTCAAAATTTTAATTTATTTCCGCACTTTTCCGTCATTAAAAATGTGACGGACGCCCTCATTACCGTCCAGAAAAAAGATAAAGCGGAAGCTTTGGCCATCGGCCGGGAACTTCTGGCCAAAATGGGTTTGGCCGATAAAGAAAACGCTTATCCTTACCAGCTCTCCGGCGGTCAACAGCAGCGCGTTTCCATTGCCCGGGCTTTGGCTTTAAACCCGAAAATATTATTTTTTGACGAACCCACCTCCGCCCTTGACCCGGAATTAACGGGTGAAATTTTAAAAGTCATGCGCCAATTGGCGGCGGAAAAAATGACCATGGTCATTGTCACCCACGAAATGAGTTTTGCCCGGGATGTGGCCGATCATATTATTTTTATGGATGACGGCGTCATTGTGGAAGAAGGCCCGCCGGAAGTGGTCATTGATAATCCGCAAAATGAGCGCACAAGGGCTTTCCTTAAACGCTTTGAGAATTAATTTTTTTAGTAAAGCCGGATTTAAAAGCCGGCTTTTTTTTGTTTAGCTTTTACGCCGTTTGCCTGCCAATGGCGGCAAAACCACCATTTTGCTTGACTGGATGCTTTTGTCAACGTTATAATTAAATTGATATCATAATGATAGCAATCTGATAAAAGGAGTGATCGCTTTGGCCAATAACACACCGGTAAACAAAAAGGATCTTCAGGAAATTATCCTGCAGGCCCCCAAAGGCATGCCCGTTCTAGTGCTCAATCTGCTGCTCATGATTATTGCAATCTTTCTCTTTACACGCGGCATCATCATGGTAAGCACCGGGGGAAATATAGTCCTTGGCGTGCTAGCTATTATTGTAGGCGCTCTTTATGCCTTTGTGGCAGGACCCATTATATTTTGCGGCCTTAAAGTTTTAAAGCCCAATGAGGCTTTAGTTCTAACGCTTTTTGGCAAATACTACGGTACCTTGAAAGGAGAAGGTTTTTACTTTGTTCATCCCTTTGCCGCTGCCGTTAACCCTGTAGCCGAAAAAACAACGACGGCAAGAACAAGTGGCTCCTTTTCCGCACCTGCTCGTCAACCGGGACAACTGCCCAATAGAAAAATTTCACTAAAAACAAGCACTTTAAATAACGATAAACAAAAAATCAACGATTTGCTGGGTAACCCCATTGAAATCGGCATTGTGGTGATTTGGCGCGTCGTCAATACGGCCAAAGCCGTCTTTAATGTAGATGATTACCTGGAATATCTCTCCATTCAAAGCGATTCGGCCTTGCGTGACATTGTCCGCAAATACCCCTACGACACTTCCTCGGAAGATAACAGTGAAAAAACTTTGCGCGGTAGCAGCCAGTCCGTAGCCAATGAATTAAAACAGAAAATTCAAGAAAAAGTGGAAGTTGCCGGTTTGGAAATCCTGGAAGTGGGTATCACCCATCTGGCCTATGCTCCGGAAATCGCCGCTGCCATGCTGCAGAGACAGCAAGCTTCCGCCATCATTGACGCCCGCCAGATGATTGTGGAAGGTGCCGTCAGCATGGTGGAAATGGCCTTGAACAAGTTAAGTGAAAATGAAATCGTCGAGTTGGATGAAGAACGCAAAGCCGCCATGGTAAGCAATCTGCTCGTTGTCCTTTGCGGAAATCGCGATGCCCAACCTGTCATCAACAGCGGCACTCTCTATTAGTTAGTAGGGTCATAGATGGTAAAAAACCAGGAAAAAAAGAAAGTCTTACTGCGTCTATCTCCTTCCCTGTGGCGGGAGCTGACAGCTTGGGCAGAAGCAGATTTTCGCTCCCTTAACGGCCAGATTGAATACCTGTTAACGGAATGTGTCAAACAGCGCAAAAAAAAGCACATGAAAACAGAAAAAGAAAATTAGGGTCTGTGGACGATACGGCTGGTATCGTCACAGACCCTTTTTTACAGCCTACGGTAAAAACACAGCACAAAGCTTAATTCTCCGCTTGCAAGAGCATTTCTTTATTTAGCCTGCGTATATCCCTCACCACAAAGGTAGAAGTAGTTAAAAAGGCCAAGCCGTCAGCCACCGACTGCGACAACCACACACCGTTTAAATGCAAAATGCGCGGCAAAATCAAAAGTGACGGCACTAAAAAGATACACTGGCGAGCCAAGTTTAAAAAGATAGCCTGCCCGGAACGCCCTGTGGCCAAAAAGTAATTGGAGCCAATCATTTGGGCGCCTACTACGGGTAAGAGTAACATATATAAACGCATGCCTTCCGTGGCTACACGGATAAGCTCCTGGTTGGAAGTAAAGAGGCGCAATAAAAAAGTGGGCGCAAACATCACTAACATGTAAATCAAGATCACAATCGTGGTGGCCACACCGGTGGCAAAAAATAAAGCTTTCTTGACGCGATCATATTGGCGGGCACCGTAATTAAAGCCAAGCACAGGCTGCGCACCGTTACTAAGCCCCACCAGGGGCATAATTAAAAGGGAATCAACACTAAAAATCACGCCCATGGCGGAAACGGCAAGATCACCGCCATAAGCTTGCAAACTGTTATTGAAAAGAATCACCACACTACTGTTGACGATGGAGCGTAAAAAAGGAGCCGCACCGATTTTGGCAATTTCCACCGTCCGTGCCCAGGACACTTTTAGATGCCTTTTCTCCAGTTTTAAAACGCCATTACCGCGGACAAAATGCGTTACCACCCAAACAGCTGAAGCTATTTGGGAAATCACGGTAGCAATGGCAGCACCGGCAACGCCCCACCGAAAACCTAAAACTAAAACGGCATCGAGTACAATATTAGTAAAAGCACCAATGAAATTTGTTATCATCGAGGAACGGGGGCTGCCCTCGGCCCGGATTAAATTTGTCCCGCTAAGGCCGATGAGATGAAATGGGTTACCAAATAAGATGATTAAAGCGTAAGGATAAGCATACTCCATCACGGCTTCGCTGGCCCCCATAAAGAAAAGCAAGGGCCGCAAAAAAAGCAGCGTAATGACGGAAGAAATCAAACCGGCAAAAAACACCAGGGTAAATGAGTTACCCAAAATGAACCTGGCTTCTTCTTCCTTTCCTTCTCCCATGCGGATGGAAAGCAAAGAAGATCCCCCAAGACCAATTAAAATCCCCAAGGCGCCTTTAATCATCATTAAAGGGAAAGCCACGGCCAGACCGGCAAGAGCCAAGGGCCCTACAGCATGCCCAATAAAAATCCGGTCCGTGACATTATAGATGGACATCATCAGCATGCCGGCAATGGCAGGACCGGCAAACCTTAAAATTAAACGCACAACACTTTCTTTGCGCAGCTCTTCTGGCGTTACCACGTTGTTGTTACCCCCTTCAAGACGTAAAAAAGGTATGAAATCAAACTATTAAAATTCTAACATTGTTCACCCTTTACGTCAAACTTTTTCGTCACCAAAAAAAATAAGGCCAAAACAGCCTTTGAAAAAGTTATTTTTTGGCTTGCAAAAAATATTTATGAAACTACTTTATTTTTCGCTTGTTGCCAAATCTCGTCCGCTACACAAGCCCATGCTGCAGCTGCTGCACGGCACTTACCTGTCACGACTTCAACCGGCTCCAGATCCCTGCGTTGCGTTGAATAAGCTCCGGATGCCTTCACCATGTTGAGCAAAGCATCAGGATTATCTAATAAGGGACAAGGACGGAGCGGGTTTTCGTTAAAGGGCTGGTGTTGACGATATTGCTTGAATAAAGGTGATTGCAGCGCTTCCAATAGGGTGGCTTCTCTAATATTGGTATCGGCATAATGGATAAAAGCGCATGGTTCCACATCACCGTGGGCGTTAATGTGCAGGTAACTCCGACCGCCGGCGATGCAACCGCCCACAAACTCTCCGTCATTCCAAAAATCTATTAAAAAGATATCCTTTGACGAACGGAAGCCCCGGATCCGTTCATACATTAACTTACGCTGTTCAGGTGTGACCAGCA
>JAAYMK010000113.1 GCA_012521405.1 Bacillota bacterium
TAGTTTTAGGTACTGTTCATGGTGACCTGCACGATATCGGCAAAAACATTTTCCGGAGTATGGCAGAAGCTGCTGGTTTTGAAGTGCATGATATCGGTATTGACCAGCCTCCCAGTGCTTTTGTAGATAAAGTTAAAGAAGTCAATCCCGAAATCGTAGGCATGAGCGGTGTTTTAACGCTTGCTTTGGAATCAATGAAAGATACTGTAGAGGCTTTAAAGGCAGCAGGCCTGCGTGATAAAGTAAAAGTCATTATTGGCGGCAATCCTGTAACCAAAGAAGCATGCGAACAAATAGGTGCCGACGCTTTTACCACCAATGCTGCCGAGGGCGTAAAGATTTGTCAAGGCTGGGTTCAGTAAAATTTTAAGATATTTCGGTTTGTTGCTTATTTTTCCCCTAAGAACAAAAGGCAGCGTTTCCAGATTAAGAAATGTTTATATCAATTTTTCAGCAGGATTGAGAGGCTGCAACAAGCCTCTCAATTTATATATAGATGCTTTGTTAATAATCTATTAATAAATCCCGGGAAGGAAGGTGGTGGGATAGATGCCTGACTTTACCGAACTGGAAAAGCAACTAGTAGAGGCGGTAGCCGAGTTGGAAGAGGATAAAGTCCTACAATTGGCGGAAAAAGCTTTGACTGAAGGTATGGAACCTTTGACTTTGTTGCAAGCTGTAAATAAGGGCATGCAAAGAGTAGGAGAACTTTACGAAGAAAAAACTTATTTTATTGCCGACTTAATTATGGCCGGCCTTATTTTTAAAGAAGTGCTAGGGCTTAAGCCAATACAAAAATTATTTTATGCTAAAAATAAAAAGAAAATTGGCAAACTTGTACTGGGAACCGTCCAAGGAGATTTACATGATATTGGTAAAGATATCTTTCGCGGTTTAATGGAAACGAATGATTTTGAAGTAATTGATCTGGGCGTTGATGTGCCTGCAGAGAAATTTGTGCGTAAAACCCTTGAACATAAGCCGGATATAGTTGGTATGAGTGGCGTCTTAACCTATACCGTTGATGCCATGAAAGAAGTGGTTGAAGCGCTTAAAGAAGCGGAAATCCGTGATTCTGTCAAGGTGATTGTGGGTGGGGGACATCTGACCGAAGCATCATGTAAATTTATCGGAGCAGATGCGTATTCAAATGATGCCTTTGAAGGCGTTAAACTCTGTTTGCAGTGGATGAAAACAGCAAAGCAGGGAGAAGAGTAGCTTATGTCTGTACCGGTCTATACTCAAATAGTTGAAGCCATTAAAGAAAAAATTAATAGCGGTCAATTAAAGCCCGGTGATGCCATCGATTCGGAAAATACTTTATGTAAAACTTTCGGTGCCAGTCGTATGACAGTACGTAAGGGGCTTGCTATTTTGGCACGGGAAGGATATATTTACTCTATTCCGGGCAAGGGCAATTTTGTGAAACAGCCTGATCTGACCAAGTACGTCATTAATTATGACGAAATGAGTAATGATATTAATATTGTAGATAAAACACAATTATTGGAAGTAAATATTATTATGCCTGATGATGAACTGGCCAATAGCCTGCAGGTAACAAAACGGAAGAATATAATTTCTATTAAAAGGCTCTTTTTTACCGAAGGTAATCCTGTAGCATATGATGTAAAATACCTACTGTATCAACGGGGTATGCCTATTGTGGAGAAAGAAATTCAGCATGCCACTTTTCCGGAGATGCTAGCAAAAACTACACCTATCTATGGTTTGAAAAAAGAAATTATAATTTATGCGCAAGCACCTGATGATGAATTGAAATATTATTTAAATATTTATGATGAACTGCCTCTGCTGGTAGTGGAGCAAAAACTGTATGATAAGGACAATAAACCTATGGGGTTAGGGATAACTTCCTATCGCGGTGATTATATAAAATTAAAAGGAACAAACCAGTAACCCAGCTATGCTGCTTATTTGCAGAGAACTAAAGTGGAAAGGTGATGTTGATGACGAAGTATAAAGTAGCGTTTTCCGGAGGCACTACAGTTGAAGCACAGCCTCAGGCTACCCTGAAAGAAGTTATGAATACTGCAGGTATTAATTTTGATTTTCCCTGCGGGGGCAGAGGCCGATGTGGTAAATGTAAAATTCGGATTGTTTCCGGGGCAAATGCACCGCAGTCTGAGGAGAAAAGGTTATTAACAGAAGAAGAATTGAAGGCTGGAATTCGCTTAGCCTGTATTACAAAAGTAACAAATGACATGGAAGTTGAATTTCTCTCAGACAAAAATATTGCCCATCGTATTTTACTCTCGTCTTTAAACAGGACGGCAAAAATTGAACCGCATATTGTTAAACGGTATCTAGAAGTCGATAAAGCAACCATTTATGATCTTCGCACCGGTTGGCAGCGCATTAAGGATCAGCTTGCCGCGCAAGGAGAGCAATACAAAAATACAAAGGCGCGCGTGACCGTATTGCGCCAAATTCCTGAGGTTTTACAATCCAGCGACCATAAAATTACTGCTGTGCTTTATAATGATGAAGTGCGCGGTTTAGAAACAGGTAATACTACGGAAAAATTGCTGGGTATGGCCTTCGATATTGGAACCACCACCATTGCCGGTTACTTAATGGATCTTTACACCGGTAAAGAATTAAGTGTCGCTTCCACATTAAACCCGCAGACACAATTTGGTGCCGATGTCATATCCCGCATCACCCATGCCAACCAAGATCCCAAAGGTTTACGGGATCTCCATCATGTGGTAACCCGGGCCGTTAATGATTTAATCGGCGAAGCCGTCCAAAAAGCCGGTGTTACCCGCAACGATGTTTATGCCGTTTCCATTGTGGGCAATACTTGCATGCATCATCTTTTTGTCGGCATTAACCCCAGAGATGTAGCTTTGGCTCCCTATGTCCCCGTGGTTACTGATCCTTTGGTAATTGAGCCGGCTGAACTGAATCTGCAAATAAATCCGGCCGGCAAAGTTTTTGTCCTTCCCAATATTGCCGGTTTTGTCGGTGCCGATACGGTGGGGGTATTATTGGCCACAGGGCTTGATCAAAGTGAAGAAATTAAGCTGGTTGTTGATATCGGTACTAACGGCGAGATGGCCCTGGGTAATAAAGATAAAATTTTAGCTTGTTCCACTGCCGCCGGCCCGGCCTTTGAAGGAGCGCAGATTAGTTGTGGTATGCGCGGTGCCACCGGCGCCATCGACCACGTTACCTTTGACGACGATTTCAGTTTTTCTGTCATTGATGATGTGGCTCCACTGGGGATTTGCGGTTCGGCACTTTTGGATACGGTGGCCGGGTTGCTGGAAGTGGGACTCATTGATGAACGTGGGCGCTTTAAAAAACCTGAGGAAGTTACACATCCTCTAGGACGGAAATTGAAAGATCGGCTTGTGGAGATTAACGGCAGCCCCGCTTTTTTACTGGCCGGTGAATTAAACAGTAAGGAAAATCGTCCCATTTATGTTTCCCAAAAAGATGTACGGGAACTGCAGTTAGCCAAAGGTGCCATTGCTACCGGTATCCGCATTTTGATGCAAAATTATGGCTTAACTGTGGATGATATTACAGAAGTTCAGTTGGCCGGAGCTTTCGGTAACTATTTGAATCCACACAGTGCCTGTGCTATTGGTCTGATTCCTAAAGAGTTGGAAAACCGCATTACTATGATTGGTAATGCGGCCGGTTTAGGTTCGCAGTTGGCTTTGCTTTCTCATAGCGAATACGAAAGGGCCGCAAAGGCAGCCCGCAATGTGCAGTTTGTTGAGCTGGGCTCCGATCCCGATTTCACCACCGTTTTTGCCGAATCAATGCTTTTCCCTCAACAGGAGGAATAAGTACTGTTTTCACTGGCAATACAAATTGTGAAAAAACAGCAAACTCCGGTTTGCTGTTTTTTCGCGATCACCTTTCCACAAACCAGCGGCCGTTTTGGTCATAAAACAGGTAAATTATTTTATTACAAACGCGACATGTGAACCTGGTTCCATGGCCGCCGGCTTTTAAACTGCAAGCTTGACGTATTTCAAGGACGCGATCAACGGGAAAACGGCGGCCGTCCCACCAGAAATAAACCGGCACCATTCTGCCGTCGGGGTAAAATCTTGCCTCTACCTGAAGGTATGTTTTCTCGGCAAACATGTTTCTTGCCTCCTTGAGAACTATGCGAACATGTGTTCGTCTATAGTGTAACCCAAATGAGCCGAAAAAACAATTTTCCGCAAAGGCTGTCAGAGGGCACATTGGGCTTTAAATTGAAGATATTGACAAAGAAATGTTTGCTACGTAGTATGATTACAGGATTGATGTTTTTGCTGCTGAAAGGAGGCTGGAGAATTGCAGGATAAAACCAAGCAAAATTCCCGGGAACTTGTGCAAGATGTGCTTGCACGGGGAGTTTCTACCGCCATTCCTAAGGGAGAACTTGTGATAGAAGCTGAAGTGGTGAAAAAAACACTGGGGACGGATTATGTGGGGTTTGACGAATTGTCTGCCTTTACTCATATGTTGCATTTAGACATTTTTACTTTATCCCCCCAATATACCATGACAGCGAAAGAGCTTCCCGCAAATAAAGAATATGTTTGGCCTTATTTGCAACAGTGGGTATTGGAAACAGAACTTTTTATTTTCGCCGTTTTGGACGGTGCCTTTGAATGGGGCATGCGTCTGCTTGGTTTGGAAGAATTTTTTAGTATGTTGCGCTCGCCGGCAGCTCTTAACGATTTGCTTAAAGAAGTGGAAAACCGTAACTTTTATCAGATTGAAAAACTGGTGGACGAGGGGGTAAACGGTATTATTCTTGCCGATGATATTGCCCATCAGCAAGGATTATTTGCCAACCCTAAAATCCTAAAAAGTTATTTTATCCCTAGTTTAGCCCGCCAGGCGGAAAAAGTCAGGGAAATGAATATACCTGTTTTTTATCATTCTGACGGCAATTATCAGCTTGTATTTGAGGATTTAGTACAGGCAGGTTTTACCGGGTTCCAGTGTTTGGAAAAATCGGCAGGTATGGACCTGGAAAAACTACAGGCAAGTTTTGGCGATACCTTATGTTTCTGGGGATACATTGAGACGGATGATTTGGCGGCGGCCAAAGAAGAGGAGCAGCTGCAGCAACTGGCGGCGGTGCAGCGCAATTTGGCTTTGGGAAACAAGTATATCCTCGGTACAACCAGTGGGTTGTTTACCGGTATGGAAATTGAAGTATTGCAAAAGTTGTACCAAATGCTTTAAATGGATTATGGAGTAGAAATGTAGGTGTAGAATTTGTCCGAATCGTTGCTTACACGGCCTTTAAATCGAAGCAAAGCAGTAATGCTTTTGGTGGTAGTGGCGCTCATGTGGAGCAGTGCCGGGGTATTAATTAAGCTGATTCCCTGGCATCCTTTAGCCATAGCCGGTGCGCGCAGTGCCATTGCCGTGATTGTATTTCTTTTGGTTGTCAAAAAGCCTAAATTTACCGGATCGCCCTCACAAATTGGTGCCGCCGTAGCCTACGCCGTAACGGTAACCACCCTAGTGGTAGCAACAAAAATGACTACGGCAGCCAATGCTGTTTTACTACAATATACTGCGCCTATTTATGTAGCTTTTTTTAGTGCGTGGTTTTTAAAGGAACGCATTACACGTCTGGATATAATTACTGTGGTGATTGTTTTTGGCGGTATGATTCTTTTTTTCCTGGATGAATTAAGTTTGCATAACTTTGTAGGTAATCTTTATGGTGTGATAAGCGGTATCAGCTTTGGTGCTTTTGCCGTTTTGCTGCGCACACAAAAGGACGGTTCACCTTTAGAGTCTGTACTTTTGGGAAATTTGCTGACTTCCATCTGTTCGGTTTTTATCTTGTTGCGGCAACCTGCCATGGAGTGGACCGGCTGGGTGGCTTTGCTGGCCCTGGGTGTTTTACAAATGGGCATCCCGTATATCCTTTATTGCTTGGCAATTAAATCTGTTACGGCTTTGGATGCCGTCTTAATACCGATCATTGAACCAATACTTAATCCCGTCTGGGTTTTTCTCATGTTGGGGGAAGCGCCCGGCCCAAGAGCTCTTCTTGGCGGCGTGTTGGTTTTGTGCATGGTTACAATGCGCTGTCTGCTACCGCTGTGGCAGCGAAAAAACTCGGCCGGTTGCTAGAAAAACTTTGCCTCAACCATAATTTAACTGCGGGCTTTGTAGAGAGCCCGCAGTTTGCTTGTTTTGCCGCTTTTAGTTTTAATCCGGGAGCAAGAAGAGGAATACCTAGGAAAAAGTCGAATCATGTAAGGTGTTAATGTGTGGGCTGGGGAGGAGAAAAAGTGATTTCCTTGCAGAATGTTACGAAAATTTATCCCGGCAGCGCTTCGCCGGCTTTAGATCAGATTACACTTGACATTGAAAAAGGTGAATTTGTCTTTTTGGTAGGTCCCAGTGGGGCGGGAAAAAGCACTTTAATAAAATTATTATTCCGGGAACTGCTGCCTACAAAAGGGGAGATTTATTTTTTCGGCAGGAATCTTGCCCGCCTTGATAAAAAGGCGCTGCTTAACCACAGGCGGCAGATTGGTATGGTTTTTCAGGATTTCCGGCTGCTAAAACAAAAAACAGTATTTGAGAATGTTGCTTTTGCTTTGGAGGTTTTAGGCAAACCACCTAAAGAAATTGAATTTAAAGTGGCAGAAGTGCTGGAGAAAGTGGGACTGGCGGGAAAGGAAAAAGCTTTTCCGGAAGAGTTGTCTGGCGGGGAGCAGCAGCGGGTGGGAGTGGCCCGGGCTTTAGTAAAGGATCCGCTTTTGCTCCTGGCAGACGAACCCACCGGCAATTTGGATAGGAATACCTCCCGGCAGTTGATGGAGCTTTTAGAAACTCTAAACGCCGAAGGAACAACCATGGTTATTGCCACACACGCTTGGGATCTGGTTGATCGCATGCAAAAAAGAGTGATTTCTTTAAACCAGGGACGCTTAGTCCGGGATGAAAAGCGGGGGACTTACGGTCATGAATTTTAATTCCTTAAGATACTGTTTGCGCCAAAGCAGAGAGGCTTTAAAACGTAATTTTTGGCTAGCCTTGGTTACTTCCTGCATCATTGCCGTTTCCCTAATAATTCTCGGGGGTTTTTTGCTGCTTGCCGTTAATGTTGCGCAAGTAATGCGGGATGTCCAATCCAATGTGGAAATTTGTGTGTTTCTGTACGATGATGCAGATCAAGATTGGCTGGCAGGGGAGCTGCAACGGCTGGAAGGTGTGGAAACAATACGTTTTGTTTCTAAAGAAGAGGGTTTGGCCGAATTCGGTCGCTCCCTGGGCGATGCAGCTTTGCTGGCAGGCCTGCAGGGAGAAAACAATCCTCTGCCGGATGCCTTTCGTGTTACTGTCACCGACGCAGAGTTGGTGCCGGCGCTGGCGCAAACTATGCGTGAGTTGGAGGGCGTGGAAATGGCTGAATACGGCGAGGAGTTTGTGGGAGAGCTTTTAAAAATTACCGGATGGATTAATAGATTCCTTGTGGTTGTAGGTCTGCTGCTGGCCCTTGGTGCCGTTTTCCTTATTGTTACCACCATCCGTTTGTCTCTCATGGCCCGCCGGGAGGAAATAGGGATTATGAAATATTTGGGGGCTAGTGATTGGTTTGTGCGTTTCCCCTTTTTACTGGAAGGGCTGGCCATGGGGTGGTTGGGTAACATTGTTGCCGTTTTTGTGCTGGCGGTAGTTTATGGCAAGGTGGCTTCCACATTACAGCAGGATGCCTTTGCCTTTTTCCTGCGCCCTGTTACTTCCCCGGAACAGCTGCTGCCTGTTTTTCTTGGTTTGCTTTTATTGGGGACATGCATGGGAGGCTTTGGCAGCTTAATTTCCCTACATAAATTTTTGCGTGTGTGAGAGGGGAGTAGTATGAAGCGCAAACAATTTTACAGTCTGCTATTGGTGCTGGTATTTTTACTTGCCTGTAGTTTAAACGGGGAAGTCCTGGCAAATGTGGAAAAGGTGCAAAAGGAAGTAGATGAACTGGAACAGATAGTAAAATCATTAGAGGAAGCCATTAAAAGTCGCCAGCGGCGCATCTCGCAGCTGGATGCTGACATAAAAGTTTCGGAAAAGAGGCTGCAGGAGGCGGAAGTGAAGCTGGCGGAAGCGGAAGCAAAGCTGGGTGAGCAAAATCTGCTTTTTGGAGAACGGGTGCGCAGTGCCTATATGAAAGGTGGACTATCATACCTGGAAGTTTTTTTCGAGGCAAAAAACTTTGGTGATGTGATTACCCGTCTTGTTTATTTAAAGCGTATACTAAAACGAGATGCGGACATTATGGCCGCCTTAAGAAATGAATATAACATTTTGCAAGAGCGTAAAGCGGAGCTGGCGGCGGAGAAGGCGAAACTGGCAGATTTGCGTTACCAGCTGGAAGCGGAACGGAAAAATCTGCAGGCGGAAAAACAAGAGCAGGATAAGCTGCTTGCTGCCGCCAAGGATAAGTTAAAGACCGAAATAGCCAGAACTGTGCCGCAGGCAGAAAAGTTGCCTGTCTACGGTGTGGTCATTGATAATTTTGCCGCAGCCCGCCCGCAACATGGCCTTGTGCAGGCTGATTTGATTTATGAATATGAAGTGGAGGGCAAAATCACCCGCTACCTTGCTTTATATTCGCAATTTCCCACCAAAGTGGGTCCGGTGCGCAGTGCCAGGCAGCATAACATGATTTTGGCCTTGGAAAATGATGTCCGCTTTATTCATGCCGGCGGCAGTACTGACAATATAAAATTATTGAAAGAACTTAATGTCCGTCATACAGATGCCTTAACCTTCCGCGGTAAGCAGTTTTTCCGTGATACTTCACGCCGGGCGCCGCATAATTTGTATGTAAATTTAAAAGAACTTAAGTTGGAACAACCTTCCCCAAACGTTGTCGTCAGACCTGCCTACATTAGCCGCGAAGGCCAAAAGAAATCTTCCTTTTCCATAGATTACGGCAACAACTATACAGTGAGCTACAAATATGTGGAAAATGAAGGTGTATACCACCGTTATATAAATAACAAGCAACATTTTGACGCTAACGGAAAGCCAATTAAAGCCCGCAATATTATTGTTCAGTACGTTCCTTTTTACAACGATGCCCGTGGTAGACCCACGGCTGAACTAGTGGGGGAAGGTGTCATTGATTTTTATAGCCAAGGAAAATATTTTAAAGGCAAATGGAGTAAAAGCAGTGAAAAGGAGCCTACCCGTTTTTACTATCAGGACGGTCAGGAAATAGAACGTGTTTATGGGCAAACCTGGATTCAGATCGTGCGTCGCTAAAGAGATACAAAACGGCTTTGCCGTAAATTTGTTTAGATACTATGGAGGGGGAGCATGAAAAGACATCAATGGGCGGTAAAAATTATCTTTGCAGTGTTGATTTTAGGGGTAGCGATCTTTTCCGGGTGCTTGCCTAAAACTTTGTCTCGCCCTGAACAACCGCCGGCAACTGCCCTAGAACAAACAGAGGAAGAGCCGCAAGAAGTTGACCCCGAGGAAGAACGCAAGCGCCGGGAGCTTGAGGCGCGTTTGGAAGAGCAGCGCCGGCTGGAAGCAAGAAAACGGCGGGAGGAAGAATTAAAGGCGGAACTTGGCCCCTTTTTTGTAGAGTTGCCGCCCTTGGAAAACGCCCCTAATCCGGCGGTAAAAGCAAAAGGCATCTATTTGACCGGTCATACGGCGGCCAATCCCAAACGCCTGCAGGAATTATTGACTTTAGTGGATGAGACTGAACTTAATGCCATGGTCATTGATGTTAAAAATGACCATGGACTTATGACTTATTACAGTGAAATTGAAATTGTCAAGGAAGTGAACGCCAATAAAGGCGTGGTCATTAAAGATATTGATGCCCTCATGGCAAAATTAAAAGAGCATGATGTTTACCCCATTGCACGCATCGTAGTTTTTCGTGATCCACACTTGCCCGAAGTGCGGCAGGAATGGGCGATCCAAAGGCGTGGCGGTGGACTTTGGCGGGATCGGAGCGGTTTTGCTTGGGTAAATCCCTATGATAAAAATGTCTGGGATTATAATATTGCCATTGCCAAAGAAGCAGCGCTTAAAGGCTTTCGCGAAATACAGTTCGATTATGTGCGTTTTCCCGAAAATGCCAAACGGGTGGACCGGGAAGCCGAATTTCCCCATGCTCAAGGTCGCGCTAAAGATGAAGTTATTCAGGAGTTTTTAGCGTATGCCAAAGCGCAACTGGAGGAATATAATGTTCATGTTTCTGCCGATGTGTTCGGGGTAATTGCCACAGCCAGGAATGATGCAGACGGAATTGGACAGACCTGGGAAAAAATTTCTCCCGTGGTTGATATCATTTGCCCCATGGTTTATCCTAGCCATTACGGACCGGGATATTTTGGTTACAAGGTGCCGGATGCCAATCCGGATGGTGTGATAAACCGTGCCCTGACAGATGCCATTAAACGCAATGCAGTGCTGGCAGAACCGGCCGTAATCCGCCCATGGCTGCAAAGTTTTACTGCCACTTGGGTGAAAGGTCATATTCCTTACGGGCCAAAAGAAGTGCGTCGGCAGATTGAGGCTGCCTTGGCTCTGGGGATTGATGAGTTTTTGATCTGGAACCCCGGTAACAGATATTTTCAAGATGCTTTTTTGTCAGAAACTGAAGCGGCTGCGTTGCAAAGGGAAAAAGAAGCTGCCCGCCAGGCAAATGAATTGGATCTATTGGGGAGATCAAAAAAGGATGCTTTGGAGGAGTACTTGGCTGCCGTTGTTAGCCGGAGCTGGCGGGAGATTTTTTTATGGCAGGTGAGGGATTTTTCCTATAGTGAAGCTGATTTTCAAAATTGGGTGGCAAGTTGGACAGCTAAACTGACAGTTTATAGCATTTCTCCTTCCGACCAGGCTATGGAAGAGAATTATTTTTACGTCAAGCTTTTTTGGGAATCGCCTGGGGGCCAGGAGCAACTGGAGGAAGTTTTCCAGGTTACACTGGAGCAGGGAGTATGGAAAGTTAACCCGCCAGGAACTTTTTTAAATAAACTTACAAGCACGGAAGAAAACCCTTATAGTTAGCAACCTTAGACGCATATATTTTGGCACGCAAATTGAACTGTTTTAAAGCAAGCATTAAAAATAGCAAGTATTATAATAAGTAAGCGGACTTCCAGCTGAGGAAGTCCGCTTAATGTTTCTCATGAGGTGAAAGGAATCCTTTTATTAATACTACACAATTTATTTTTTAGGCACAAAAGGGAAGATTTAGTTCCCGCAACACTAATTGAAGGAAAGATGTTAAGTAGCACAGTGTATGATCTGGATAAAACCGGCTAGAATAAATCTAAACAAGCAGTATTTGCGCCTGCAGGAATTTGTCCAACCAGGTCGAAGTTATTTCGTTGAGGTGAGAACAATGACACAGGCAGAGGCCAAATATGAACTAAAACCGAATGAAGGTCATGAGCTGACGCGAACAGTTAAGGGACAAGTCTTCTACAGATACCCGATACGGACCCATTTTGTTGAAGTGGGTGAAAGCTATTTTGCCTTGGTGGAAAAATATGTGCTTCCCCATTATCAAACGGGTGACATCCTGTCCATGGGGGAGAAAGTTATAGCTTTATGTCAAGGACAAGTTAAATATAAAGACCAGATGAAAGTTAGTTTTTTAGCCAAACTGCTTTCCCGTTTTGCCACGAAAAACCCCGCCGGTCCGGCAATGGATAATGTATATAAAATGCAAACGGCCATTGATTTGTGTGGCTGGTGGCGTGTACTTATTGCCGCAATTTTAGCTGCCATCGGTAAGCTTTTTGGTAAAAGAGGAATCTTCTATGATTTCCTTGGCAATAATGTGCGTAATATTGACGGTTTTTGTGTGGTGGGTTGGGAATATTATGCCGATAAAGGTATTTTGGCACCCGCCGAACCTGATCGCGTTTGCCAGGAAATTAAGGACAAATACGGAATTGATTGTATGATTGTTGATGCCAATGACCTGGATATAGAAATTTTAGGGAAGAATAAAGAGATCCCCTATGATGATCAAACTCTGGCTGAATTAATTCGGGACAACCCGGCGGGACAGAGCCGGGAGCAAACACCTTTTGTTTTAATTCGCAAAGAAAACCATAGCAGTTAAAAAAAAGCGGTTGTAACGAAATTATCGTTGCAACCGCTTTTAAACTGTGCAAATCAGCATATTTCTCATATCATAGACTAGGGAGGAAAAACCGGAAGGTAGAGGCGGATAATAGTCCCCTGTCCCATAGTGCTCTGTACTTCAATGCGACCGCCGTGGTGCTGAATAATACGGTTTGTTAGCGTCAGCCCCAAACCGGAACTTTTTTTCGTTGTAAAGAAAGGTTTAAAAATTTGCTTAAGATTTTTTTCGCTGATTCCAATTCCCGTATCTTTCAGGGTAATACAAATTTCCTCACTGGCGGCAAAATATTGTGTGGAGATGCTTAATGTCCCGCCTTTAGGCATGGCTTCAATGGCGTTGCGCAAAGTGTTTAACAGAGCATGCTTTATGAGTTTTTCATCAATGAGGCAAAGGGGGATGTTTTTGTCTAGGGCAAGGTCTATGGTGATATTTAGCAAGTTGCCGGAGTTTTTAGCCAGATAAACTAATTCACTGATCATGCTATTAATACTAACAAATTGCAAGCCTTCCGCTTTCGGATGATACAAAGATAGTAATTGCGTGATGATCACGTCAATCTGTTCAATTTCCTCCAAGGCTATTTTCAGATATTTAGCCACCTCATCTGGTGCTTGTTGTTGTGCTAACTGCAGGTAACCCTTGGCGGTGGTAAGGGGGTTGCGTATTTCATGTGCAGCTCCCGCAGCAAGTTGACTTACCATGGCTCCCACGGCTGCATTACTCATTTCCTGTTGGAAACGTCGCTTACAAGTTAAATCTTTGCGCAGCCAAATGGCGCCAATTTTACTGCCCAGGTTGTCTTTGATTAATGCTGTGCTATGGATAAAAACTCCTCTCTTATTGGTGTAGGGACAATAATAAGTTTCAACCTCATTTAATTCTCGCCCTTGATGGAGTGCTATTAAAGGATAATATTCATGTTCAGCTAACGAAGGAAAAGCCTGGCGAAAAGGCTGACCAAGAACCTTCCGGGCTTGGCGGGCAAATGTATGTTCTGCATGCTTGTTAAAGACAATAATGCGCTCCAACCTGTCAACAGCAATGACGGAAGCACTGCTTAAATCTGCAATGAAATTGGAAAGAGTTCGCCAGAAATGTTGTTGCATGGGAAAATGCACCATACCTGGAATTGAAGATTCATTATGTTTAATCATTGGCAGCCTCCGCGAAGGTATTCGAACAACGTTATCATAGCAGATTTTCCATGAAAAATTTGCTGGATCCTGTCGTTTAGTAAAAAAAGTCATGTTTTATGTCTGAGAAGTATTTCTTGATTTTCATGTTCTTTTTAGGTAAAATAATAACACAAAGGGCGTGTAGCTCAGTTGGGAGAGCACTTGGTTCGCATTCAAGAGGCCAGGGGTTCGACTCCCCTCACGTCCACCAATGGGGCTATAGCTCAGGGGGAGAGCGCTTGACTCACATTCAAGAGGCCACTGGTTCGATCCCAGTTAGCCCCACCATTATAAGAAATAGAGAGATCCCATCACAGGATGGGGTCTTATTTTTTTACCACAATCACTTATGGTAAGGCGGTATTGATTCCGGCAAGCATTATTAACACAGGTTCGGTGGCCGGTGCTCATGCCCGCCATGGTTTAGCCGCCTATGTTACTTCCAAGCATGCTTTATCCGGCTTGACAAAGTCCATGGCCTTTGAATATGGTCCGGAAATTCGGGTCAATGCCATTTTACCGGGTGCAATTATGACAGCCATGGTGGAAAGCGTAGGCGGTAGAGATGCCATCGAGCATCTTATCCAAGCATCCCCGCTGAAAAAATCGGGGGAACCGGAAGAAATAGCTACAGTTGCCCTCTTTTTAGCAACGGATGATTCCTCATTTATTACAGGACAATTAATTAGAGTAGACGGCGGCATTGATATTTAGAAAGTTTATATTAAGTAAAGCTGCTGCAAGCATAGTGTCATATTTATCACGGGTTTATGACCCGTGATTTTTTAATTAGCTCATGTCATTGTTGCGGACAACTAGAATTTCCTCAGATTTGGCGCAGATGCTGTTAACGCAGGCCACAACAAAAACGCGACCCAGGGTGCCCGCCGGTACTTGCCAAATAATTTCTGCTACCCCTTGTGTGGCGCTAGGACAATCAATGCCGATTAAAGTTGCGTTTTCACAAGCTTCTGTACCTGTAGGTTCAAGGAAGAAAAAGGCACGCTGCACGGGAGCGGTAAAAGTACCCCTGAGAATAACGCGGGCGTTGAGCTGTACGGCGTTATCTATAACCGGCAGGGGCTGACCGGTTTCCGAAAGGATTGCTAATGACAAAACCTGAAAACGTTCTGCGTTACCGGTAGGAATACAGATAACTTGGCCTACGTTGATAATATTAGAATTGGTGATTTGGGGATTTGCCTCTTGCAATTGGGCCACCGTGAGGCCGAAGCGTTTGGCAATTAAAAACAGTGTATCTGCTGCTTGAATGGTATAGAGCTGGCCGCTGCAGTTTGCGGGCGGTGGCGGCATGTGTGCGGTAGTGGCAGTTTTTTCGGAGCGTGCAGTTTTGTTTTTAGCAGCCAAGTCTATCACCTCCTGGCTGAAGGCTTGCTGCTATACTATATGCAAAACAGCATAAAGGTGTGGCCGTAAGATTTTTTTGCCATCTGTTCTCCTTGGCAGCAATTCATGCTAAAATGAAAGAAGTGCTGTTTTTAGCAAGAGTTGAAGCAAAGGAGACAGAATTCAATGAAGCATTCACGTATGGTTATTTTGGCGGAAATTTCTTTGTTAACTGTAGCTGCCGTTTGGGGACTGACCTTTGTTACGGTTAAAAATGCCATTGCTTTGTTAGATCCCTTTAATTTTAATTTTTACCGCTTTAGTTTGGCGGCACTTGTTATGATCTTATTTGCTTTGCCAAAACGCAAGCTACTTACCGGTTCCACCATCAAGGCAGGTTTTATTGTAGGAATTTTTTTGTTTGGCGGCTATTCCTTGCAAACCATAGGTTTAAAATTTACTACAGCCTCAAATGCCGGTTTCTTTACCGGCCTGTCGGTGGTTTTAGTACCGGTGATCAATACTGTCATTACAAAAAAACGGCCTACAGTAGGGGTGGTGCTGGGTGTAATTTGCGCCGCCCTGGGACTGCTCCTGTTTTCCATTCAAGACCTGCAAAGCTTTAATGTGGGGGATATTCTTGTTTTATGCTGTGCCGTTTGTTTTGCTTTGCATATAGTTTTTGTCGGCCGCTATAGTCCCCAGCATCACACCACCTGGCTGGTTGCTATCCAAATAGCCGTGGTGGCACTTTTAAGTGGTATTGCCGGCTTTTTTACTGAAGGAGGCATACAGCAACTTCTGCCTAAAGTTTGGCCGGCGCTATTGATTACGGCGCTCTTTGCCACTTGTTTTGCTTTTTTTGTGCAAAATTATATGCAACGCTTTGCTTCCCCTAGCCATACAGCCATTATTTTGGCTTCTGAACCGCTTTTCACCGCCCTCTTTGCCTTTTTGCTTTTGCAAGAACAGTTAACAAGAAATGCTTATTTAGGTGGAGCATTTATTGTGGCAGGTATGATTGTGTCTGAAATTAAAGCAATGCCCAGCGTCAAAGCTAAAGAAGGCAAAAGCATTGAGCAGCAGGGATAAAGACAAAGCCCCTCTACAAAAAAATGAGACGATGTAGAGGGGCTTATTATTACTTTTTTGTATTTACATGCAAAGGCTTGCTTGTCCACTAGAGGATTTTGCTGAGAAAAGATTTAGTTCGTGGGTTTTTCGGGTTGCTAAAAATTTCATTCGGTGTTCCTTCTTCCAGGATGAGTCCTTCATCCATAAAAAAGATACGATCGCTGACTTCACGGGCAAAACCCATTTCGTGACTAACCACCACCATGGTCATGCCTTCATAAGCCAAACTTTTAATTACTTCTAAAACTTCACCCACCATTTCCGGATCCAGCGCCGAGGTGGGCTCATCAAAGAGCATAATTTTAGGGCGCATGGCCAGGGCCCGGGCAATGGCTACACGTTGCTGCTGGCCCCCGGAAAGTTTTTCGGGATACTGGTGCGCTTTATCTGCCAAACCTACCCGCTGCAAAAGCGACATGGCCAGTTCTTCCGCCTCATCCCGTGGTTGCTTGCGTACTTTCATGGGGGCTAAAGCTACATTTTCCAAGGCCGTCATATGCGGAAAAAGGTTAAAACGCTGAAAAACCATACCTACTTCCTGGCGAACAAGGTTGATATTTATTTTCGGATCGGTAATGTTTACCCCATTAATGATAATTTCGCCGGAAGTAGCTTTTTCCAGTTGATTCAGACAGCGCAGAAATGTGCTTTTCCCCGAACCGGACGGGCCGATGATCACGACAACTTCCTTAGGGGCGATATGGCAGGAAATACCACGGAGAACTTGAAGGTTGCCAAAGTTCTTTGTTAGGTTATTGACTCTGATCATCTTTGCCAAACACCCTTTCTAAATAAGACACCAATTGTGAGATGGTGGTAGTCATAATCAGATAAAGCAAAGCCACAAGAATAAATGTTTCAAAGGAGCGATAAGCACGGTTAACGACCATCCTGCCCGTATGCATCAAGTCAGGTAAGGAAATAACCGATACTAAAGAAGAATCTTTCAGCATGGCAATAAACTCGTTGCCTAAAGGCGGAATACTGACTTTAAATGCCTGTGGCAAGACAACGTAGCGCATTGCCTGTGCATAAGTCATGCCCAGGGACCGTGCCGCTTCCATTTGGCCTTTGTGTACCGACAAAATGCCGCTGCGAAAAATTTCTGCCACATAAGCGCCACTGTTGAGACCTAAAGCGGCGATACCGGCTACATGCCTGGACATGGAATCTAAACCTAATAATTGTGGTACACCGTAATAAAATAAGAGTATTTGTACCAATAAAGGTGTGCCGCGAAAGAAATCAACATAAATTTTCGCAACCCAAGACACCGGTTTAAAATTAGAAATGCGTAATAAACTGACAAAAAGGCCGATGACGGTGCCTATGGCGACGGCAAACACCGTTAATTGAATTGTAAGCTTGGTACCTTGTAATAGTAGTGGAATATAGCTCCAAATAAGATCAAATCTTAGATCCATGGTCTCCCCCTTAAAAAACACAGTGGGTAATACCTGGTATTACCCACCAGCGATGTACAAAGTATGCGGGTAAAATGGCAATTATTTGCCTTCAATCAGTTTGGTAATGGCAATATCACCGGTTGTGCCAATTTGCACGCCAATCTTTTTGCCGGTCAAAATATCATCGAGACTCTTAATATCTGATCCTTCTTTCACCACAATGTACTGGGTAGCTTCAAAGTATGGATCGGAGAAAGCAACACTTTGTTTGCGTTCCTCGGTAATGGTCATGGCGGAAATAACCATATCACAATTCCCCGCTATTAAAGCAGGAAGAATGCCGTCCCAAGCAGTGTTTTCCAGTTTTACGGCAAAACCTTGATCCGCGGCAATGGCACGGATTAGATCCATATCAAAGCCTTCCGGCTCGCCCGCCTCATTAACAGATTCAAAGGGAGCAAAAGCCATGTCTGAAGCCACAACATATGTGACATTTAAACGATTGTCGCTTTCCGGCACAGCATAATCTTCACCGTCGCCGAAATATTTGTTAAAGATCTTATCATAAATGCCGTTATTTTTAATATTAGCCAGACCCGCGTTGACAAGCTCGTGCAATTCAGTATCTTCTTTGCGCATGGCAATGCCGTAATATTCCTTTTCAAATGCATCATCACCAAAGGCATGCAAATCAGCCTCGGGGTTGTTTTTTATGTACTCTAGGACTACGGGCGAGTCTCCCACGACGGCATCAAGATTCCCGTTGATTAAATCTAAAAACGCTCCGGGCATAAACTCGTATCTTTGAATTTCACTTTTTACTTCTTCCCCCTTAGATCCACACCCAACCAGTAGAAAAAGCGTAGCCACAAGCAAAATGGCTACAAATATTCTTGTTTTTTTCACTACTTTACCTCCCCCAAATTATAATGCTCATATTCTACATTGATTTCGCTGTAACCGGCATTATTCCTGCCGCCTTCGTGATTTCAAGTTTTAGGAAAGATGAAAATAACCAAGCACAGATACACGTGCAAATTCCTCTTCAAAGACTTCATTTAAATCAAGATCTAAAAGATGACAAAGAGCAGCCAAATAAAAAATGTGATTACCCAGCTCTTCTGTAATGATTTCCCTACACTCCTCACACAAACTGCCGCTTAAATGGGAATCCATGTACTTGCGGCAGTCTTTTAACTGTGCCCCAGGGGGACAGGATTGTTTTGAAGCGGAAATAGAAAGACAGCCGCAGTGCGTCACCGACTTGGCGATAGCCCGGTTGATCCGACTGACCGATTCTTGAAATTTTGTGAGGCTATCAAGAATGCTACGGTGGCGAATTAACAATTCTGATACTTTTTCCTGAAATTGCTCCACAACTTCTTTTTTCACAGTAGGGTCCTCCTCGGTTGCTCTAACTTGCTCATAAACTATTATACTTTTATTGGTAATTCGTTGTCAATGCGATAAAGACTAAATTGACAGAATTGTCAAACATATTTAGCGTTATTCGGATGTTGACAAGTAAAGATAACTATGATACTATACTTTATTTGACAAAATAGGGGATCCATGATATAATTTACATACGTTAACCTAGGAGGGCTTTTAATGTTGTTTAATATA
>JAAYMK010000114.1 GCA_012521405.1 Bacillota bacterium
GAAGGATATCTTGACGTTCGCCAAGAGATGCGCCGCTTAATGGAACTTTATGCAGATTTGCAAGTCTATAAACATTTGCAAGTGCAGGTGCGGACAGAGAAATTAATTTCTTGGTGTAGCGGCAAAAAAGGTTGTCATACAGATGTTTATTGGTGGGAGTTTGCAGCGGCTTGCGGTTCAACCCTGGGGATTTTTATGCTGGCCGCCATGGCGGCGGCAGGCCCTGTTTCACCGCATGACATCTCGCAAATGCTTTCCTGTTATTTTCCCTGGCTTTGTGGGTTGCATATACTTTTGGATTATTTTATTGACCTGGATGAAGATGAAGATTTTAATGATTTAAATTTTGTCAACTTTTATCCTACAGCTTTGGCAGCTGAAAGAGGCCTTTTACATTTTTTACAGGAAACATTGACCCGTGTGCAAAAACTTCCCCGGCCGGCCTTTCACTTTACAGTCAGCATAGGACTTTTAGCTCTTTATCTTTCCGATCCCAAAGCTTCACAGCACGGCCGCAAAAAAACAGCGCAGGAAATGCTGCGCTGTGCAGGGGCTGAAGCTAGATGGTTGCACCGGTTTTGCTTGTATCTGCGTAAAAGCGGCATTATCTAATGCCGGCGTTGCGCAATATAATCGGCCAGGCGGGCTAAAATTACCCGACTTGGTTTTTGCGGTAAAATGTTTAAAGCTAGTTTAGCCTTGGTCGTAAAGGCGCGGACATCATTTTCCAGTTGCTTTATAATGCCGCTTTCGTGTAAGTTTTGTCGAATAAGAGTGAGGTTTTGGTCCGTAAAATCACGTTGTGCAATGATTTTTTTTGTTTGTACACCATAAAAGGGGTGCTGCAAAAGTTTAATCACCGGCAAAGTAAGGTAGCCTTCCCGTAAATCATGCAGGGCCGGTTTTCCGGTAATTTCAGTATGGCTGGTAAAATCCAAAAGATCGTCTTTTAATTGGAAGGCATAGCCCAATTGCAAACCAAAGGCTGCCAGAGCTTTGCCGATAATCGGCGGTGTGTTTTTGCTCGCTTGCGTGCCGGCCAGACAGCAGGCGGAAAGAAAAAAAGCCGTTTTTTTATAAATATAATCGTAATAGTCTTTTTCCGTTAAACTGCAATTATAAAGCTGGTTAGCCATTTTAATTTCACCCTCACACATGAGGCTAATGGCTTTGGTCATGTTGGCTAAAATTTGCGCCAGATGTGGCTTGGTTAAAAGGGAAAAAGCCCTGGCAAACAAAAAATCCCCGTAAAGAACTGCCTGGTGATCTCCCCACTGGGCGGAAATGGTGGGGAGTCCGCGTCGCAATGTAGCATGATCGACAATATCATCATGTACTAATGATGCCGCATGGATTAATTCCACAGCGCAAGCCACATCAATTAAAACTTCCGTTGGTGCGGAAGCGAGGGAACCGCATAATAATACCAGCGATGGACGTAATCTTTTGCCACCGCCGGTGACAAATTTGGCAAAAAGAGGAGTATATGCATCAAAACCGGTGCTCAATTCCTGCAGGCGGCTTTCCACTTCTTTTAGGCCAGGCAAGGTAAAGAGTTGGGAAAACGTTTTTTCACTCGTCAAGTTTGCATCACCTATTTCTTTGTTAACTTTAGCCTGACCCATTTAGAAAAGAAGTATTCTTCTTATGTACGCGTTCCCCAAAAAATTAATAAGGCTCCGGCATAAATGAGAATTAAACGGTAGAGGGGCAGGCGTGAGGTTAGACCGGTAATGCCTGTAAAAATACCGATAATGAGTAAAGAAGGTCCCATAACGGCTAAAAGGCTGTTTATGCGCAAAGCAGTTTCGATGCGATTGTAACGAAAAATGAGATAGGCGGCTAAGATTTCCACAAAGCCTGAGATGAGCCGCAGTGCCGACATGATGTAAATGGTTGAGTTTTTCATTAGTTCCTCCCGGTAAACTATTCTTTGTCATAAATATACGTGGAAAAGAAAAAAAGTGACGTGAGAGAAGGCCACAAAAAATTCAAAATTTGTGCAAAGGATTTTTTGGCGCTGAAAGCGAAATGATAGAAAACAAAGAGCATAGACGTGGAAAGAACTGCTCCAGGAGGTTTATGTAGTGAAAAAGAAAAAGACGGCATCTGCAAAAAATTTCATGACAAGTATGAAAAAAAATAAAGCGGCAGTTTATATTCTTGTTTTTTTAATTGCAGGCGGATTAATACTCTCTTCCCTTATCGCGGTGTTTGCCAATCCTGTCGCTAACCGGGAGGAGCCATTGGATTATGAAAGCCAAATTGCCCAGATTAATGATTTAATTGCCCAATATGAAGAAAAGCTGGCGGATACACCGGAAGACGTCAGTTTACTGACACAATTGGGTTACGCTTATTATAATCTGGGTGTGCTTTACACTTTAACGGAAGAAGGGGAAAAAGCAACCACAAGCTTTATAAACGCCATGGATACTTACGGCAAGGCACTGGAGTTGGAGCCGGAAAATGTCAATTTGCATGTGGACCGGGCGGTGGCTGCTTATTATGCCGGCGAGATGGAGCTGGCCGACACAGAATTTCAACAGGCCATTGAACTGGACCCTGAACATGCCGTGGCTCGTTATCAGTACGGTGTTTTTCTCTATTATGGTGCCAATAAGCCGGAAGAAGCTTTGGCCCAATGGGAGGCAGTTGTTGCCCTTGATAATGAGGAGAATGCGGAATTGGCAGAGGCGGCACGTGCTTGGGTTTCTGCCGTGAAAGACCAATTGGAAAATGCGGATAAAGAGAATACCGTTGAGGAAGATTAAAAAATTAATAATTTATTTTACATTTTGGATTGTAATGTTCCTCATTTTATTGTATGGTATAATGTGAATGACGGTTTTTTCTCTTAGTCCGTGACTAATAATAATGGTAAGATAGCAAAAGGAGTGTGAATTAAATGGCGAAAATTACTGGTGATATGACAATTGCCCAGGTTATAGAAAAGTATCCGGCAACGGTGAAAATTTTAATGTCTTTGGGTATTCATTGTTTAGGTTGCCCGTCTGCTACTGCTGAATCCATCCGGGAAGCAGCTTTGGTACACGGTCAAGATCCCGATGAATTCTTGAAAAAGTTAAATGAGGCAGTCCAATAAAAAAAGAAAGTTAAAAAACAGGGTCATGTTTGTGGCCCTTTTTTTTATGTATTTTTGTTTGCTTTATGAAAAATACTATGCTTGGTATAGCTTTTCAGTTGGAAGGTGTAAAGATGCCAAAACAGCAGAATTATTTGCCTACGCAAGCGGAATATCAACAGCTGGTTAAACAATACGAGCCCAAGCGGCCGCTTTTAAAAAATTGTCTCCGTGCTTTTTTTGCCGGCGGTATTATTTGCACTATTGGCCAGTTTTTTCAATGGTTTTATATGACTTTTTTTGACTTTACTGAAGTTACAGCATCTAATCCTACTGTGGCAAGTATGATTATTCTTTCCATGTTGCTGACAGGGCTTGGTGTCTATGATCATATTGCCCAATGGGCCGGTGCCGGTACCATTGTGCCGGTAACAGGGTTTGCCAATACCATTACTTCCGCCGCCATTGAGCACCGCAGTGAAGGCTATGTTTTAGGTGTTGGCGGCAACATGTTTAAAATTGCCGGTCCGGTCATTACCTTTGGTGTCTTTGCCGCTTTTGTGGTGGCCATTGTCAGAATCCTGGTGGAAAAGCTTGGGGTAATATAATGCTGCAAGGCCAACAAAGCTGGCTTTTTAGCAACCGTCCGGTGTTGCTTGCCACTGCCGTTGCCGGCGGCCCCTTTGAAGCACGTAGTGCCATTGCCGCCGATTTTGATATTCTGCATGATGATCTTTGGCTTGGACAAAACAGTTTTGAAAAAGCGGAAAAAAAACTGTTGGAAGAAGCATGCCTTGCTTCTATTCAAAAAGCAGGCATACAAAAAGAAGAGATACAGTTTTTTTTCAGCGGTGATCTCATGAATCAAATTATCTCCTCAAGCTTTACTGCCCGGACTTTAGGCATACCGTATTTTGGTTTGTTTGGCGCTTGTTCTTGTTCCATGGAAGGTTTAGCGCTGGCGGCCTTTGTGGTCAATGCTAAAGGTGCCAAATATGCTTTAACTGCGTGTTCCAGCCATAATGGTTCTGTCAATAAGCAGTATCGCTATCCTACGGAATACGGTGCGCAATTGCCGCCTACAGCGCAATGGACAGTGACCGGTGCCGGCGCCGCCGTTGTTGCCGCTGAAGGTACAGGACCGCGGATTACCGGTGCCACTATAGGACGTGTCCTTGATCTAGGAGTAACCGATCCATTTAGCATGGGTGCCGCCATGGCCCCGGCCGCGGTAGATACAATTCTGGCTCATTTTCGCGATTTTAATGTAGATGCTTCCCATTATGATTTGATTGCCACAGGAGATTTGGGAGAAATAGGGCATGCCATTGCCACTGATTTGTTGCGCCGTCAAGGCATTGAGATGCCGGGAAATATCTTTACGGACTGCGGTGTGATAATTTATCAAGACAACCAGCCGGTGATGGCGGGCGGCAGTGGTTGTGCTTGTTCGGCAGTAGTAACTTACGGACATTTCTACAACCGCATGCTTAAAGGGGAGCTAAAAAGAATTTTAGTGGTTGCCACAGGAGCTTTGCTTTCACCGCTGTCATACCAGCAAAAAGAAAGCATCCCCTGTGTTGCCCATGCTGTGGCGCTGGAATGGGAGGGAGTATAATGGAAAAATTTATCCTGGCCTTTGTGGTTGGCGGGGCAATTTGTGTGCTGGGACAAATTCTTTTGGATGTTTTTCGTTTAACGCCGGCACATATGACAGTAACTTTAGTGGTGATTGGCGCAATTTTAGGGGGGCTAGGTTTGTATGAACCTTTAATCGAATTTGCCGGAGCCGGAGCATCTGTACCTATCTGTAGTTTTGGCAACTCCCTTGTCAACGGTGCTTTAACAGAAGCAAAACGACATGGAATTATTGGGGTACTCACAGGCATTTTTGAAGTAAGCAGTGCAGGCATCTCGTCGGCCATTATCTTTGGCTTTATTGCTTCTTTAATTTTTAAACCTAAAGGTTAATCTCCTTTGGCGCCACTTGTTTTTGCATATTGCATAAATTACGTGGCAAACTACAACGGAACAAAACTATCTAAGAAAGGAGTAAGGCACATATGAGTATGCTGAATCAACAGGAACTGGAAAATTTACGCCATTTAATTGGAGCACATGAAACCGGCGCACAAAAGTTGGAAGCGTACGCCCAGCAATGCAGCGATCCTGAAATTAAGCAGATGTTCCAGCAATCAGCCAATAGGGCACGCCAAACTAAACAAAAATTATTGCAATTTTTAAACTAAAGGAGGTAAACACATGCAAGATAAAGATATGGTCAATGACGTCCTTTCCATGGTAAATGCCAGCCTTACCACTTATGCCATGGCCATTGCTGAATCTTCCAATCAGCAGTTGCGGCAGACCCTCGTACAAATTCGTGATGCTGATGAGCAGTTCCAATTTCAATTGAGTCAAGCAGCCATGCAAAAGGGTTATTATAAGCCGGCCAAACAAGCCGACCCCAGCACCATTCAGGAATATAAAAGTCAGTTAAGCAGCAGTTAAGCAGCTAAATATCCTATCGGGTAGCGGATACAAGCCTGTTGACATCTTCCCGTCAACAGGCTTTTTTAATTCCACAATTCCCATTTTTATTGTATGTTATAATATAATTCGGAGAGATAGAGAACGAAGTGTCGGAGGTTTTTACCAGAATATTTTTCAAGCAAGGATGATTCGTGATTAATTCTATGGTACTATAATGGAGAAAGTTTAAATAATACAGTAATGCAGGTTGCCAAAGAAGTTAAAGTACCGTCCCCACGCCTTCCTCCAAAAAGAGAAAAAGGAGTTGAGGAAAAATAAATGTTACAATTGCTTTTGGAAAAACTTAAAGAATCTTCTTTCTCAGTTATCCCCATAATAATTCTGGTCTTAATTTTAAATTTTACTTTAGCTCCCATGCCTTTCTGGAGCATGATCTTATTTTTAATTAGTGCCATTTTTGTGATTTTAGGCATAACGCTTTTTAATTTAGGCGTTGATATGTCTCTGATTCCCATCGGCGAGCACATCGGTTCTTCAGTAGTGAAAAGCCGCAAATTATTTCTCATTGTCAGTTTGACTTTTCTGATTGGTGTTTTTATTACTATAGCAGAACCGGATTTAATTGTACTGGCAGGTCAGGTAAGCGGTGTGCCTGATTCTGTTATTATTTTTTTCGTGGCTGCCGGGGTGGGCTTGGCGGTTGTAGCTGCATTTTTGCGAATTCTATTCCAATTCCCGCTTTCTTATATTTTAATTATTTGTTATGTTCTGGCCTTCATTCTTTCCGGTTTTACCAGTGCTGAATTTCTTGCCATTGCCTGGGAGTCGGGTGCAGTAACAACCGGCCCCATTCTGGTCCCCTTTATTATGGCTCTAGGTTTTGGTTTAGCTTCTGTGCGGGTAGATAAAACTACTGAAGAAGACAGTTTTGGGTTGGTGGCCCTTTGCCTCATTTTTCCGATACTTGCCGTGTTGATTTTAGGTATGTTAATGACTCCATCCGGTGGCAGTGCCATCGTTAATCCCCAGGTACAATCTTTTTCCGCGATCATTTCACTTTATGTGGCTAATTTCCCTGAATATTTTAAACAAATTGCCATTGCCTTATTGCCCCTCATTGTGCTGTTTGTCATCTTTCAAATTTTTCGCTTGCGTTTAAAAACCAAAGCGATTTTGCGTATTTCCGTAGGTACTATTTATACCTACTTGGGTCTTGTTTTATTTTTAGCCAGTGTTAATATAGGTTTTATGCCGGCAGGTTATCTTTTGGGCAGTACTGTCATGAAAAATAACAGTGCTTGGTTACTGATTATTATAGGTTTTATTATGGGGTATTTTGTCGTTGCTGCGGAACCGGCCGTTTTTGTGCTGAAAAGGCAGGTGGAGGAAGCTACGGAAGGAGCAATTTCCCCTAAAGCCATGGGACTAGGCCTTTCCATTGGTGTAGGTATTTCTGTAGCTTTAGCCATGGTTCGTGTTGTTACGGGATTGTCGATTATGTATTTTGTCATTCCCGGCTATATATTAGCCTTGCTTTTAACATTTGTTGTTCCCCATCTTTTTTCCGCCATTGCCTTCGACTCCGGGGCTGTTGCTTCAGGGCCTTTGGCAGCCACATTTATGCTGCCCTTTACCATAGGTGCTTCTGAAGCAGTGGGCGGTAATATCTTCACCGATGCCTTCGGTATTGTTGCTTTAGTGGCCATGACGCCGGTGATTACAATTCAGCTTTTTGGCTTGTCCTACGCTCTGAAAGCGAAAAAAGCAGAAAAAGAATTGGTGGTGCCGGAAGAAGCAGATACTATTATCGAGCTGGATTATTCTGCAGATGAAGGGTAAAAGCCTGATAACAGCCGGAACAAATTTAACATAATTATTGATAAAAAAGGCAATCAGGGTAAAATAAAATGTGATGTATCCGGAAACGGAGGGAAATTAAATGGAAAGTAAGCGCGAAGCCAAGTTGGATGCTCTCATTGTCATTATGGATTATGGCTTAAATAATATCTTGAAAGATATCTTTTTAAAAAATAACATTCCTTTACTGATCCTGACACATGGCTATGGTGCAGCCAAGTCTTTTATTCATGAGATCCTCGGTTACGGCGGTACTAAAAAAATTATTTCTTTAAGCATTCAGACAAAAAAAATGTCACATTATCTTCTGCAGGAGATTAACAAAAAAATTGACCTGTCCAAACCGGGAACAGGAATTGCTTTTACCATAAAGTTGAGCAGCATAACCAGTGTGCTATCAAATATTTCCCAACAGGCCGAAGAGAATTTAAGGATAGGAAGTGAGGATATGACCATAAAATCCAAGGAGCCATACCATTTAATTGTTACCATCGTCAACGGCGGCTATTTTGATCAGGTGATGGAAGTTGCCAAAAAGGCGGGAGCTACCGGCGGTACTGCCATTCATGCCCGTGGTTTAGGTTCAAAGGAAGGTATGAAATATCTTGGTATCACTATCCAGCCGGAAAAAGATCTAGTCTTAATTGTGGCACCGAGTGAACGGAAACGGGCCATTATGGAAAATATTCTGCATGAATTTGGGCTGAATACACCCGGCCATGGGATTTGCTTTTCCTTACCGGTTGACAGCGTTATGGGACTCGGCGCCAATCTGGAAAATATTGAGGAACTTAATGATCCGCGTTAAAAACCCACATGTGTGGGGTTTTTTTTTGGAATTTTACGTTTGTAGCTTTTTACCGGTAAATGGGGTCATAAAACTAAAAGTGGTTCAGTAGGAAAAATTTTTTAAAAAATTTTAATGAGAATAATTCTCATAATCATTGACAATTGTGCCGCTCTATGCGATATTATATAAAAGAGAATAATTCTCAATATCAATTAGCCTTTTCGGGATTGAAATAGAAAAGAATTAGCTAAAGGAGAGAGCAAAAATGATCTTTGCGCGCAGAAAACAAAAGCAAAATAAAGAAGCTGCAAACAGCATTTATTATGCTAAAGATAATTCTAAATATGTCATTGAAATGGCACCGGAAATTGGTCTTTTGAAAAGCTTGGGTATTGTTAAAGACGCCATTGTAGAGAAAATCATGACTTACAAATTGGGAGGCCCGGTATTACTTCAGGTGGAATCCTGCGAGATCGCCGTTTCCAAAGATATTGCAGAAAAGATCATAGTAAGGGGATAGAGCTATGGCCACTTGTCATGATATTAAAGCAGATCCTAGCGTCTATGAAAAACCAAACAAGATTCTGTTGATGGGTAACCCCAATGTGGGAAAAAGTGTATTCTTCTCCAGTATGACGGGAGTGCATGTTGTCAGTTCCAACTATGCCGGAACTACGGTAAGTTATACCGAGGGGCAAATTAAATTAGGTGATAAAAATTATACTTTAATTGACGTTCCCGGTACTTATTCTTTGGAAGCAAATTCTGAGGCCGAAGCTGTTGCTGTCAGCTTTTTGCACAGCAACCCGGTTGCCGTTTTATGCGTTTTAGATGCCACAAACCTGGAACATAATATCAAACTGGGTCTTGAACTGAAAAAATTCAATATTCCCATAGTGTACGCTTTAAATTTAATCGATGTGGCCAAACGACACGGCATGGAAATTAACGCCGGTTTGTTATCACAGGAGCTTGGTGCACCTGTTATTCCCACGGTGGCTGTAAAAGGGGAAGGTTTAGCAGAAGTCAAAAAAGAGCTGCAAAAAATTTTAGAACAGCAGCAAAATAGCTGCAGTCACTGTGCAGCTTGCCCAGGTTGCGGCAGCACTGGCACTGAGCAGGATACATGGGAAAGAGCAAGGGAAATTGCAGCGCGGGTCAGGAAAAAAGGTGAGGGCCGGTTAAGCTTTTTAGACAGATTGGGAGATGCCATGTTAAGGCCCTTGACAGGGCTTCCCCTGGCAATTTTAGTTATTGCTTTGTCTCTGGGGGTAATTGTGGGCGGCGGTAAAGCGTTGCGTGCAGTTTTTCTGTTGCCACTGGTAAATAAAGTTTTAGTGCCGCTTTTTAAAATGATTTTTTCTTCCTTTATACCGGAAGGCGTTTTACTGAATGTGCTCATTGGTGAGTACGGTATTTTTGTTATCGGTTTCGAGTGGATTATTGCTTTAATTTTTCCCTATGTATTCTTGTTTTATATTGTGTTTTCTTTCTTGGAAGACTCGGGCGTTTTACCCCGTTTAAGTGTGCTTTTTGATAATATCATGCGGAAAATGGGTATTCAAGGCGGCAGTATGATTACCATTTTAATGGGCTATGGTTGTGCCGTTCCGGCCATTATCGGCTCAAGGACGGCAACTACGTACAAAGAACGTATTATGATTGCCACCATTGTCTGCTTTTCTGTACCCTGCATTTCGCAAACAGGCGCTTTAATCAGCTTGTTTGCGGGATTTTCGCCTCTGCTTTTAGTGTTAATGCTGTTATTGTCTTTAGCCGTTATGGTATCGGTATCACTGGTTTTAGGGCGTGTCATTAAAGGGAAAGTGGATCCCATGGTGCTAGAGATTCCCAATTTATTAATGCCCAACGCCAAAGCTTATGCCAAAAAACTTATGCTGCGTATGAAACACTTCTTGTTGGAAGCAGAAGTACCCATGTTATTTTCCGTAATCATTGCTGCCCTTTTGAAAGAAACAGGTTTATTGGATCTGCTGGCCGTCTATTTTGAACCTTTGGTCAGCGGCTGGCTCGGTTTGCCCCGGGATGCAGTGATAGCTTTAATTTTAGGAATTGTGCGCCGTGAGATGGCAGTAGCCCCCTTGTTGGCCATTGAGGGCTTAACGGCACTGCAAGCTTTTGTGGGCGGCGCAGTAGCTTTATTGTACTTGCCCTGCTTATCGGTTTTTGGCGTTTTAAGTAAAGAGTTTAGTCCTAAAGTTGCCCTAGCCATGGGCTTGGCTACCACTGTAACCGCCTTTATTGTGGCAGGGCTCATTAACCAAATTGCACATTTGTTTCTTTAAGGGTGGAGGCAGATGCGCACTCTGATACCTAAACTTACAAAACTGATAGAAAGATTGGCAGCAAAAAATCTTTTTCTCTATCGACTTATCTCACTGTATTACAGCAATGTGGTAAAAAATGAGGTGGCTTTAGCCAAAATAAAAGCAACCGACAGGGTCCTCTGCATCGGGGGCGGCCACTGCCCCATCAGCGGAATCTTATTACATGAGTATACGGGGGCCCCTGTCACAATCATCGATAATGATGCTTTTTGCGTGCGCGTAGCAAAGGAACTGATTAAAAATTTAGGGTATACTGATGCCATTAAGGTTGTGCACGGTGATGGTAAAGCTATTTCTCCCACAGATTACAATGTTATTCATGTGGCAATGCAGGTAAGCCCCCTGGAACAAGTTTTTTGCCATTTGCGCCAAGGCTGCCGGCTGGGTGCCAAGATTTTGGTGCGTTTGCCCAAAAGGGCATTGGCAAAATTTTACTCCTCTAGTGATTGTACCGTTTTTTGTCATTGTAACGGGAAGGTGCTACACAGCCGGAGAAATATTGAAAGTACTGCCTTATTCATTAAATCCGGAGCCGAGTACGGAATATGAAAAAGTTACGTTTAATCCTTTTATTTTTACTTTTGGCGGTTTTGTTTTGGCAATTTGATTTAAACAGTTTTCTTGACAGCTTAAGACAAGTGCCCCTGGTTGCCTTTTTAGCATTGTTGGTTTTACAAGTAATTAGTCAATTGCTTGTTAATTATCAATGGTGCAGTATCGGCAAGTTGATGGGAGGGGCACATAATTTTTTACAGATGCTTTATGTGAACGCCCGTGGCGCCATTATTGAATCCATCACCCCCGGCGTAAAAGTGGGCGGGGAAATTACCAGAGCCATACTTTTAAAAAAAGAACTTCATTATTCGGCACAGGAAGCGGCTACCTTGGTAACGTTGCAAAAAATGGTCAGCTTCTCCAGCTTTTTTTGCCTTAATCTTTTTGCCTTTGCCCACCTTGCAAATAAAATCGAGTTTTTCCAAGCCTGGGCGGCGAAAGTTGCTTTTTCTGTTTTCTGCCTAAGCTTGATGAGCCTTATTTTTTCTCTTTTTTTCCTTACCAACCTGTGGGAAAAGAAAATTTCCGAAAAAAGCTTTAAAAACAGATGGTTGCTGATTTTACAGGATTATTTACTCACATTAATTGCCAAGCTTAAGCTTTTAAAAAGGAATAAAGGCGAATTGAGGAAACAATTTCTGCTGTCTTTTGCCATTTGGCTGCTTTTTCCTCTCAAAATGATTTTTTTAGTGCACTTCTTTACGCCCCATTATGACCCGCTTTTGCTCGCGGAAATTACTTTTCTCTCTTATATGGTTGGCATGATTCCTTTATTTCCCGGCGGTTTGGGTAGTTTTGAAGCAACCATGGCAAGTTTGTTGCGCTTGCTGCAGGTGCCGGCAAGTGCTTCCCTTGCCATTACTTTACTTTTTCGTTTTCTCACCTTCTGGTTTGTCTTGCTTTTGAGTCTTTTGTATGCCGTTTTGTGGAAAAGAGGTGAAATGGGGAAATGGAACCGGCAAAAAAGTTAAAAAAATATGCGCCCACTGTACTTACTTTTTGCAATCTGATCCTGGGCGTCACAGTAATTTGCCTTTTACTGCAAAACAATTCTTTAGAAACAAGAAGATTGGCTTGTTACCTGGTTTTTCTTGGGGTGGCCTGTGATTTTTTTGACGGATTTTTGGCCAGGCGTTTGCAGGCGGTCACGGAATTGGGCAAGCAATTGGATTCCTTTGCCGATCTGGTGACCTTTGGCGTGGCCCCGGTGGCAATTTTCCTTGCCGGCAGCCATTCCTTTTCCTGGTTTACCCTGCCGATACTTTTGCTTTATCCCCTAGCCGGTGCTTACCGGCTGGCGCGCTTTAATTTACAGGGATATGCTAAATATTTTACCGGCCTGCCCATTACGGCGGCAGGTTTTGTGCTGGCGGCAACTTTGTTGTGGTATAATATCTTTTCCGGGAAGTATACAGATAGTTTCATGATTTATTTTTTAAGCCTCTCTTTTATTTTGTCGCTTTTAATGGTGAGTAGGCTCCGGGTAAAACATCTTGACAAAAAATAATTCCTTTTTTGCCGTTTGGAAACGGCTCTTTTTATTCTGGCAAATTTACTGTATACTAAAGTGTAGCCGTTGTCGCAACGGTAATCTCTGCCACAAGATTTTATGGATGAGAGGAGCGAAGCAAGATGATTAAACTGGAAACGGAAAGACTTGTGCTGCGACCCTTGGGAACGCAAGATTTTGATGCCTATTACAGCTATACTTCCGTGCCGGAAAATATGACTTACATGATTTTTGGACCGTATACACCGGAGGAAGCCATGAGATTTTTAAAAATGTGCGAAACCTGGTGGAAAGAAGAGCTCCCTAGAGTTTATGAGTTTGCCGTGGTGCTGAAAGAAAACGGTAAAATGATCGGCAACTGTGGTTTATACATGGATGATGAAAGACGTCTTACCGGCATGCTGGGCTGGTGTTTTCATAGAGATTATTGGAATAAAGGCTATGCCACCGAATCTGTACGGGCGCTGCTTAAATTTGGTTTTGAAGAGTTAAATCTGCACCGTATTCACGCAGAGTGTAACGCCGATAACATTGCTAGTGCCAGGGTGATGGAGAAAGTAGGTATGCGCCGGGAAGGCCATTTTATTAAAAACCGGTTTGACCGGGTGGGCGATAAAAAAATGTGGTACGATGAATTTTTCTACGGGATTTTACGGGAAGAATACCTGGCAGCCAAAGAAAAGCAAAATAATCAAGGTTAAATGCGACATTGTCTTGCCCCAAATTTAGTGGTAAGATGTAAGAAGCCGATCTACATAAAAACACCGCTATAGTGGCGGTTGGGGTAATAATAAATGAGGGAGAGATAAAGATGGATAAGGCTTTGAAGGATGTCAGAGTTTTAGACTTTACGCAGTATTTATCCGGTCCCCATTGCACATCAGTTTTATGTGAGCTGGGGGCTGAAGTAATAAAGGTAGAGCGTCCGGGTACCGGTGAACCGGAACGGGTAGCCGCTCCTTTGACGCCAAAGGGAGAATCGTATCAATTTCTCTCATATAACCGGGGGAAAAAGAGCATCACCTTGAATTTAAAAGATCCGGATGGCATGGAAATTGCTAAAAAACTGGTGGCCAAATGCGATGTGCTGGTGGAAAATTTCTCCCCCGGTGTTTTGGAACGTCTTGGTTTGGGCTATGATGTGGCAAAGGAGATTAACCCCGGTATCATTTATGCCTCCATTTCCGGTTTTGGTCAAACGGGTCCACGCCGTGACGAGGTAACCTATGATGTGGTGGGCCAAGCCATGGGCGGGCTCATGAGTGTCACCGGTTATGAAGACGGGGAGCCGCTTAAAGTAGGAATTTCTTTGGCTGATTATATGGGAGGATACAACGCGGCCATTGCCATTTTAGCGGCCCTGTATTATAAAAAATTAACCGGTGAGGGACAGCGCATTGATATTTCCATGCAAGACAGTATTTGGGCCATGGTTTTCCCGGACCGGGCTGATTATTTTGATACCCTGGTTCCCCCCAAAAGACTGGGCAACCGTCTTAGCAGCTCTGCTCCCTTTGGTGCTTACAAAGCCAAGGACGGTTATGTGGTGATTTGCACCATTACCGATGGTCAGTGGCATAATGTACTTAAAGCCATTGGACGTGAAGATTTAAAGGATGATGAACGTTTTGCCACCAGGGTTTTAAGGGCCAAGCATATGAAGGAAGTGGAAAGCGTCCTTGATGCCTGGTTGCGGGAAAAAACTGTGGAAGAAGCAGTGGCTATTTTTAGAAAATACAATGTTCCCAGTTCTCCGGTTCCCACCTTTGAACAAGTTGCCAATGATCCCCAAATTCGTCACCGGGAAATGATTATTGAAGTGGAGCAACCCCTTTCCGGAAAGGTTAAACTGACCGGTTCTGTGTATAAAATGTCCAAGACCCCGGGGAACAGGAAGCAACGCATTCCTTTGGTGGGCGAACATAATGAGGAAGTTTTATGTGGGCTTTTAGGTATGAGCAAAGAGGATTTAGAAAAACTTGCCGCCAAGGGAACCATTAGCTTGTATCAAGAATAACGAGATTTTAGTGCAGGGACAAAACAGCCCGTAGGGCTGTTTTGTTTTTTGGACTAATTTTGGCGGGCGAAAAATTTCTCGAAAATGTAATTTGTGATTCGCCTATCTTGCTGGTATGATAAAGACAACAGCGAGGTAGAGAAAAATGAAGAAACTAGTAATTGGTCTTTTAGCGCATGTTGATGCCGGTAAAACAACTTTAATCGAAAGTTTACTGTATGTAAGCGGCAATCTTCGTAAATTAGGCCGGGTCGATAAAAAAGATGCTTACCTGGATCATGAGGAGCTAGAAAGAGACAGGGGAATAACCATTTTTTCCAAACAGGCAATTTTGCAAACACCCGATCTGCAAATTGTTTTTTTAGATACACCTGGACATATTGATTTTTCCGCCGAAATGGAAAGGACTCTGCAGGTTCTTGATTATGCCATTTTAGTTATCAGCGGGGCAGATGGTGTGGTAGGATACACAAAAACATTATGGCAGCTTTTAAAGGTGCAGCAAATACCTGTGTTTATTTTTGTCAATAAAATGGACCAAGAAGGTACCCTGCGGGATAAATTAATGGCTGAACTGCAAAAACAGTTAAGCGACTGCTGCCTCGATTTCGGGCAAGTGGGGACGAAAGTTTTTTCTGAACAGGCTGCCTTATGTGATGATAAATTGCTGGAAGCTTATCTGGAAAAGGAATACTTGGATAAGTCAGAGCTGCAAAGGGCTATTTATCAACGAAAAATTTTCCCCTGTTTTTTTGGTGCGGCTTTAAAACTTGAGGGCGTTAAAGCCCTGCTGGATGGTTTGAACCAGTATACAGTCATGCCTGCTTATCCCCGGGAGTTTAAAGCCAGGGTCTTTAAAATTGCCAGGGATAAACAGGGTAATCGCCTGACCTTTTTAAAAATCACCGGCGGGAAGTTAAAAGTTAAGGACGTTGTGCAGAGCAGTCTTTGGGAAGAAAAGGTTGATCAGATTCGTATCTATTCGGGGGAAAAATATGAGGTTGTTAATGAAGTGGAGGCGGGCAGTATTTGCGCCGTCACAGGTCTTACCCAAGCTAAACCGGGTGAAGGATTAGGCGCGGAAACCGGCGTCGCTACTTCCCTTTTAGAGCCGGTACTAACTTATCAGTTATTACCGCCGCCCGGCTGCAACCCTAAAGCGATTCTGCCTAAAGTGCGCCAGCTTGAAGAAGAAGATCCGCAGCTTAATATTTCCTGGGATGAAGAGACTCAGGAAATTCGCGTCCAAGTCATGGGTGAGATGCAGGTGGAAATCCTGCAGAGTCTGCTTAAAAACCGGTTTGCTCTGGATGTGACTTTTGCTTTTGGCAAAATTGTTTACAAGGAAACCATTGCTGAGGCGGTGGAAGGAGTAGGCCATTTTGCCACGGCGGAACAATATGCAGAAGTCCACCTTTTATTGGAGCCGGCAGAGCCGGGAAGTGGTCTTGTTTTTGCCGATGCCTGTAGTGAAGAAATGCTGGCACAAAACTGGAGAAGTTTGATTTTAAAATGTCTACAAAAAAAGGTGCATAAAGGCGTTTTGGTGGGTGCTCCCGTCACCGATCTGAAAATTACTTTGGTAGCCGGTCGCGGGCACAATAAGTATACTGATGAAATTGCTTTGCAAGAAGCCGCTTTGCGGGCAGTGCGTCAAGGTTTAATGGAAGCACAGTCCATTTTGTTGGAGCCCTACTATGCCTTTGAATTGGAAGTGCCGCAAAATTTAATTGGACGTGCCATGACAGATATTGAAAGGATGCACGGTACCTGCCGGGTTTCACATTTGGAAGGGGAGCTGGCTGTACTGGAGGGAAAAGCGCCGGTTGTAAATTTGAGAAAGTACCAGCCGGAAGTGAGAAGATATAGCGAGGGGCGGAGCAGACTTTTTTGCCGTGTAGCGGGATACGAGCCTTGCCATAATGCGGAAGAAGTGTTGTCCACGGTGGATTATGATGCGGAAAATGACGTGGAAAACCCTGCCGGTTCTGTTTTTTATCTAAACGGGGAAACGGTGATGGTACCTTGGCGGCAGGTAAAAGCATACATGCATGTCCCTAGTATTTTCCATAAGGAAAAACGAGACAGCAAAAAAGCGCGAACAAAGACGGAAGACCAAAACTGGATAGACCAGGAAGAAATTAAAAAAATTTTTGCGAAAACCTTTTTTGCCAACAAGAAAGAAAAAGTTTGCAAACGCAAACAGCAAAATTTACGCCGGCCGCCGGCAGGCGAGAAAGCCGACAGCGAAAAAACAAAATCGCTTGCACCGCCCAAAGAGGAATATTTACTGGTGGACGGTTATAATATTATTTTTGCCTGGCCTGAGCTGAAGGCACTGGCTGAAGAAAGCCTTGATGCAGCCCGCTTAAAACTACTTGATTGCTTGAGTAAATACCAGAGTATACGTCAAAGTAAAATGATGGTTGTTTTTGATGCTTACCGGGTTCAGCGCCACCAAGAAGAAATTTTTGATTATGATAATTTACGGGTGGTCTTTACCAGAGAAGCACAGACGGCGGATCACTTTATTGAAAAATTTGCCCATGAACACCGGGAAGATTATAAAATCACCGTTGCCACTTCAGACAATTTGCAGCAAATTATCATTAGGGGAGCCGGGCATGCGGTCATGTCCGCCGCCAAGTTAAAGGAGGCAATGGTCGCAGCCGGTGAAAAAATTATGCAGGTTTATCGTGAGCAGCAGGTAGCACCGCAGAATGATCTTTACGGTGTGCTTTCAGAAGAAAACAAACGGCAGGTGAAAAAAATTTTGAGCAAGAACAATAAGTAAATCTTGCTAGATATTTACACTCACTGCTTGTATAATAGAGATAGTAAAGAAAATTTACCGTTAAATTTTGCCTCTTTGTTCCTGTTTCCTTCGGGAATAAAGGGCAAAGCCGGTACTAAAATCACAATTTTGAAAGGAGTCTGAATAATGGATTTTTTCCGCGCAACTTTCTATGACCGGTATACCCGGCTCACGGAGGAGCAGATCAGGGAAAAGCTTACACCGACACCAAAGGCGGCAAGTTTTTCTGCCACATCTGCAGCTTTAGCCGGAAAAACTTTAAAGCTTGTCTTGGATGACGGCCCTACTTTGGAATACTCCTTTGAGCAGGATACTTTAACACTTAAGGAAAATGGTCAAGCAGCCGTTGAAGCTCCCTACACAGCAAAAGAACTGCATGAAATTATGCTCTTTACCCATATGATTCCTGATACCGTCCGTGGTTACAATGTGATTTGGGACAGGAAAACAAATTTAGTTACCGTTTTTGAAGTTTGGTTCTGTGGCTTTGAACATGACAAACGGGAAGTTTGGCGCCATTATATGTTCGGTTATGTTGATACCGGGGAAGGCGCACCGGAAAAACGGCACACTTTAACCAATAGGCTGGAAGGTTTAGGCACATACTGGAAAAATGACAATGGTGAGGAAATACTTTACTTCTTCCCCTCCGTTGTGTGGTCATCCTATGTGGAATTGAGCCATCCCCGCGGCGGCATCACCATCACCGGTCCTTCCGACTTTATCAAAATAAGCGACAAATACTATGTTTTTTCCCGTGTTGACTGTGAATATTCCGGAAGTTTTATTTTAGAGGTCATAGACCTTTTTGAAGTGAAACATATTGGTGTGCGCCTGGGCTTTAATCTTGAGGATGAGCTGGACTATTATCTCTATAGCGGCTGCGGTGAAGTGACCGGAAAAGTAACTAATTTGGAACCGCTTTCCGACTATGGTACGGAATTGCCGGAAGGGATAAAACCGAAACCAGGTGATCCTAAAGGCACCCGTCCTTCCTATCGTCCCCGCTTTTTATATCCTGACCTGACTAAAGAACAAGTTGATGAAATTATTAAAAACAAATGCAAAGTTTTTGCCGGCCGCTCCATTATGGCCAGCATGAATACCATGGAAGCGAGCGATTACATGGTGGGGAAAAAATTTACCCTCCGTTATGATGACGGTCCCGCTTGGGAATACGAGATTATTGATATCCAAACTTTAAGGTGGAGAGCAGAGGGCGAAGAAACTTGGCATGAAGAACTTTATCAAGGTTTTGAAGCGGCAAAAGACATTGTGCTCTTCAGTCATATTTGCACCGGTACCAATCCTTTACGCTGCCTGACCCATGCCGTTGATTTTTCCAAAGCTCTTGCCACTTGCGTGGACGCCCAGCTGGGTAATGGGCGGAAACCCTGGGAAGTTGGACGCCGGGCAATTTTTGGCGTGCTGGAAATGGAGGGAGGTCCTACGGCGCCGGCAGTGGAACGACACAGTTTCACAACCGAGTTGGTGGGCAGGGCGCAAGCCAACGTCTACAGTGATTTTATGCAGTCTGTTCATGTTTACAGCTCCCCCAATTCTTGCTCCTGGACAATTATGCTGCCCAATAACGCCGGCGGAGTTATGTGGAGTTCACCTTGTCTCTACGTGAAATTGCGCGATGATGCCTATCTTATCAGCTGGACGGAAGATACTTGCAACGGCAACCAGGGGACTTTTATCCTCAATACGCAGCTGTGGCAGGATTCCGGCTTCTTCTTTGGCATCGGCGGGCAAGGTGATGATGTAAGTGTGATGCTCACCACTTTGGGTGCTTATGTCCGTCCCCTTTTCGGTTACAATATTTTAAAATATTTTGCTAAAAAACGTAAGTAAGGGTAACTTGTGCCGCCATTTTTTTGGCGGCATTTTTTATGCGTAAAATTATGCTTTGCCAGCGGTTGAAGCGTTATTAAGTAATTTTTATAACTATTGCCGCTGGCAAAAATATGATACAATCAATTAAGAAGTGTAGTAATAATCAGTCTTTTCCCAGTGCTTCGCCGCTTCAGTAAAGGTTCCGGAAATATAACCACAAGGAGGAGCAGTTGATGCACGCGTCAAGACCTGTTACAGAGCGCATTCAGTATATGCGAGATTTGATACGCAACAGAGTTATACGCAACGATGCTGAACGTGCCGTTATCATTACGGAAGCTTACAAAAAATATCAGCATGTGCTTCCCATTATTAAAAAACCGCTGGCAATTTTGGAGTACTGTAAGAGAAAGAAAGTACGGGTGGAAGATTTTGAAGTAATTGTAGGCAACCGGGGCGAGCATTTTCTCGGGAATACTTATTGGGTTGAATGGAATGGTGTTTTTCTTGAACCTTTTACCAATCCTGATTTTCCCGGCGCTTGGCACCTGGGGGAAGACGGCTTGTACCACAACCCCGAATCGGACTTGGTACGGCTGACCATTTCTCCGGAAGATGTGGAAAAGCTAAAAAGCATTAAAGAGTACTGGGATGAGAATGTCCTGACACGGATCGCAGATGCGTGGCAGCCCGACGGCTATGATGAGCTGTGCAAGCTGAATGTTTGTAAAAACGTTCCCGGGGCACCGCTGATTATGATGCAGTCCGGTCATGTCTCTCCCGGCTATAAAAAAATTATTAACACCGGTATTGGTGTCATCAGAAAGCAAGCTCAAGCTTGGATTGACAAACATAACGGCAATCTCATGGGCGATAAAATAAAGAAATATCTTTTCTATAAAGCTGTCGTCATTACCTGTGATGCCATGTCCATCTTGATTAAACGGTATGGTGAGGAATGCTACCGTAAGATGGAAGAGTGCAAGGATGAAAAACGTAAAGCGGAACTGAAAATGATGGGCGACGGGCTGATGTGGATTTCGGAAAATCCCGCGCGCACCTTCTGGGAAGCTTTGCAGCTCACCATTATGTACCAGCTGTATTTATATTCAGAAACCTGTTTCCCGGGTCCAGCTTTTGGGCGTATCGATCAATATACCTGGCCCTTTTTAAAGGCAGATCTTGAAGCGGGCCGCATTGATATGGACACAGCCCAGGAATATCTTGATGCCTTTTTCCTGAAAGCCAACTGTTTTTATGCAGGCGGCACAGGTAAACTGGCGGAAACCACCGGTATCGGCAATACATACCAGCATACCACCATTGGCGGGGTAGATCCCAAAACCGGTGAAGATGCCACAAACCCTGTTACTTATATGGTGCTGGATACCATGCGGCGTTTGCGCTTACATGATCCCACCATTTCCCTGCGGATCCATAAAAATACACCGGAAGATTTATGGGACTTAGCCATTGAGACGACAAAAGTTTGCGGCGGTATCCCCCTCTTACAAAATGACGATGTAATTATTCCGGCTTTAATGCGGGAGCTGGGCTTTTCCCTGGAAGATGCACGTGATTACTGCATTATTGGTTGTCAAGAGATTGTGGGCAGCGGCAATGATTATCCGGCTTGTAACGGTGTTTCGCCGCCATATGCCAGTATCCACCATGGCGTGGTTCTGGCCATGACCATTAATAACGGTATTAACCCTTTTAATGGCGAGCAGTGTAAGATCCAGCGCGGCTACCTGTATGAAATGACTGATTTCGAACAGGTAAAGAATGCTTACAAGGAAATCCTTGAATATGTGACTAAACTGCAAGTTACCTTTGATAACTATGCGGAATATATTATTCAGCATTATGCCCCGCAGCCTGGCCTTTCCATTTCCATTGAAGGCTGCATGGAAAAAGGTATGGACTGCACCTGGGGTGGTGCCAAGTACAATTCCTACGGCGGCACCGCCAGCGGCCTTGCCACCATTGCCGATTCCCTCACTGCCATTAAGTACATGGTCTTTGATAAAAAACTGTGTACGGCACGGGAAATGTATGACGCCATTATGGCCAACTGGGAAGGCTATGAGGAGCTGCGGCAGACTATCATTAATGAAGTTCCCCACTTTGGCAATGCCGATCCTTATGCCGATGAAATGATGAAGTGGGTTTGCGATACTTATTATGAAATTTGCAAAAAATGTTACAGTGAAAGATCTCCCGTTTATAAAGCAGGACTTTACAGTGCTGCCGACCATATTGCGCAAGGTTACACAACTTGGGCTACACCGGATGGCAGGCGTACAGGCGAACCTATTGCCGATGCTGCTTCTCCGGTACAGGGCAGGGACCGCAACGGCCCCACTGCCGTCTGTATTTCCGCCACTTGCTATGATCACAAACAATTTGTCAATGGTGTTTGTCTCAATTTACGCATTCATCCCTCTGCCCTTAAAGGCGAGGACGGCAAGAAAAAATTGCGCCAGTTGACGCAAGCTTATTTTGCGCGGGGCGGCCTTGAGATCCAGTACAATATTGTGGATGCCGAGACCATGCGTGCCGCGCAAAAAGACCCCGATGCCTATCGCGATCTGGTGGTGCGCATTGCAGGATTTTCGGCTTACTTTGTGGAACTAGGCCGTGACGGGCAAGACGATCTGATCAGGCGGACGGAGAATTTACTGTAAAAAATTAGCCTCAAAACTGCAGATCGTTTTGAGGCCTTTCTCTCCTTTTCCTTATAAACTTGATTACCGGGCTGGGACAAAAAGCGTGCTGTAGTAGAGGGGAAGAAGTGGTGCTTTACAGTACCACTAATCAGCAGTTAATTGCAAAAAAAGAACTGGAGGCAAGAATTATGGCTTGGCAATTTAAACCTTTGACTGAACGTGTGGCAAGAATGCGCGAACGTTGGCGTAGTACAAAACCGGAAATTTGTATCGCGCGCTATAAAATTATTACCGAATTTTACAGGAAACATCCTGAACTTAACGGTATCTTGCGCCGGGCAAAGGCTATGCATGAAATCTTTTCCAAAATCCCGGTGCGCATTGATGATGACGAAGTAATTGTAGGAGCCCAAGCGGCCAAATTTAAAGCGGGAGCATTGTACCCGGAAAATTGCGTTACTTTTATTAAAGACGAAATTTGCAGCGGTTCCATCCGCACACGGGATATAGATCCTTACGATGTTTCCGACGAGGATATTGAGTATCTTAAAGAGACCATTGATTACTGGCTGTATGGAGAAAGTACACATGCGAAAACACAAGCTTATTATCCGGAAGAATATGCGCCGCATGATTTTAACGGCGTGACCATGATTGGCCGCATGTGTATTAGTGATACCCCCGTGGGCCATTTTGTGGCCGGCTACGAGAAAGCCATCAAGGTTGGTTTTAAAGCCATTAAAGAAGAAGCGGAACGGAAAATGGCGGAAATCGTGGCGCAAGCTATGCCCGGCAACACCAATGAACAGTATAATTTTTATCGCGCCATTGCCATTGTCTGCGACGGTATGATTACGCTGACAAAACGCTATGCGAAGCTGGCCGCGGAAAAGCTGGCGGCAGAAACTGACCCGCAGCGGAAAAAAGAGCTGGCAATGATGGTGGAAACATTAAATTGGATTATGGAAAACCCGGCCCGTAATTTTGTGGAAGCGCTGCAATGCCTCTACATGTACCATACTTGCCTGTGTCTGGAAGGAAATATACATGGTATCAGTTTAGGCCGTGTCGATCAATACCTGGGTGAATTTTTGGAAAAAGACTTGCAAAACGGCACCATCACAGAAGAATACGCGCAGGAACTGCTGGATCTCTTTTTCCTGAAAATAGTGGAAATCAATAAGCCCTGGAGTTATGGCGCTACCCAGTCTGCTCCCGGTTATACCACGGGACAATTAATGACCTTAGGCGGCGTTGATAAAGACGGCAATGACGCTGCCAATAAAGTAAGTTATATGATGCTACAAAGTGTGGGACGTCTCAAACTGCATACGCCGCTGGCGCTTAGGGTGCATAAAAATACACCGCCCGAGCTTTGGGAAGCGGCCATTGAAACCAGCAAAATTTGCGGTGGTATTCCCACTTTTGAAAATGACGATGTTATTATCCCGGCCCTGCTGAATAGAGGTTTTACCCTGGAAGACGCCCGCGATTATTCACTGATTGGTTGTGTGGAGCCGGGCGGTACCGGTAACGACTGGCCTGCCTGCGGCGGCACCGGCAGTGTCTCCTATATTAACCTTCCTAATGCCCTGTGGCTGGCCATTAATGACGGCTACCTGCCTGTACCGCTGCGTTTCGGCGCACCGAAAAAAGGTGACAAAGAACCCGAAATGATTAAGCAGCGGGTTGGCCTGCCTACAGGTTACCTGTATGAGATGGAAACCTTTGAGGAAGTGCTGGAAGCTTTCCGCAAACAGATGGAGTTTTTCGTCAGGTGGCATGTAATTGTCAACAATAATGCCGAATACGTCACGCGCGAAGTTTTACCGCTGCCGGTTGTTTCCGCAACCATGGAAGGCTGCATGGAAAAAGGTAAAGACGTAATGTACGGGGGAGCCAAGTATAACGGCACCGGTGTCCCCGGCATCGGCATTGGCAATATTGCCGACTCGCTCTTTATGATTAAACATCTTTGTTTTGATACGAAAAAATGTACCACCCGTGAATTATATGATGCCCTGATTAATAACTGGGAAGGTTATGAGGAGCTGCAGCAATATATTAAAGGTTCTGAGCTGCACTACGGTAACGGCAACCCAGAAGTGGATCAATGGGCGGCTTGGGCGGCGGAAAAATATGCAGAAATAGTTACTTCCTGCACCGGTCCCAGGGGACGTTACACGGCGGCTTTGTTCCCGGTAACAGCCCACGTCATGTTTGGTATGATGACTGCCGCCACCCCGGATGGACGTAATGCAGGTGTACCGCTGTCCGATGGTATTTCGCCCGTGCAGCAAATGGACAAAAAGGGTCCCACCGCCATTATCAGGTCTGTGGCCACCATTAAGCAGGGTGACTTTGCCAACGGGACCTTGCTCAATATGAAATTTAGTCCCTCTTGCCTAAGAGGCGAAGACGGTATTAAGAAATTAAGCCAGTTAATTCAAACCTACTTTAACCTTGGCGGTATGGAAGTGCAGATCAATGTGCTTTCCGCCGATATCCTGCGGGAGGCGCAAAAGAATCCGGATGAGTATAGAGATCTGGTGGTCAGGATAGCAGGCTTTTCCGCATATTTTGTGGAATTGCATGTGACCAGCCAAAATGAACTAATTTCCCGGACTGTTTTGGAAATGTAACTTGCATCTTAACCAGGAAAAAAGTATAATAGGTGCTAATAAAACGAAACAATTTCATGGCGGACAAGTGATGAAGGGAAGGAGTAGTTCAGTTAACATCTTTACAGAGAGTATCCGGCCGGTGTAAGGATACAGATGTACTGATACGAATACATCCCGGAACTGCGGCCTGAAATAATAGTAGGGTTTGCCGGGTACGCCCGTTACAGCGTACGAGTGTCTTTGACACTCACTGAGGGAAATTTCGTGAGGAATTTCCGTCACAGAGGTGGTACCGCAATTTTTGCCCTCTGTTCCGGCTGGAACAGAGGTTTTTTGTTGAAGATAGCAAGATTGGAGGGTGTAAGATGCAAATTTATGAAGAACTGGAAGCTCGCGGCTTAATTGCCCAGGTTACAGACGAAGAAGAAATCAAAAAACTTGTCAATGCAGGTAAAGCTGTTTTTTATATTGGTTTTGATCCCACCGCCGACTCTTTACATGTAGGACATTTTTTGCAGTTGAGCCTCATGAAGCGTTTGCAAATGGCGGGTAATACACCTGTAGTTTTAATCGGGGGGGGAACCGGCTATATTGGTGATCCTTCCGGGCGGACAGATTTGCGGCAATTAATGACGCCGGAAGAAATAGAATATAATTGCCAGTGTTTTAAAAAACAGATGGAGAGGTTTATTGAATTTGGCGAAGGCAAAGCCATTATGGTCAATAACGCCGAGTGGCTGCTTAAACTGAACTATATTGAATTTTTGCGCGAAGTGGGGCCCCATTTTTCGGTGAATACCATGCTGCGCGCCGAATGCTACAAGCAGCGGATGGAAAGAGGGCTTTCCTTCTTGGAATTTAACTATATGATTATGCAAGCCTATGATTTTTACCATCTTTTCCGGCATTACGGCTGTAATATGCAGTTTGGCGGCGATGACCAGTGGTCCAATATGCTGGCCGGTACGGAACTGATTCGCCGCAAATTGGGTAAAGACGCCTATGCCATGACAGTGCCCCTTTTGATGACCGCAGAAGGACATAAAATGGGCAAAACCGCCAAAGGCGCCGTCTGGCTCGATCCGGAAAAAACATCACCGTATGAGTTTTATCAGTACTGGCGCAATGTAGATGACGCTGATGTGATAAAATGCTTGCGGATGCTGACCTTCTTACCCCTGGAACAAATTGCGGAAATGGAGACGTGGGAAGGGAGCCAGTTAAATGAAGCAAAAACTATTTTAGCCTTTGAACTGACAAAACTGGTGCACGGCGAGGAAGAAGCCCAAAAAGCCAAAGATGCAGCCTATGCTCTTTTTGTCAGCGGTACCGACAGTGCCACCATGCCCACCACGGAAATTGCAGCGGCAGACCTGACTGACGGAGCCATCAGTATTATTGATTTGCTGGTGGCAACCGGTTTGACAAAATCAAAAAGTGAAGCCAGGCGTTTAGTACAGCAGGGGGGCGTCTATGTTGACGATGCCAAAGTGGATTCCATATCGGCTCTGGTCACAAAAGAGCAGCTGCAAGCCGGCGTCAAAATCCGCAAAGGCAAGAAAACTTACCATAAAGCTATCCTAAAATAAAGTAAACGGCCAAGGGATGTACGGCTCCTTTGGCCGGTTTTTTCACAAGTTGCGGTCCGGTAAAATATTTTAAAATAAAGGAGTTTTCGGTGATGAAGCGCATGCTTACAGTTAAAGGAGTAGGCAAAAGGCGTATTAAACCGGATTTAATGGTGGTGAAAATGAGGCTTTCCGCTTTGCGGGCAGATTACCGGGAGACCATGAAATTTGCCGCGCAATCTGTTAAAGCTTTGCAAGAGGCAATGCAGGCAGCAGGTTTCACCAAGGAAGATTTAAAAACAACAGATTTTACCCTCAACACCCATTATGAAAACTACTATGATCAGGACGGCACTTATAAAGAGAAATTTGCCGGCTACCTTTGTGAACAGGAATTAAAACTTGAATTTGCCTACGATCTGGACGTTTTATCGGGGGTGCTTACGGCCCTTGCGCAAGCGCCTGTAGAGCCGCAATTAAAGCTGCAGTTTACTGTCAAAAACAAAGCTGCCGTACAGGAAAAGCTGCTTGTAGAAGCTACGGAAAACGCCAAAGCAAAAGCAGAAATTCTCGCCCGGGCAGCGGGGGTTTCCCTGGGGAAATTATTAAGGATCCATGATAACTGGAGTGAAATGCAGTTCACTTCCCCAACAAATTTTGCTCTGGAAGCAAAATATCCGGCTCTGGCGGCATCTGCGCCGGAAATTGAGCCGGATGAGATTACAGTGAGCGCTACAGTTACGTTTGTCTGGGAGATTAAGGATTAAGATTTTTCTTTTTTAGTTTGTTTAAGAGGTTGGAGATTTTTTCTTTTTGTTTTGCCGTTCCTTCCGGGTCCAAGGCGAAGGAGACCTTTAGCCAGCTGCCTTCCTTTGCTCCCGGTGGGAGAAGTTTTTTAGGGATGTTGACTTTGATTTCCTCATCACCAAAGAGTACCACCGCATAATCTGCTTCAAAACGATCAATTACAGCCTTCATCATCTGCCTCCAGTTGCTTTTTGTTTATGGTTTACAGACCCCGCAGGGGACATAGCCTTGAGTTTTGGCGTCTTGAATTGATGTAAACCAGATTTCATTTTCCGGTAAAATTTTTTTTGCATGCCTGCAGGTTGGTTTGTGGTATTTATCTGATTTGATGCTACCCAGATACAATTTTGGGGCCGGTTCTGCTTTTGGCGCCTGTTCATGATTGGGAGCAGGTTTTGTTTCCTTGGTTGGTTGCGTTTCCGGGGCAGGAGCCGGTTTTGCTGTTGAAACCTGTTTTTCAGGTTCCTTGGGGGAAACATACCGGTATGGCTCCTTAATATTGATTTTATAGTCTTGGCCGTCTGTGGTGATGACAATGGTCCCGTGGAGATCGGTGCGATAGATTTTTACCTGGGCTTCTGTGAGTCTTTGGAGAATTTCTGCATGCGGGTGGCCATAAGTATTGCCACTGCCCGCCATGATCACGGCAACTTCCGGGCTTACCGCATTGAGAAAAGCAGTTGACGTACTTGTGCGGCTGCCGTGGTGGGCAATTTTTAAGACTGTGCTGCTTAAACTGCCTTTGCGGCCCAAAATTTCTTTTTCCGCGTCACTTTCGATATCCCCGGTAAACAAAAAAGCAATTTGCCCGCAGATTATCCTGGTGACAAGGGAAGCATTGTTAAGATTGTCCCCGGAGGGAGATGTGGGGTGGAGAATTTCCAAATTGATGTTTGGTGCCAGCGTGCGGGAAAGGCCGGCCCGTCCCTCTGTAAATTTAATATTTTTTTCATCAATTAAAGTAAGATATGCTTCAAAAGTTTTTGTGGTATGGACAACACCGGGATCAATTACTTCTTTTACGGGGAAAGCTTGTAGCACATCAATAAGGCCGCCGATATGATCGGCATGCGGGTGGGTACCAATGACTAAATCAATTTCTGCCACACCCAGATTTTTTAAATAGTTAACCACTGTCTTGCCGCGTTCTCCCGCATCGATAAGTACATTTTGTTGTTCCGTCTGGACAAAAATAGCGTCACCCTGACCTACATCAATGAAATGTACTTGCAGCCGGCCTGCCGGGATAGGCAGGTTAACCGCCTCTTTGTTTTGCGGATTTTGGTATGTACCGTTTGCTTCTGAAGCTGCAGGAGCGGGTTCTTTACTGGATTCAGGGGGATCTGCACCGGTTTCTGTATGCCTTGTGCCTTCCTCTGTTTGTGGCGCCATCGGTTGAGCCGTTGTGCCGGTCTCGTTGCCGGGCGGGTCAGATAATGCAGCTCCTACAACAAATGCAAGTAAAGAGAAGAAAATGATAAAAGCGGCAGTTTTTTTGTTTTGCTTTTTCAAGAGATTATATACCAACAAAAAGCAGCCCGCAAAGAAACCTAAAAATCCTGCTACAGCCAAAAAATCAGCCAAAATATCACCTCTGTCAGTTATATTCTTTGTCTATTTTTATGTTATTACCGTAGCTTTGCAGTAACGGAAACACTGCAGCTTTAAAAAAACTGCCGGCCGGGCGACGGTTTAAGCAAGAGAACTTTCCGGCATGATTTACTTGTTTTTTTGTTTTTTTGTAGTCATCACTCCCCGGAAATACTTTGGTAGTTCCCCCAAAAATTATCTGCCCCTATCTCTATATTATAATGGCAAAAGGCATGATTGCGCAGATGATAAAAGCCGGATATAATGGCAGAAGTTAAGTTTATGTTCACAGCACCTAAGGGGTAGAATCAAGCTTGGAGGTTTAACCATGAGGAATTTTTTACACTCTCTGCAGGAGAGAGTCTTATTATATGACGGTGCTAAAGGTGTGCTGCTACAAGCCCATGGACTAAAAGGGGATGAAGCCGCTGAATCCTGGAATTTATTAAAACCGGATGTGGTTAAGGGTGTTTACCGGCAGTACATAGAAGCCGGGTCCGCTGTTATACAAACAAATACTTTCCCCGGTAATGCCGTGACTCTGCAAGGCCACGGTTTAGCGGCAAAAGTCTATGAGATTAATTATGCCGGCGTAAAATTAGCCAAGGAAGTTGCAGGGGAAAAAACCTTTGTCGCTGCTTCAGTGGGTCCCACCGGATTGTTTTTTGTCCCTGTAGGAGAGCTTACTTTTACGCAGGCTTATCAAATTTTTCAAGAACAGCTTGCAGCCCTGGCCGAGGCCGGCGCAGACCTGGTAAATTTTGAAACTTTTACGGATTTACAAGAATTAAGGGTGGCCATCCTGGCAGCTAAAGAAAAGACACAGCTGCCCATTATTGCTTCTTTAACTTTTGGCCCTAAAAACAGTACCATGGCCGGCAATCCTGCAGAGGTATGTGCCATTGTTTGTGAGGCGCTGGGGGTGGCGGCGGTGGGTGCAAACTGTTCCGGTGGTCCGCAAAGTTTATTGGTACCCATTAAAAAAATGTCTACCGTTGCCACTGTGCCCCTGGTGGTGAAAGCCAATGCCGGTTTGCCGGAAACGGTGCAGGGGCGGACTATCTATAAAGAAACGCCTGAACAGTTTGCTGCTTATACAAAAGCATTTGTTGAAAGCGGTGTCAGGTTAATTGGCGGCTGCTGCGGGACAACACCTGCACATATACGGGCAATTAAAAGGGAACTGGAAAAACTTCAAGCACCGCCTTTAAAGACAAAAAAACGTCCCTTCATAGCATCGGCATATCGCTATTTTGATTTTTCCCAAAACCCCAATCCTACAGTGCAAAAACTGGCACTGAAAGATTTTTTCTGCAAAGCCAACGGGCTGAATGCATTGCTTGACTTGGCACAGAGCTTTGATGCGGAAGGTATAGATTATCTTGTTCTGGACTTTACCGCTTGCTCTGATTTTGATGTCTGGGAATTTGTCAGTAACTTTAGCTTCTCTGTAAGGGTTCCTGTAGTGATAAAGTCCCATCAGCCGCATGTTTTAACGGAATTTTTAAAGTACTATCCGGGCAGAGCCGGCGTTATTTTGACAGAAGCTGCTGCAGCCGTAGCGGAAAAATTAGTGCATTACGGCGCCTATGTCCTGCATGAAGCATAGATTTTGCTGCCGTTACTCTGGTTTGATTTGACATTCCGAAAATTGTTGTTTATGCTAAAAATGGATAAAGATTATCATAAGCACCCATCCGGTAAGGAAACGCCAGGAGAAAAATTGCATAATTTTAGAAGAAAAGAGGTAGCTTGCAATGGATTTAAAAGCGAAATTAAGACATGTGATGGATTTTCCCCAAGAAGGTGTGGACTTTATTGATATTACTACAGTTTTGCAAGATAAAGATGCTTTTAAATACGCCATGGATCAATTATTGGCAGCGGCAAAGGATATTGAGTTTGAGCTGATTGTGGGGCCGGAGTCCAGGGGCTTTATTTTCGGAGCTCCTATGGCTTATTTGCTAAATAAAGGTTTTGTTCCTATTCGCAAGAAAGGTAAGTTGCCCTATAAGACCATTGCCGTTGAATATGAACTGGAATATGGTACCGATGTGATGGAAATGCATGCAGACGCCATCAAGGAAGGGCAGAAAGTGCTCATTGTAGATGATTTGCTGGCAACAGGCGGGACAACCCTGGCAAATATTAAGTTGGTGGAAAGGTTGGGCGGAATTGTGACCGGCATTATTTACCTTGTTGAACTGGAATACCTGCATGGCAGAGAAAAACTAAAAGGTTATAATGTACACTCCATCGTTAAAATCCAGGAATAACCGGCCGGAGGGGAAAGCTCCCGTGGGGGAGCTTTTTGTTTTCCAAAGAATTTGTTTTGGCAAGATTTGAGAAATAATGCTATACTTAAAGAGAGCTATATGCTTTTGCAAGCGAGGGGAAATTTCTATGCATAGCAAAAATAAATTTTTTGGTTTGCTTTTTATTTTACTTGTTGTTTTCTTGTGCAGTAATCTTTTGCCTCCGGTGGTTTTTGCCGCTAAATACCAGACTTATGCGGAAAAATTGGCTAAAATTAATGTTTTTCGTGGCACAGGTGAAGGTTTTGATTTGGAGCGGGAGCCCACACGGCTTGAGGGGCTGGTTATGCTCATTAGACTTTTAGGGGCGGAGGAAGAAGCAAAGCAAATTACCAAGTATACTTTTCCTTTCGCTGATGTGCCCAATTGGGGCAAAGGTTATGTCCAATATGCATATGAAAACGGTCTCACCAAAGGTATTAGTCAAACAAAATTTGGCACAAATAACTTAATTGATGCTAAATCGTACTTAACTTTTTTACTGCGGGCCCTGGGGTACAGTGACCAGCACGGTGATTTTTCCTGGGGGGAAGCCGTAGAATTTGCCTTGGAAAAAGGTATTATTAGTGAGAGTATGTATTTTGAATTGAGCTCGCAAACTTTTTTACGGGATCATATGGCTAAAACTTCCTATGATGCTTTAAATGCTTACATGAAAGGTACGGAAAAGAAATTAATCGGTTATTTAATCGAAAAGGGAAGTATTGATCCCATCAAGGCGCAGGCTGTTTTGGCCGGCGGCAATGGTAGTGAGGCATCCGGGGGACTTGATTTCGAAAAATTAATGGAAGCTTGTGTGTACATAGAAGTGGAAACAAAAAACGGCCGCAAAAGCGGCAGTGGGTTTTATCTTGACCGGCAGGGCACCATTGTTACCAATTACCATGTTATTGCTAAGGCACAAAAAATTAGCATTATCAACAGTGACGGCAGTGCCTACACCGGCGAGGTAATCATTAAAGGTTATGATAAGGAATTGGATCTTGCCCTTTTAGCAATTGACCAAAAAAATAAATCATTTTTACCCCTAGGTGACAGCAGCAGCGTTAAAGTGGGACAACCTGTTTATGCCATCGGCAGCCCTTTAGGCCTGCCCAATACTGTCTCGGAGGGTATCATCAGCGGCATTAGGGAAAACGGTATTCAAACTACCGCTCCCATTAGTCCCGGAAGCAGCGGCGGTGCCCTCATTACACAAAAGGGTGAAGTTATCGGTATAACCTATGCGGTAATGCAGGGTGGGGAGAATCTAGGGTTTGCCATCCCCATTGAGAAAATTTTTACCGTGCAAACAGATTTAAACTTGACGGTGGCAGAATTTTTCGCCCGGGAAACCCCTGATCTGAAAAAATTTACTGAGCGCTTGGAGCGCCAATATCAAACAATTACTCTCAACGGCAAAAAAATTCGTATTGACGAAATCCATGTAAGTGGAGGGGAAAGTGGGATAGTTTTTATTGAGTTCATTTTTACGCATGATCTTGAAGCCTACTTGGATGCGGAAACGCTGGGCAGAGACAGTTTATTGCGTGATTTTTCAGCACTGGCTTATACTTTTAGTAAGGATTTAAATGCCAATGTCTTTTTGCAGCTGTCGCTGATGACGGAAATGACTCGCTATCCTTACGCCTTTACTGAAAACGATATTTTAGACGAATTAAATTTAAATCCCATCACTTATCTGGGGAATAATACTTGGCTTGTTTACTTTCCTTTTGTTTATGTTTATGTAAACAACAGCAACAATATTTATTTGCATGGTTTTTGGTTTAATTAAAAGATAATGCCTGCCGCAGCGGCAGGCATTATTTTATGTGGTCAATTCCTCCAAAAGTCTTGCGGTATGGAAACCTTCATGGACGGCATCAATGACTTTGGCCGGCCTTACATTGTCACCAATGACAAGTACCCTCTTGATTTTTCC
>JAAYMK010000115.1 GCA_012521405.1 Bacillota bacterium
CCGTTAAAGCACGATAAAATAAGGCTTTTTAATTTTGGCCGTTACTGAGAAACGGTCGAACTTAAAAAGCGGGAAATAGAGATTGGCCTTGATTTTACAGGCTTTGTTATGGTTTTACGTTTGTCGTCGATCTCCAGGGGTTTTTGCACTATCGTAGGTCGACGACATTTTTTTGCAAGGAAATTTAAAAGCATGGTTTGGAAATAATGGCACATTTATATTGTTACTACCATTGTATGGGAAATCAATCTTTGCAGTCAATACCTTTTTGGATGGGTGGTGTGGGAAAAGAAACACCAGATAGCAGCGAAGAAACTGAAAAGCTACATAAAGCGGGTATAAAAAGCTCTTGCGGCTTTAAACCACAAGAGCTTTTGTCATTTGAGGCGGTTTAGTGCGGTTGGCTTCCAGGTGCCCTGGACAGATTTTTCTAAAATGAGCTCATAGAGTTCCTGCCGGTTTTCGCTTTGTAAAAGTACTTTTACCAGATTGGCGCTTTGGGCAGTTGTGGCCAGGTGGTTGATGCCGCTGCGCCAAAATTGTATCTGGCCCACTTCTATTTCCGGCGGTATAAGCTTGTCTGGGAAGATTTCACCTTTTTGGATGGCGGCAATGGTTTCCCGGGCTACCTTTTCTACTTCTTGACGTTCCGGTGATGTGGGAAAGGTGCTGAAACCTGTAATCAGCCAGTTTTCTTCATTTTTAACCAGTTCTAAAGCGTAATCTAAATTTTCCGTTTCACCATTTGGGGTTTTGAGTTCTATACCAATGATGACTGAGGCGGCGTCATAGGTGAAATTGGTTTCATATTTTTTGAGCTTCATTTTCATCATGTAGGTGTTGATAGGGTTCGGGATGTCTTGCTGAAAAAGCAGTACCATGTCTGTGTAAGCATACTGGTGCGGTGTGTAAGTGTCGGTAAAGAAGTTTTTTAATTCAGGTAAGTTTTTCTTCCCTTTAAGTTGATAGTCATAAAGGAGTGACATTGCTGCCCGGAGAATCCGGGATATTTTTGTTTTCTCATTCTCTTCCGGCTCTAAAATTTCCGTGCTTGGCGGCAGCAGTTTTTCGGCGGCAAAATCTACCTGCTGCCAGTCCGGACCGTTAATAAAGCCGGTGGTGCCGTCGGGCATGAGGCAGATACTTGCACCGTTAACTTCAAATTTATTTTTTAATTTGCCGCTACTGTCAACTAAATGCAGGTAAAAGCGGTTATCTTGATAGTCATATTTTTTAGTGGTAAAAACAATTTTACCCTCCGATACAAATTTAACGTCATAAACAAATTCTTCCGTTAACACAATTACTTCTTCCGGCGCATTAATATCTTTCACATAGTACAAACCGAAACCCTGATCGCCTACCGCCACCATCGCTTTTTGATAAGAATCTCTAAATCTGCCCGGGACGATATTTTTTACTACATCGCCGTGTTTTTCTAATATGACGGTATTAATGCCGCCGTTGACTAAATCCCACTGGGTGCCGTAGTAATAATTGGCATCCAATCTTCCTTTAAAATAAGATTCTTCCCTGGTGCCGTAGGCTTCTGTAACTTTCAATGAATCCAGGTAATAAATGCTGCCGTTAGA
>JAAYMK010000116.1 GCA_012521405.1 Bacillota bacterium
TGGGACAGCTTTGAAAACCAAAAAATCTTTTTGTCAAATCCCATTGAAATAGAAGTTAAGCAGTAAAGATTTGCCCCCAACCCTCTAGTGTGGCCGAAACTAAAAGCTTCGGCCACACTACAACAAATAGTGGAGGTGTATTATGTGAAAAAAAGGCTAATATCTTTTTTGCTAATACTTGTATTGCTGCTGCCCACCTTTGCCTTTGGGGCAGGTGCTACCATAAATTACGATATTGATGGAGAAAGGGTTACTATCACCGTCAAAGGAGATAATTACAAACCCGTCAGCATTGTTATCCAAGATGGCAGCAGAAAGCATTACATAGATCAAAAAGAAACGGATGCCAGTGGGGAGGCCGTTTTTAGTACTTATTTAGAGCAAGGGAAAGAATATAAAATTACGGCAAATATAGGTGGAGTTAAACAAACCGGGACCATTGTGGTAGAGGAGGATGAACAGGAAGAACCTAAACTGCCGGAAAAACCTGAAGTGGCACATATTTACATAAAAGGGTACAAGGGAGTCATATTGCCTGAGACAGAAGTAACACTGCGGGATGGCGATACAGTTTTGAGTATAACCAGAAGGGTATTAAGTTCCAAGGGAATTGATTTTAAGGTCAGAGGCGGGTATGTGTCAAGTATCGACAACCAAAGTGAATTTGACAAAGGGCCAAATAGTGGGTGGATGTTTTCCATTAACGGAAAGTTCCCCAATGTTGGTCCAGACAGTGTAAAAGTAAAAAGCGGGGACTATATTGAGTGGCTATACACCACTAATTTGGGCAAGGATATTGGAAACATATACGAGGAATTTGGAAATGAAATCATAGACAATGCCTTGGAATTGCTGGATGACAAGACTGCCACTGAAAAAGAAATTATTGACATGGTAAAAGACATAACTAGCTATATTGTGAATGTGACAGAAAGCGTAAAAAAAGAAGGCAATTTAAAAACTGTGTTGAGGGATTTCAAAGATGTTAACAAAATATTCTTAAAGGTTTTAAAAAGGCTAGAAACAGAAGATGGCATATACAGTGCTGTTAACAATAGTTTAAAGTTAAGCGAAATTGCAGTAAAACTGTTAGATCTCACTGATGAAAAAGCCATGTCAGATGAAATAATCTCAGCAGCAAAAGAAAGCATCGGGATAACTCTCGCATTTGGAAATAAGATGAGCAATGAGACCAAGCTTGAAAAGATGATTGAAGATATGCTGGACGCATCCCTTCAGCTAGACAAAAAACTTTTAGAAAGACAGCCGGATAACATAAAACCTGAACAAAAATTTCTGGCTGCAGTTCCTCTGGAAGATGAAGGCGGTTTAGAGATAAATTTGCCTGGTATTTTACTTAACAAAGCCTCCAATAGAGGAATAACAAAGCTGGATTTGTATTCAGAAATATTGACTGTAGCTTTGCCCATGGATGCTTTAAATGGAACTCAAAAAAGAGAAGGACTTAAAATAACCGCAAAGAGAGTAGATAAAAAAGCTTTATCCAAAACAGTGCAAAATCAAATTCCCGATGGAAGTGTATTAATCGAAATAACAGAAGCAGGTAAGGGTCAGTTTGAAAAGCCTATAGAAGTGGGGATACCTTTTGCCGGCACATATAATGATGAGACTGCAGTAACTGTATTTTTACTGGACAGCAGTGGTGAAATTCTGCCAGTTGGAGGAATCTACGATTCCACTGCCAAGAAAGCTAGATTTTTCACAACCCATTTCAGCACTTACTTTGCCAAAGAATCCGCAGCTGAATTTGAAGATACCAAAGACCACTGGGCTAAAAAGGAAATAGGAATCTTGGCAGGTAAGGGCATAATCAGAGGCAAAGGGGAAGGAGTGTTTGAACCTGATTCTAATATCACAAGAGCTGAATTTGTTGCACTGATGACGAGAACATTGGGATATGAGGAGAATCATCTATATCCTATACCTTTTGCCGATGTTACGGAAAATGATTGGTACTACAGTCCAATATCAATTGCTTACAAAAACGGCCTAGTAAGTGGGAAATCTGCCAAAGAGTTTGATCCCAATGGCAATATTACAAGACAGGAAATGACAAAAATCATTGCAAACATACTGGAGTCCAAATTCTGGCCACAAAAAAATTTAGAAGACCTGAAAAAATTCCAGGACTTTGATGAAATTGCCCCATGGGCTAGGGAGAGTGCCGCTTTGTGTCTGAGAGAAAAAATTTTTGCCGGCGTAAGAGAAGGAGTATTTGCGCCTCAAGAAAATGCCACAAGGGCACAGGCTGCAGCAGTCCTTTATCGAATCTACAGTTTAATTTTTTAACTAAATACTCTTTTGCAGGTTTATTTTATGTGAAGCAAGAGTGAAGCAAGGAAGGGAACGGTTCTACTGCTTTCAATTATTCTTTAAAAAGCTAGGCAAGAAAATATAAAAAA
>JAAYMK010000117.1 GCA_012521405.1 Bacillota bacterium
CGAATTACATCCATGAGGAACCTCCGCCTCCTTTTAGGGGGTATTCATTCTGCTAGAATGTGAGGTTCCTCTTTCTATTTTAAATAGATTTTTCCTTCAAAAACCTATAGTAATTTTACACTAACATTGTTCCTTTCATGCAGAGCAAATTCCGCATGCAGGGCACGCACAGCAGCGGCAACATGCTCTTCCCGTACCAAACAAGAGATATTGACATGTGAATCAGCCGTTTGCATGATTTGCGTTTTAGCTTTATTTAAGGCGGTAACGACCCGGAGCATAACGCCGGGTGTGCCGCGCATACCTGAACCCACCACAGTAACTTTAGCAAAACCGGGCTCTACTTTGGCAGTAATGCCCAGGTCCTGTAAAAGTTGTGCTGCTTTTTTACTTTGCTTTGCGTCAATGGTAAACATTTTTTCCTCGGGCGAGAAACTGATGAGATCAATACTAATCCCTTCTTTTGACAATGCCGCTAATACTTCTTCCAGTTTTGCCTCGGAAAGATCCGCCAGGATCTGCACTTGCGCTAAACCTGTAATATGTGTAATGCCGGTGACAATTTGGGGACGGTGAAAAGAAAAATTTTCCCGCTGTTGTTGGTGTGAAACTACTGTGCCCTCACTATCTTCTCCCGTTTTTTTTAAAACCAAGGGTAAGTTATACTGCAGGGCAATATCTACAGCCCGTGGGTGAATAACTTTTGCTCCTTCCTGTGCCATTTGTAAAATTTCCTGGTAACCCATATGCATGATGGGTTTGGCCTCCGGCACAAGGCGAGGATCAGCCGTCATCACTGCTGCCACATCGGAATAAATTTCCACAAAGTCTGCCTCTAAAGCGGCTCCTAACGCCACAGCCGTAATATCTGAACCTCCGCGTCCTAATGTTGTTATTTCCCCTTCTTCAGTGACCCCTTGAAACCCAGCCACCACGGCAATTTTATCATCTTGCAGCAGGCGCAAGAGATTTTCTTTTTTAATCCGCTTAATTTCCGCCCTGCCAAAATGCTCATCGGTAATAATGCCGGCTTGCCAACCGGTCAAGGCAACGGCATTACAGCCTGCATGCTGCAGTTCTGCTGCCACTACTGCAGCGGCAATACATTCGCCACAGGAAAGAAGTAAATCTGTTTCTCTTGGAGGCAGAGCAGGTACTGTTTGGGCTAAAAAATCTTGCAGCGTATCGGTTGCATACGGGTCACCTTTTCTCCCTAAAGCCGAAACCACAACTACTAGGCTATAACCTTTTGCCTTTGCTTGTTTTACATGCCAAACAACTTTTTGGCGTAAGCTGGCGGTTGCCAGCGATGAACCGCCAAACTTTTGCACGACGAGGCGCAATTAATCACCTTCTTTACCGGGAAAATTCAAACTCCTCTTTTGCTATATTAAGTAACACCGGCTGCAGCTGTTTGCCCTCCAAAGCAGCGCAAACTGTCTGGCAGATAAGCTGCATTTTTGCCACCAGTGAATTTGGTTTTGTATAAGGACTGTCTTGACCAAAGGGCACCATATAAATATTTTTTGTATTCAGCAAAATACCTATATTTTTGGCATTCATTCCCAAGCCATCGTTGGTGGAAATGGCTAAAATTACAGGCCTTAAATTTCTTAATTGCGCCTTTGCCGCCATCAGTACCGGAGTATCTGTAATACCATTGGCCAGTTTAGCTATGGTGTTGCCGGTACAGGGGGCAATGACGTAAGCATCTAAAATTTTTTTCGGACCAAGCGGTTCCGCACCGGTTATACTGTTAATGATTCTTTTACCAGTTAATTTGACAAGTTTTGATTTCCATTCCGTGGATTCGCCGTACCTGGTATCGGTGTGATCCACAGAAGGAGAAATTATAGGGTAGATCTCAGCACCTTCATTAATCAATTTTTCTATCTCAGGGAAAACTTCTTCTAAAGTGCAATGCGAACCGGTTAAAGCAAAACCGATTTTTTTTCCTGCCAGTAACATTTAGATTCCCCCCTTTAGGTGTAAATTTAAATATTCCGCATAAACCCCGGCCAAGAATTTTCCTGCCGTAACAGGCGCTGTTTTCCCCGGTATTCCTGGCAGTAAGTAAGCTTTAATTCCCATTTCCTTTGCCGCAGCAAAGTCTGTGCCGCCAGGGGCTGAGGCAATATCTACAATTAGTACATGAGGTGGTGCTGCGCTTAAAACTTTTTTCTCCAAAACTAAACAGGGCACTGTGTTAAAAATAAAGTCAGCTTTTTTTACATGAGCTTGCAGAGCTTTAAAATCGTCGCAATGAAAGCCTTCAATCTTGGCAGCGGCCAAAGCTTCGCGTTTACGTGCAATTATGGTAACGTTTGCGCCTAAAGCTTTCATGATTCTGGCTAAAGGCTGTGCACAGCGTCCGTAACCGGTAATTAACACTTTACTGCCAAAGATAGTGAAGTCTGCATGGTTTATGGCAAAGGCCAAGGCTCCTTCTGCTGTAGGGATGGCATTTAAAATGGCCAGTTCGGCAAGTTCGTGGGCGGCAAGATATTTAACTTGCCGTTTGTGTAATTCCTGGAGGTATTTTTCCGGTAGTTTGCCACCAATCACAAGCATTCCGGCCGCCAACAAAGCTTTTAAATCTAGAAAATTTATTTTTTGGGCCTCTTCTAGAGCAGGAATTGTACCGTCGTCCGCCACACCTGTTATGGGCAGAATAATGGCATCCGCCTTTACAGGTAAACCTAGTTGCCACAATTTGTTTTTGTTTAAAACACCGGAAAACCCATGGAGAAAAATATCCGCTCCCAAAGCCTGCAACTCTTGTGCCAGGATAAGATGCCGCTTATCCCCACCGGCAATGACAATTTGCAATCCAGATAAGTTCAAAGCGGGCATAGCTCTGACTCCTTTGAGATCCGTTTTATTTACTATATGACGAAAGTCGGCAAAAGGGTGACAGACGCAAGGGGCTAAAGCTTGCAAAGATGCTTACAATTTGGGCAAAAAATAAACAACCACAGCTTCTTCAAGCTGTGGTTGTGAAGAAAATAAAGTTTCTACCCGCTAGTGCGCTTTCACTTCAAAGGCGCCGTTTTCCCGAAATACCGCCATGACTTCTTCGGTAATGTTTTCATCTTCCGATTCCAGTGCCACTAAAATGCTACCGCGGTGAATTTCCTGCTCATAATGCTCTCCTTCTTCCTCGGGAATACCATAATCGATTAAACCACCGGCAATGCCTCCAGTAACGGCACCGGTTAATGCTCCTGCAAGCGGGCCGGCGGCAATGATGGGGCCGATTCCGGGGATTAACAAAGCGCCTGCGCCGGCAAGGAGGCCGGCAATTCCGCCAATTACACCGCCTGTAGCCGTCCCATCGGCTAAATTCTGCTTTTCATAACTTAATTCACCCTCACCGGTTTCAAAACTGCCTTCGTCTTTACCGCGGGCAATGAGGGAAATATCAATATCTTCGAAATCACGCGCTCTTAACTCACGTATAGCTTCCTCTGCCTGCTCCTGAGAACGAAACAGTCCCACAACTGTTTGTGACATAAATATCCTCCTTTTCCGTTGCTGCATCTCGTGCAAGCTGTAGTAGTAGGCTTAGTATCAACGGAAAAAGCTTCATTATTCATGAAATGAAAATTTGTGTGGACTGCGATCAGGAGCTATCTCCACCACCATAATTTCTTCACCGATTTTTTTTACCGCTTGCCAAGGAATGACAAGTTCCCGTGTATTTTTTACCTTTGCGCCTAAACCTTTAGGATAAATTATCATGGCCAGAATGCGGCCGGTTTTGTCGTCTATGACAAAATCTGATTCACCCACAAAGCCTAAACGGGAACCATCATATAAATTAACAATTTCTTTGCGTGCCAATTGCGATAATTCCATTTCCTCAACTCCCTTTAACGGTTCGATATAACTGCAAGACAAAGGGTTGAATAATGGCAATGGCAATGGAGATAAATGCTAGAGGCTCCATTTCCAGGAATAAAATTTTCCAGCGCGGAGGCAATTCTATTTGCAAAAAGGAAACAAGCAGCACCAAAGCAAGATAGATCCCGCCGGCATTGGACACAAGTTCTTGCAAAGCTTCAGAAAACGGAGACGGTTTGACGTTGTCGGGATATGCAATAGCTTGACTGCGCCGCCTGTTTGCCATTCTCATTAACAAAGACAAAAGAATCAATAGGAGCAGAAGAAAAACTGCAAGCATCTGCTTTCCTCCTTTTTTACCGGTGCTTTATGTGCCGGTATGACCAAAACCTTTTTCACCACGGATCGTCTCAGGTAAATGCTCACACGCCAACAGTTCCGCCTTTACTACTTTTACCGGTACCAACTGGGCAATACGGTCACCGCGACAAACTATAAAGGGTTCATTTCCCAGGTTTGCCAGGATAATTTTAATTTCACCCCGGTAATCTGCATCGATGGTGCCCGGGCTGTTTAGGACACTAATGCCGCTTTTGAGTGCCAAACCGCTACGGGGCCGGATTTGTGCCTCAAAACCGGGAGGTAAAGCAATTTGTAAACCGGTAGGAATAAGCTTTCTTTGCCCCGGTAGTATGATGATAGGTTGCTTATTGGCAGCGTACAGGTCCATACCGGCGGCTTCTGCAGTCATATATTGCGGTAAAGGCAATCCTTGGGCATGGGGAAGTTTACGCACATAGATTTTACACATTTTCCCTTCTCCTTTTTGCGTAGTCGTCCCCAGATTACTCGCTTCGGAGCTTTTTGTCAACATTACTGGCTCCAAATTTGTACCCAGACATAACCGCCGCCTGCACCGGAACGAATTTGAATAAACTTATCGGTGGAGTTGCGAAACTTAAAATCAATATAGTTGGTAACGGTGGCATCCCGCCCTGGTGGTACATAATACACCCGGATACTGTGCGGATGTCGCTCTACTATTTCCATTCCTGCCAGCATGGCGGCATTATAAATGGTGGTGGCTACCTGGCACACCCCACCACCGATGCCCATACCGCCAACTACAGGTGCCATACTGTAGCCTCGTTCAATAGTTCTTGGGCCTGTAGCTTTATTAAAAGAAAAAACATCCCCGGGAGCAAGAATTGTACCGTTCATATACTTGGCCGCCACATAGAGATTATCGGTTCTACCCTGACTGCCACCCCCACTGGTACTAAATTCGGCTATTTTCTTATCAATGGAACGGAAGATTTCCGCAGTGATTTCCGGTTCCAAGACAATCACTTTTAATTTCACTTCCTCCCGGGGCTGGGCGGACATAACTGCTTCTACTGTGGCGGTAATATCCACAGTCAAACCGTTTTCTTCAGGGATAATTTCCATGGTTTCCTTATCAAAACGGGCATTGACAGGGGCCTTATTAATAGCTTTTGCCATTTTTTCCACTTCTGCTTGCACTTCTGCCGGTAACATTTTTTCCATCGGGATTCCCTCTAAAGTGACCCCGGCTTTGACGCCGTAAAAGTAGCGATAGATGCGGGAGCCTATATTAAAAGTAAAAGCTGCTGTGGTTAGTAATAAAATAATCACCAGCACGGAAGTTATTTTTAAAACATTGAAAAAATTTAATTTTAAGCGCAAGCCGGCTCACTCCTTTACCTGCCTCTCCGGGTTTAAAAGCGTAGACAAGGTTACCGGTTCCAGACCAAGATTTCTTAATTCAGGGATAACTAAACGTAAAAATTCCGCCGTCTGTTCCGTGGGGTGCATTAAAATTAAATCTCCCCCCTGAACATTGTTTAAAACTTTTGCCAACATTTTTTCCACACCGGGAAGTTGCCAATCTACCGTATCAAGGCTCCACATAATGACACGCAGGTTTTGCGCCGCCGCCACCTGCAGAACAAGGGGAGACAACTCGCCTCGGTGGGGACTGAAAAATTGTGGTTTTACTTTACAAACGGCTTCAATTATCTCTGTGGCTTTACGCAGATCTGCATCTATCACTTCTTTGTCGGCCTGTTGCAAACTTATGGCGTCAGAATAACCGTGACTGGCAATTTCAAAGCCTGCTTCAGCAATCATTTGCGCTTCCCTTTGATTCCCTTCCACCCACCGTCCGACTAAAAAGAATGTTCCCTGTGCCTTGGCTTCTTTTAAAGCAGCTAGTAAGGCAGGAAGATATTCATTCCCCCAAGCTACATTAATTAAAAAAGCAACTTGCTTTTTTTCCGGGTTTCCCCGGTAAATGGGGTATTCGGGAAAATCCTGCAAACCGGTTTCTGCAGCTACTTGCCGGTAATACGGCTCAACTGATTCCCCCTCTTGCGCCACTAATAACTTATGCATTGTTTCTTCCACATCTATCACTAAACCATTGATTTCCGGGATCACACCTTTAGTTTCTTCATCAATAACGGCATTAACGGGCGGTACCTGATGCACAGAAGCCATTTGCTCTAGCACTGTTTTGGCACTTGTCAGGGTAAGTCCCCCTAAAGGCTTGCCTAAAAGTTCCACTCCTTCAGCAATCACCGGCTCTTTTTTTAGCCTGTTTTTTGTAGCAAAATTAAGTGCCAGGGGAAACAGCATGATGAGGATTAAGATGCATAATAATTTCCGGCCGTTAATGGTCCCAAACATACGGTGCCGCATGCTCATCCTCCTTATTTTTCAGTTCGCGCTGAAGGAGTTCACTGAAAGGAACAATTTCATACTCCTGCTGCTGCAAACTTTGAATGATAACCGGGAGAGCCTTGGCAAGTTGGGCAGAATGGGTGTGCATAAGAATAATCGCTCCGGGATGGATGCTTTTCACAACTTTTTTGCTTAATTGGTCACGTGTTAAATTCAACCAATCCTGTGTATTAATACTCCAAAGTACAGTGATAAAACCTTGGCTGTGAGCATAATTAAAGACACGACGGTCAAGTTCCCCAAAGGGAGGCCGAAATAAATTTGTTTTGATGTTCAATTCTTTTTGCAATGTTTCTACGGCTTTTGTAAAATCGGCAGCTAATTCTTCATCATCCATCTCTGTCATTAATTTGTGTTCATAGCCATGTAAGCCGATTTCATGTCCGCGGATTAAAATTTCCCGGGCCAGATCAGCATGTTTGCGCAACCAGGCTCCGTCCACAAAAAAGGTAGCGGAAATTTGATGCCGATCCAAAATATTTAGTATGTTGCCAAACTGTTGCGACCCCCATACCACTTCGAAAGTAAAAGTGCAGGCTTTTTCTTTTGTCTCTACACGATAATATGCCCCTTCGATTAAAGGCGAGTGTGCCGGTGCTGTTATCTGTTTATGCAGAAAAAAGGAAAGAATGAGTAAAAATAAAAGTAGCGCTACTAAATAACGTTGTTTGCGCTTTTTTAATCTTGTCTGCCTATCCAAAAATTCACCTCTTTTCCTGCATATTTACCTTCTAATTACTATGCCAAGGGGAAAACTTTCATGCCTTTGAG
>JAAYMK010000118.1 GCA_012521405.1 Bacillota bacterium
TGCCGTATTTTCGGGCCGAACCACCGAGTACACGAATGCACATAATTTTTTTCGCACCCGAATTGTCAGCAACCGTTAGATACGTCTGGGGCTGAATCATCGTCAAACCTCCTTCAAAACAGATGTCGTATCACGGAAGTCAGATACCGGATGCCGGCGTGTAGCCGTGGAATCAGGCCACAGGGCATCATTTTTTAATTGCCAGCGCAAACATCTTTCACCTGGCTTCCGCTCTTCTGTCTTTATAGTTTTGTTTTCTCTATGATTTCAACCAAGCGCCATCTTTTATCTTTACTTAAGGGCCTGGTTTCCATGATTCTAACTTTATCTCCAATGCTGCAAGCATTCTCCGGATCATGAACTTTATATTTTTTTGTCACACGGATAATTTTGCCGTAAAGGGGATGGCGCGTAGTCCTCTCCACGCTTACCACGGCGGTTTTATCCATTTTATCACTTGTGACAATACCGATACGTGTCTTGCGGTGATTGCGTTCCAAGGCAAAGCCTCCTTTCGCCTAAGTTGCTTCCGGATAAAAGTGGCGAACAAAAAACGGTTCACCAACTTGACTGTTAGATGTTTAATTCACGTGCACGCTGAATTGTTTTGATGCGAGCGATCGATTTTCTTACTTCGCGAATCCGCATTGGGTTTTCCAACTGCCCTGTCGCCATCTGAAAGCGCAAATTAAACAGTTCCTCTTTCAACTCAGCAAGTTTTCCGTCAAGCTCCACATCACTGAATTCTCTAAGCTCTTTAGCTTTCATGGCTTTCACCACCTGCCTCAATACGCTTGACAAATTTTGTTTTTATGGGTAGCTTATGTGCAGCCAACCGCATAGCTTCCCGGGCAGTTTCCTCCGGCACACCGGCCAACTCAAAAAGAATTCTACCCGGCTTGACAACAGCCACCCAATATTCCGGCGAACCTTTTCCGCTACCCATCCGGGTTTCAGCAGGTTTGGCTGTTATCGGCTTATCGGGGAAAATTTTAATCCAAACTTTACCGCCACGTCTAATAAAACGGGTCATAGCAATACGCGCGGCTTCAATCTGTTGACTGGTAATCCATGCGGGCTCTAAAGCCTGGAGGCCATATTCACCAAAATCGATCTGGTTGCCTGACATGGCTTTACCCTTCATACGACCGCGGTGCTGCCTCCGGAACTTAACTCTTTTTGGTATCAGCATTCGGGTTTCCTCCTCCCGTCTTTGCCTGCTTGGTCGGTAGAACCTCCCCTTTATAGATCCAAACTTTTACACCAAGACGACCATAGGTTGTATGCGCTTCAGCAAAACCATAATCAATATCAGCACGAAGTGTTTGTAAAGGCACGGTTCCCTCATGGTAGGATTCGGATCTGGCAATCTCTGCACCACCAAGACGGCCGCTAACCATAACTTTAATCCCTTTAGCTCCGGCGCGCATAGTACGGAATACAGCCTGTTTCATGGCGCGACGGAAGGCGACCCTCCTGGTTAACTGGGTGGCAATATTTTCGGCCACCAGTTTTGCATCTAATTCAGGCGTTTTAATCTCAACAATATTTATATGAACTTGTTTATCCGTTAACTTTTCCAGGTGTTTGCGCAGTTCCTCGACTCCGGCTCCTCCTTTACCGATGACTACACCGGGTCTGGCCGTATGAATGGTGATGCGCACACGGTTGGCAGCGCGCTCAATTTCCACGCGGGAAACGCCGGCATTACCGAGTTGTTTAGCAATTTCTTTACGGATCTTCATATCTTCCAGCAAAAGATCCGTATAATTTTTATCGGCATACCATTTGGCGTCCCAATCTCTGATTACGCCAATGCGAAAGCCGATAGGGCTAACCTTTTGACCCACGGACTTATCCCTCCTTCTTCTCTTTGAGAACGATGGTAATGTGACTGGTGGGCCTGCGAATACGGCTCACCATCCCGCGAGCACGAGGGCGGTAACGCTTCATAACGGGCCCTTGATCTACATAAGCTTGTGCTACATATAATAAATCCCGATCCATCTCGAAATTGTTTTCCGCATTAGCAATGGCAGATTGGAGTACTTTCGCAATCGGCCGAGCCGGGCGATTAGGCAGTACTTGTAAAATTGCCAGCGCTTCTTGAGCACTGCGTCCGCGAATCTGGTCCACCACAAGGCGGGCCTTCCGCGGTGAGATGCGAATATATTTGGCAGATGCTCTTGCTTCCACGGTATCCCTCCTTATTTCAGCGCAGTAGACCGTTCAGTGTGGCCGCCGTGTCCACGGAATGTCCGCGTCGGGGCAAACTCACCAAGTTTGTGGCCTACCATATCTTCGGTAATATATACCGGAACATGTTTTCTTCCATCGTGGACCGCCAAAGTGTGACCGACCATTTCTGGAAAGATAGTGGAACGGCGGGACCAGGTTTTTATAACTTTCTTCTCATTTTTTTCATTCATCATTTTTATTTTTGCAAGCAACTTCTCATCGACATATGGACCTTTTTTTAGAGACCTGGACAACTCTTGGCGACCTCCTTCCTGAACAAATTATTTTTCACGACGACGGCGAACAATATAGCGATCAGATTCCTTATTCTTTTTGCGAGTTTTATAACCCAATGTGGGCTTACCCCAAGGAGTAACAGGACTTTTACGTCCAATGGGAGCTTTACCTTCCCCACCACCATGCGGGTGATCTACCGGGTTCATGGCAGAACCGCGCACAGAGGGGCGAATCCCAAGCCACCGCGCCCGTCCGGCTTTACCGATATTAATAATTTCATGCTCCACATTACCTACCTGACCGATTGTGGCTTTACACTCCTGAGAGATGAGACGAACTTCACCGGAAGGCAGACGAACATGGGCATATTTTCCTTCTTTAGCCATTAACTGCGCCGCGGCACCGGCGGAACGGACTAGTTGTCCTCCTTTGCCGACTTTCAGCTCGATATTGTGTATCATTGTACCTACAGGAATGTCTTTCAGCTTCAGGGCATTGCCCGGTTTTATATCTGCACCTTCTCCGGACATAATTTCTGAACCTACGGAAATGCCAACAGGCGCCAGGATATAGCGCTTTTCCCCGTCGGCGTAGTGAAGCAAAGCAATACGCGCAGAGCGGTTAGGATCATATTCAATTGATGCTACTTTAGCCGGAATACCGTCTTTGTCCCGCTTAAAGTCAATGATCCGGTACTTGCGCTTATGCCCGCCGCCACGATGACGCACTGTGATGCGGCCCTGGGCATTACGACCTGCTTTTTTCTTCAGTGGTTCTAGCAATGATTTTTCCGGTTTATCAGTAGTTATTTCTTCAAATGTACTGACAGTCATAAAACGACGTCCCGGAGAGGTGGGAACAAACTTTTTAACTGCCATAATTATCCTCCCTCCTTCCTGGGTTACAGGCTTTCAAAGATCTCGATGGGTTTGCTGCCTTCTTCCAAAGTGACAATGGCTTTTTTCCAATTGGGGCGACGTCCGCTGTGCATACCCATACGCTTAACTTTCCCAGTCATCCGCATGGTATTGACGTCTTTTACTTTTACATTAAAGAGCTTCTCCACGGCATTTTTGATTTCAATTTTATTTGCCTGGATATCTACAGCAAAAGTATATTTCATATCTTGCATTTCAGTGGTTGTTTTCTCGGTAATTATCGGTTTCTTGATAATATCTCTAGGGTCACGCATTACGCGAATACCTCCTCCACCTGCGCCACCGCATCACGCGTGATCACCAGGTTGTCGGTGTTAAGGATGTCGTAAACATTTAGCTGGCCTGCCTGCGTTGTTTTGACGCCGGGAATGTTGCGGGCAGATTTAATGACGTTTTCTTGAACTCCTTCCAGCACCAGCAAAACTTTACGACCGGTTTTCAGATTTTCCAAAATTTTAACCATTTCCTTCGTCTTGGGAGCATCTATTTTTAAAGCATCCAGGACGATCAGGGAACCGGCATTTAGTTTGGCTGTCAACGCGGATTTTATTGCCAGCCTTTTCATTTTTTTCGGTAATGCTTGCTTATAATTTTCGTTTCCGTCCGGTCCGAAAACTACACCGCCGCCGCGCCAAATGGGAGAGCGAATGGAACCATGTCTAGCCCTACCTGTTCCTTTCTGTCGCCAAGGCTTGCGTCCACCGCCCTGTACTTCAGTGCGTGTTTTCGTCTTTGCCCTGGCTGTGCGCTGGTTAGCTAAATAAGCTAACACTGCCTGATGCATGACGGCCTCGTTGACCGGAGCGGCAAAGACCGAATCTGCCAATTCAATATCCCCGATCTGCTCGCCCTGCTGATTATATAAAGCTACCTTCGGCATCTCATATCCTCCTTTCGACGTCAACTACCGAGCCGCTTTCACGGAGTCTTTAATTGTAACCAGCGCGCCGCGCGGGCCGGGCACGGCACCACGAACAAGCAACAGGTTACGATCGGCATCAACTTTGACGACTTTCAATTTTTGTACGGTAACAGTTTTGCCCCCCATGCGACCCGGAAGGGTTTGCCCTTTAAAAACACGGGAGATACCAACAGCACCTAATGATCCGGGACCGCGATGATAATGGGAACCATGAGTCTCGGGGCCGCGACCTTGGCCATGGCGCTTAATAGCTCCGGTAAAGCCTTTACCTTTAGACTTTGCTGTGACATCAACCCAATCGCCTTCGGCAAAAATATCTGCTTTAATTTCCTGCCCTACTTCATAAGCAGAGACATCATCAAGGCGGAACTCACGCAAATATTTTTTCGGCGAAACATTTGCTTTTTTAAAATGACCAACCAGAGGTTTTGTCAGGCGCTGTTCTTTTATATCTTCAAAACCGAGTTGGACGGCCTCATAACCATCTGTTTCTACACTTTTCTTTTGCACAACATAGCATGGCCCCGCTTTAATTACTGTAACGGGTATAACCTGACCTTCTGCATCAAAAAGTTGCGTCATGCCAATTTTCTTACCAATGATTGCTTTTTTCATCTTTTGCACCTCCTTAAAAAGCTTTTCCCAAGGCTAGAACCGGTAAAAACCCGGAGCCAGCAACTCCCTTTTACAGTTTGATTTCAATGTCAACACCGGCCGGCAAATCTAACCGCATAAGCGCGTCTATAGTCTTAGGTGTGGGATCAAGAATATCGATTAAACGCTTATGTGTCCGCATTTCAAACTGCTCACGGGAATCCTTGTATTTATGAGGTGCCCGAATGACAGTATAAATGCCTTTTTCGGTTGGCAACGGAATAGGTCCCGACACTGCTGCGCCAGTTCTTTTTGCGGTCTCCACAATTTTTCCGGCAGACTGGTCAAGTATCTGATGATCAAAGGCTTTTAAGCGAATACGAATTTTCTGCTTCGCCATCATTGTCCCTCCTTCATTCGCCTGATTTACAGACTACTCCACAAAAATTCCCGGGGCACTGCCCCGCAACCTTTTGCTTCATCGTTAACCCAGGCCATCCATCAGGTCTGAACAGCCTGGGTGCTGCATAAACTTATTCTATAATACTGGTAACAACACCGGCACCTACTGTACGTCCGCCTTCACGGATCGCAAAACGCAAACCTTCCTCAATGGCAATGGGAGTAATTAATTCAATTTGCATTTGTACGTTATCCCCGGGCATGACCATCTCGACACCCTCTTCAAGGGTAA
>JAAYMK010000119.1 GCA_012521405.1 Bacillota bacterium
AAGGAATGAATTAAACTGATAGAATTACCTCTGTGCAGTATTTCCAAATAATTGTTTTTCCAGGTAGCGCTAAACTTTTTGTCTTCTGAATACCAGTTTTCCTGGGAGCTTTGCGAATAGAGCAAAAGCTCCTGTGGAGGTGGTAGCGATAAGGCCAAGTTCATCAGGCGTAATGAAGCTTGCCTTCTCCCTTTATTACCTTTTAAGACATCAAATTGTGCCGTATAACTTCCTCGTTTATTTAAAGAGTTAAGTAAATTATTTCTGCTTACTTTTTTGGGGGAACCTAGTAGCCATTTTTTTAAAAGCGCTGCCTTCATGACTGGTGTTTCATTGCTAAAGTTGGGGAATTGGTCCTGCATGATATCGCTTAAAGTATTAAATTTTGAATTGCTATCCATCGCCAAGAAGAAATTAACTATATTCTCCAAGTGCGGCGAGCGAGGTGATAAAGTACGTTTATTATTGCGCCATTTGCTTACCAGTGAGTGATCCACGTGCAGAGCTTCCGACAGTTCTTTAGCAGTTACAGTAAACTTGTCCATCAAGTAGGCAAGTCGGGAAGGATATTTACTGTCCAAGATATGCCACCTCCGGCAAGATTGCTTAATTTCTTTGTGTGAATGTCCAGCTTTTGTCAACTGCTAAAGCTTGACAACTAATAGGAGACTGTAGTTGTTAAGTTGAATCATCTATATAATTAATTATAAATATAAATCTGAAAAGAGTAAAATTTTTTAAAATTAAAGCTGGGAAAGGAGAAATTATGATGTTGCAAGACTAAATAATTTCATGTAGCGAAACAAGTCTGCACATGAACAATATGATTATCTTTTTTGCGTTCAAAAAATTTTAAGCAATAAGGAGAGGGAAAAATGCTGGATAAAGCCCTTAACAGTATTAAAGAATCTTTAAGTTACGATGGTTTTGACTTGTTGGCGGCGGAAAGAGAAGGCGGCTTGATTGATATTATGATTGTAGCAAGGCATGATGCTTGTATAGACTGTTTAGTACCAAAACCTGTTTTGGAAGAAATGATTGCCAGTGCGTTGCAAGAAAACGGTATCAAATATTCTGAAATTAAGCTTACAATGCCGGTAAATTTTTAAAATTATGCTTAGGATGATGTACCGGTAGAGATAGAAGCTGCAACATGAAGGGATGTGGAGAAATGTATTTGACAGATGAAGAAAAAAGAATTCTTGACGGTGAAAAAGGCGAAATCGCACAAAGAAGTATGCAGTTTTTAGTTGAATATGGTGAAGCGGCCGGGGCAGAAAGATTAATTGATCTAGACGGCACGGTTGATTTGCATCCTTTAGCCGATTGGGTTCCTAAATATGCTGTGACACTGGATGAAATAAAGGAATTGGTCAAAAAGGGAGAACGTTTCAAAGTACCTACTTTTGCCAATAAGCCGGTGGCTCCCGGCTTTCTCATTGACGGCTGGGAAAAATGTGGCTTGCCGAAAAATAGTGATCCCGAATATCGCCGAAAAAACATGGAGGCATTGCAACCCCTTATTGATATGGGGATGATACCAATTTTCTCCTGTAATTACTACCTTGTTAGTTCCTTTTTACCAACAGTAGGACAACATTGCGCTTGGGTGGAAAGTTCAGCTATCCCTTGGGCCAATGCCATTTTGGGAGCCCGGACCAATTTTGATGGTTGTTTTCATACTGCTTATTTAGGTAAAGTTCCCGCTTATGATATGCACCTTGATGAAAACCGTAGAGCTACAGTGCTGGTAAAATGTGAGACGGAATTAAAATCTGATATTGATTACGACTTATTTGGCTGGGCTGTGGGAGAAGCTGTAAATTTGGAAGTGCCGGCCATTGTGGGTATTGGCAAACCTACCACCAGCCAGCTGGTAAAAATGAATTCTGCCTTAAATACAGGCGGTCAGGTGCGCATGTACCATATACCGGGATTGACGCCGGAAGCCCCCACAGTGGAAGCTGCTTTTCAGGGTAATTATCAACGGGAGCTTTCCATTACCCGGGCAGATTTACGCAGAGTGTATGACAAGCTTAATTATGCAACTAAAGTAGAAGTGGATTTTGTGTATTTAGGTTGTCCACACTATAACATTTATGAAGTTTACCAAGCAGCTAAACTTCTGGAAGGTAAAAAATGTAAATCCCTCCTTTGGATTATGACGAACCCGTCAAGTTACCAGGTTGCCGAGCGCATGGGGTTGCGAAAAATCATTGAAGATGCAGGTGCCGTTCTGCTTTCCGGTTCATGTCCCGGAGCTTTACTGGAAACTCCCCCCATGCGGGTCATGGCAACAGATTCAGCCAAGCAAAATTATTATTTAACGGGCATGTTTTATCCGGAAAAATTAGATGTCTGGTATGGTAGCATGGAAGAATGTATAAACGCAGCGATAACAGGCAAATGGTCTGGCGACTGGAGGTAAGGAACATGGCTGAGACAAAAAAAATTATCCTTAAAGGCAGAAAAGTTATCGGTGGGAAGGCAGAAGGCGAAGCACTGGTCTCAATGGAACCATTGATGGGTTGGCTAAACGTAAATCCTCAATTGGGCTGTACAACAGAAAGAAATCATCCCCTTTGCGGAGTTTCTTTTAAAGACAAAATTTTAGTGTTTCCTACCCCGCGCGGATCCGGCGGATTTGTTTCCTACGGCATGACCGTGAATTACAACACAAATCCGGCTGCTTTTCTTTATACAAAGGGTAATAATCTAACCATTTTTGCCAGTTTAGTGGCACAAATTCCCACGGTTACGGATTTTGACCAGGACCCGCTTGAAGTTATTGAAACCGGTGATTACGTAAAAGTTGACGGTGATCGGGGCATAGTGGAAGTAATTAAAAGGGCAGTATAACAGGGAGTGATGAATGTGAGTTTAGAAACTCTCACGGATAAAATCATAGATCTGGAACTAGAAGAAGTGCTGGTAGAAGTAAAAAAACTTATCGCAAATCAAGTTGAGCCCCTGGAGATTTTAGCAGCTTGCCGGGCAGGAATGGAAGGAGTAGGGAAAAGGTTTGAAAGCGGCGAGTACTATGTGGCTGATTTGATGCTTGCCGGCAATATTTTTCAGGAAGTTATGCAAATCCTTAACCCTGTTTTAAATGAGGGCGACAATGTGCAGGCCAAAAGCACCGGTAAAGTTTTAATTGCTACGGTAAGGGATGATATTCACGATATAGGTAAAAACCTGGTTAAATCTATGCTGGCAGCCAATGGTTTTGAAGTGATTGACTTGGGGGTCAATGTTGATCCGGTAGTAATTTGTCAGGAAATCAAGCGGCATAATCCGGATATCCTTGCCCTTTCTTGTCTTTTGACTTCAACCTTGGAGGGCATTGAAGATACCATTGCTGAAGTAACAAAACAAGGCTTAAGGGAGAAAGTGAAAATTATTGTCGGGGGAGCCCCGGTTACGGCAAAACTGGCTGCAGATTTTGGTGCCGATGCCTATGGTGCCGATGCCTATGCTGCGGTACCGCAATGCCAGGCTCTGCTGGAGGGAAAGTCCCGTGACTGATACTGCTGTCCTCTTAAAAGAGCGTACTTCTCGTATCCGGGCTGCCATTGCTTTACAAGAACATGACAAAGTACCGATTGTGGGCAATTTAGGATTTTGGCCCGTTAAGTATCAAAACAAATATACAATGCAAGAGGCTTTTTATGATATAGATGTCATGGGGGAGAGCTATGAATTTGCCTTGAAGCGCTGGAACCAGTGGGATGCGCTTACCACCTCAGTAACTTCACGGGCCCCGCTTTTAGATGCCATGGGGTCCATGCGTTACATTATTCCCGGCAGAGAGATTTCCCCTTATTCGGATTACCAGCATCCGGACCAATCTTTTATGGAAGCGAGTGAATACGACGAACTTATTAAAGACCCGGTAAGATTCCAAGCCAATGTTATTCTCCCGCGGGTATGCAAAAGAATTGACAAAAACGATCTTTACGAAACGATTAAGGCAATCGCCAAGGTAATTACTTATTCCAGGCAACTGCAAGAAAAATCAAGCATGTATTGGCAAGAATGGGCACAAAAGTATGCTGTGAGCCCGCTGATGTGCAGTGTTTTTATTGTTCCGGTTGATGCCATTATCGATCACTACCGCGGCTTTAATCAGGGTCTGCTTGACGTAAAATTAAGGCCAGAGAAATTAATTGAAGCTGCAGAAGCATTAATGGATCATTTAGTGAATTCTGCTATAGCCGGAATTCCTCCGGGATTGGATTATCCTGTATTATATAATCCACAACATGTCAGTCCTTTTATTTCACCAAAAGACTATGAGAAAGTATACTGGCCGTTTTATAAACGTATGGTGGACGTTTTTACGGAACGTGGTCATACTGTTTGGACAGTCTTTGAGGGTGCGCAAGATCAGCACCTGGAAAAATTACAAGAATTGCCCCGCGGCAAATGTGTTGCCCATTTTGAGAAGACTGATTTAGAAAGGGCGAAAAAATTCCTTGGGGGGAGAATTTGTATTGCAGGCGGGATGCCCACCAGTATCCTGGCGAAAGGTTCGCCGCAAGACGTTGAGGAGCAGGTGGCTAAAGTGATGAAATTGTTTGCGGACGAGCCCGGTTTTATCATGTGTGCTGACGGTGGGCTTAACGCGGCTAAACCGGAAAATATTGATGCCTGGTTTAAAGCCATGGACAAGTATGGACACCTGGGCGGAAAATTGCAGTTGCTTGAGCAAGTTGAAATTCAACAGGCGGCGGCAATGGACGGCGTGAAGCAAAGATTAATAACGCCCTGGGATGCGGTCCGTGATGATTTTGGTGAAATCAAAGGCGATGAAGAGATTATTAAACGTTATTGGGAACAGTTGGAGATAGAAGTATTAGGCTTGGTCAACATGATTTTGCAGGCATAATAACAATTTTGCGGTGAAATCCGGCTAAAAAAAGCTAAGGGAACAAAAAGCTAACCCGTCTTTTTTGGTAAAGGACGGGTTTTTCATTTAGTTTCTGTCCACATATTGTCAAGTTCCCTCAATGGACAAATAGTGCCGAATCATGGTAAGCAGAAAAAGTATGTAATATAATTTATGCAAGAGTCAGAATATTATCCATAGTCAAAATTGTAGTAGCGTTAAGCAAAAGGGGGGCGGGGCTAAAGATATTGTTGGTACAGGTCCATTTATCCTGGAAGAATTTCAAAGGGATGTTATCTTAACGTGGGTCAGAAATGATAACTACTGGGGTGGAACGCCATATCTGGAAAGAATAGAAGTTACTTATATTCCCGAATCGGTGACGGCTAAGGCTATGATGGTAGCGGGCGAGGCAGATATGTGGATGAGTCCCACGATGCTAGATTTAGTGGAATTGGAGGAAGCAGGTTTTACGCGTATAAGCGGTTGGGGTGGTATACAATGGCATCTCTTGCCTAATGCTGATGATCCCAATTCTATCTGGAGCAATAAAAAGCTACGTGAGGCTGTAGAATATGCGATAGACAAGCAGGCCCTTTGTGATGCACTTGGCTACGGCTTCTATGAACCTTTATTTACAATTTCGCCTCAAGGCGACTGGGGTGGAGACCGTCAATTCCGCAATTATGATCCTGAAAAAGCCAAACAGTTATTAGCGGAAGCAGGATACCCGGATGGCTTGGAAATAACTTTACTGGCACAGACGCAAAGCAGTGGACGTAATGATGTGGCTGAAGCAGTAAAAGGTTACCTGGATGCAGTTGGTTTTAAAGTCAATCTTGATATTGCTGATACCGGCAGGTATTCTGCCGCCATTTATGCCGACGGGTTTGAAGATCTGGCCCTGGCCATGAGTGGTAATGATCAGGATTACCTTGTTTCTGCACAACGCTGGTGGGGTCCGCAACCGCGCCTGGACCTGCAGGGATATGAATGTACGCCGGAATTGGCAGCAATATTTGAAAAATCTTTGAAAACAAATGACAGAAATGAACAAAAAAAATTAACGGAAGAAATTGTTTATTATATTGCTGAAGAAGCGCTTGTTATTCCCTTATATAATAACCCGACTTCTGTGATTCACAATGGAAAAGTACACACAACTTATTTGCAACAAGGTCTCACCCGGTTTGACTATGCCAATACCTGGTTGGAGAAATAGCTGGCAAATTTAAACTCTATGAAGGGCGGTTGGCAAAAAACAAATGCAAATTAAGATTTTGGTATAAAGAATTTCTATAGCTAAATTGACTATAAAATTCTAAAAACTCTTGCAATAAAATTTTAACTATGTTACATTAATAACAAATGAATTTTAGTGGAAATTGCCAATTACATTGAGTCCTTCTGAAAAAGCCGCGCAACCTCCCTGCGCGGTCTTTTTTCTGAAAATTACCGCAGGATGCTATCCTTTTTACGAGTATATTAGTCAGAAAATTTAGACTTTATTAAGATATTTTTGTTGCTGATTTGCTATACTTAAGTCAAACATAGCACCTTTTGAGGTAGCAAAAGGAGTTGATAGCATGATCAAGACATCATTTTTAGAGCGGATTGCCAAGGCGAATAAGTGTGAGTTTCAAGGGGATCGGCGTCTAACTCCGAGCAAGCTTTACAAGCACAGCCAGGAACTATTAAGTAAATATAGAAAGTACTGCGAACATTGCCAAATAACTGCACCGGAAGACGCATTGCCGGCAAATATAAGTGCTTACTGTGAATTTAATCCTGACAGTGCTTATGATCCAACCTGTTTCCTGGCTTAAAAAATTAAGATCTCAGAGTTTGCAAGGGCTGGGAGTGATGGTAACTTATCTAGTTACATCACTCCTTTTTTGTTGTAATTTGCAAGTTTGCAAACGTGTCTTTTTAAAGCTTTTTAGCGTTTAAATCTTAAAAAAGTGAATGTCTTTCTTATGGTTTTGACAGGGAAAAAATCACCGGGGAAGAAGTAAGATAAAAGCAAGCGTAAATTCCCGGAGGTTATGGCATGAATTATCAGGGTGACAAGGAAAGACAGGCGCAAGCAATACTGCAAAAAGTTTTCGGATACGCTTCTTTTCGCGGCGGGCAAGCTAAAGTTATCAATCATTTATTAAACTTTACCTATACATTGGCCATTATGCCAACCGGTGCAGGGAAATCGCTTTGTTATCAAATTCCTGCTCTTTTATTTGCCGGTATTACCATAGTAGTTTCACCGCTTATTGCTTTGATGAAAGATCAAGTTGATACTTTAAATCGTTACGGGATTCCTGTTACCTATATTAATAGTTCGCTCAAGAAAAGAGAAATCAAAGAGCGTTTGCAGGAAATAGCAAAGGGAAACTACAAAGTTATTTATGTTGCACCGGAACGTTTGGCGGCAGAAGAATTTGTGCAAAGTTTAAAGCATGTAAAAGTGGATTTTATTGCCGTGGATGAAGCTCACTGTACATCACAATGGGGACATGATTTTCGCCCCAGCTATCGCAGGATTGCCGCCTTTATCCAAAACTTACCGCAAAGGCCGTTGGTGGGAGCCTTTACAGCCACTGCAACCCCGGAAATTAAAAGCGATATCATTAAATTTTTAGCTTTAAAGGAGCCGCGGGTAGTAGTAACAGGTTTTGATCGTCAAAATCTGCACTATGCCGTTTTGCGCGGCCAAAATAAACAGGAGTTTGTAGTGGATTATGTGTTAGCGAACCGGGGAAAAGCAGGCATTATTTATGCGGCCACACGCAATGATGTGGACAAAATCAGCGAACTATTAAACAAAAACGGTATCCTTTGTAGTAAATATCATGCAGGTATGCGTGATGCGGAAAGGACAGAAAACCAGGAGAATTTTTTACAAGGTAAACTGCCGGTAATGGTAGCAACCAATGCCTTTGGTATGGGAATTGATAAACCGGATGTACGTTTTGTGATACATTACAGCATCCCGAAAAATCTAGAGTCCTATTACCAAGAAGCCGGAAGGGCCGGGCGTGACGGGGAACCAGCCCATTGTCTTTTGCTTTTTCACCCACAAGATGTTATGGTGCAAAAATACTTAATTGAGGAAACAGTTTATTCTCCCCGGCGCAAAGAACATGAATTAAAAAAACTACAAATGGTTGTGGATTACTGTCATACTTCAAAATGCTTAAGGCAGACACTACTGGATTATTTTGGTGATGAAGAAAGTAGAGACTATTGCGGCAACTGTAGTAACTGTTTAGACGATGCCATAAATGTAGATGTGACGCTGGATGCCCAAAAAGCTCTTTCCTGTGTCTACCGCCTAAAGGGACGTTTTGGCTCTTCCATGGTGGCTCAAGTTTTAAAAGGAGCAAGGACTAAAAGAATACGACAGTTAAAATTAGATCATTTAAGTACCTATGGGCTGATGGCGGAAAAAGAGCTTGCTGAAATTCGTGATTTCCTTGGTTTCTTAATTGCGGAAGGGTATTTATGTTTAACAAAAGGAAAATATCCTGTTGTTAAACTGACAAAAAATGCAATTGATGTGCTTAAAGGACACAAAAAAATTACGCGGAAAATGCCGGCACCCAAGTCCACCCGGCAAACTTAAGGGGCCTCCCATAACAAGCCCCGTTGGTCGGGAAAAATCAAGGTTGATATCATCCTGACCGAGAAAAAACGCCGGGTAAACCGGCGTTTTTAAATTTCTTTGTGGTTATCGGCAGAGTCAGCCTTTTGTCCTTCCAGCTGCTTTAATTTATTTATAATCTGTTCAAGCCCCAGTGCAGCTTCCCATGTAGTTTCTTGCCACTGTCCATCTTCTGCCTTTAATAACGGTGTGGATGAAACTTCAGGGTTATAAATAAAATTCAAACCTAAACGTCCTTTCAGGCAGAGCGGACGTCCCGGTGCTGCCGCTTTTGCCGCAACACCGATAACTTTATTTTTACGTTTAACGATTTCAAATTCACACCCGGCTTCACAGAAAGTGCAAGTTACCGGTTCTTTTTCAACTTCAAAAGAACGCCCTTTATTTAAAAGCTGTTTGTCGGTGAGGGCACCTACGGGGCAGACGATGACACAGTTATTGCAATAAACACATTCCGAGTCGCCTAGAGGTTCGTCCAGGGGAGGAGCCACCTTGGTGGCAAAACTACGATAGGCAAAGCCAATGGCTGCTTGGCCTTTGATTTCTTCACAAGCCCGTACACATTTGCCGCATAAGATGCATTTATTCATATCGCGGACAATATAGGGATTGCTGTCATCTAAAGGATAATCATGTTTTTCTCCGGTAAAACTGGTTTGGCGAACACCGTAATGATAGGCATAATCGCTCAATTTACATTCACCAAGTTTTTGGCAGGTAAGGCAATCCATAGGATGGTTAGCCAGCAGTAAATCCAGAATGATTTTTCTTGCTTTGATTACTTTATCCGATTCTGTTTCCACCACCATTCCTTCACTGACAGGGGTAGTGCAGGAAGCAGGCAAATTACGTGCTCCTTTAACTTCTACCACGCACATGCGGCAAGCACCAAATTTGGAGAGGGCTGGATGATGGCATAATGTGGGGATTTCAATGCCAACGGAGTTGGCTGCCTCCAAGATTGTTGTTCCGGCGGGTACTTTAACGGCAATGCCGTTTATCGTTAAATTAACCACGGGATAATCAACTCCTAACTACTTTTGTCTAAAATGTTGGCTTATTTTAAACTTGTTATATTTACACGCCAGTGGTTATAACCTCTTTTTATAATTCGCTTTTAGTTGCCAATCCCCTTTTTAAACACTATTTTTATTTTTCAGACGGCTAATTTCTAACTTGCCCAAAAAGCTGTTTTTTGGGTGGTGAAAAAATAAATAAAGCATTACTTTGCGTTTGCTGGCAGGGGAAATAGCTAAAATGGCGAAATTTTTAGTAACAAAGATATGTATAATTTTTGTTGCCGGGAAAAATATGTGGTGAAGGTAGAAAAAACCACAGGTGGCTATAGATGGGGGTGAGAAAAATGAGCCGGTTTTATTATGATAATGAGATGGCGATGGTATATAAGATCGGCCCGGTGGTTGCTTCAGAAGTGAAAAAAAAGGATCAGGATATACCTACTGCCATTTTAGTGTACACTGATATTAAAATCACCAATTTTAGAAGGGAAAAAATTCGTCGTACTTTGTCTGAAGTATATCCACTGCCCGATTATGACCTGGAAACAGCTAAAAAAGCTTTTATTGATAATGTCTTAAGCAGGTTTTTAGGTGAGGCGGAGCCAATAAGTGAAGAAAAATACGCTGCCTTGGAAAAGCGTTTAGAGCCTGTTTCCAAATAGCCTTTAGGATGGTAAATTAGCGGAAAAAAGTAAAGTTATCTCTGGGGCTTGCAATTACATTTACGCAAGCTTTATTTTTGGCCAAAATAAATTCCTGTGTTTTCAACATACTGGCAGCAAACATTGATAAAGCATACCTGGCTTTTTTAAGGCAATTTTTGGCGAAGACTTGTCCCCATGGGCAATAATAAAAACGGGAGGGAAACCTCCCGTTTTGCTCTGACGTTTTCGCCACAAAGCTTAGGTAAAAAGAAGGTTATAAATGTATATATGTGGAATTCTGACCTGTAGACAAATTATTTGTTGGTTCTTTGGGCAAAAAAGTGTAAGATTATTATTATAAATTCAGCTTAGCCAATGGAGGTTAATGGTGAAAGTAATCATAGTTGGTGCGGGGAAAGTAGGTACACAGCTGGTTGAAAGTCTACTTAATGAAAAGCATGAGGTTACTGTGATAGACAACTCCCAGCAAGTTATCAATAATCTTAATGATAATTTTGATGTCTTGGCCGTTAAAGGTAACGGAGTATCCAGCAGCTTACTGCAAGAAGTAGAGTGCGCGCAGGCGGATTTATTAATAGCAGTGACCGATAGCGATGAAGCCAATATTGTTTCCTGTATTAGTGCAAAAAAAATGGGTACAAAATGTGTGATTGCCAGGGTGAGAAATCCGGAATATGTAAAAGAACTTGGATTTATGCGCAAAACACTGGGCATCAACTACATAATTAACCCCGAGTTAAGTACGGCACATCATATTGTGCGTTTACTTTTTAATGAGCATGTTTCCTATACGGAGGATTTCGCCAAGGGCCGTGTGCGCATTACGGAAATTCAGGTTAGCCCCAATTCCAATCTTTTATACAAACAAATTAAAGATTTAGATTTACCCAAATCAATTATTATTACCGCCATTACCCGTGGGGGAGAAGTTATTATTCCCAACGGGCTTACCACTATTGATCCTTTAGATACACTATATGTCATGGGGGAAAGAAATAGTGTTGACACATTTGCCCAGGCAGCGGGATCAAAAATAAATAGAAATCGGGTTAAAAACGTTTTCATTACCGGAGGCGGCAGAACTGCTCTCTATTTGGCCCAAGAGCTGGAGCACCTGGGTGTCAATGTGAAAATAGTTGAACAAGATCTGGAGCGTTGCCGGCTTTTGTCGGAAGCATTGAATAGTACGCTTGTTTTACACGGTGATGGGACGGATATTTCCCTGCTCAAAGCGGAAAAGGTAGAGGAAATGGATGCCTTTGTTGCCCTGACAGGCTATGATGAAGAAAACATGCTGGTTGCCCTTTTGGCAAAACAGTTGGGAGCAGGGAAAGTAATTGCAAAAATTAGCCGCTCTAGTTACACCTCGCTTTTGGAAACTATTGGTATCGATAACGCCGTCATACCAAAACTGATTACCGCCAGAGATATTTTACGGATTATGCGCGGCGGTAAAATTATTACACTTTCCCTTTTAATTGGTGGCAGAGCCGAAGTGTTGGAAGTTTTGCCGCAGCCGGATGCACCTATCCTTAATAAGCCGTTAAGAGAACTAGGTATTCCGCAAGGTTTAATTATTGGCGCCATCCTGCGTGACGGGCGGGTAATAATTCCCAAGGGGGATGCCGTCATTAAAAGCACCGATCGTGTAATTGTTTTTACGCTGGAAAACCATATGGATAAAGTGACAAAACTTTTCGGTGTCAGGGGAGGGCATAAGGGGATTTTATGAATTTATTAGTGGTTGTCAAAGTTTTAGGAATGCTGCTTCTGTGTGAAGCTGTCGCCATGCTTCCTTCTTTGGTGGTGGCGCTCATTTATGGTGAAAATACGTTATGGGCTTTTATGATATCTGTTTTAATTACTGCCCTGCTAGGACTTTTATTTTTTAAGGTCAAAGTCAAAGAAAATGTTATACGTTACAAAGAGGGCTTTGCCATTGTCACATTTGGCTGGCTGCTAGCTTCTCTAATGGGTTCCCTTCCTTTTTTGTTTACAGGAGCATTGCCTTCTGTGGTAGATGCTTTGTTTGAAACGATTTCCGGTTTTACGACAACAGGATCGACAGTAATTCAGGATCTAGAAGTGCTGCCTAAAAGTCTTTTGTTCTGGCGTTCTGTTACCCATTGGCTAGGTGGCATGGGGATCCTGGTCTTGGCATTGGCAATCCAGCCGGCTTTAGGCGTCGGCACTTTTCAAATTTTAAAGGCGGAAAGCCCGGGACCTATTTCCTCCAAACTTACCCCCAGGGTAAGTGGCACCGCAAAAATTCTGTATAGAACATATTTAGTGATTACTGTGGTGCATATTATTTTACTGGCAATGGGCGGTATGCCTATTTTTGACAGTATTATTCATGCTTTTGGTTCTGTAAGCACCGGAGGTTTCTCCCTAAAAAATGCCAGTCTTGGTGCTTATAATAATGTCTATTTTGAAATCGTGATTTTAATTTTTATGATTTTGTCTGGGATTAATTTTTCTCTTTATTACTTTGCTTTTAAAAACAAGAATTTACGTGATTTTTTTCATGATACAGAACTTAAAGTTTATCTGTTCATCATTGCCCTTTACACAATCATCATTACCATCAATCTAAATGGCCATGTTTATCATTCTCTGGCGGAAAGTATCCGCTATGCGGCTTTCCAGGTCGGCTCTGTGATCACAACCACAGGTTATGTGACGGCTAATTTTGACTTGTGGCCGGATTTAAGCAAAGCACTAATAGTAACATTAATGTTTGTCGGGGCTTG
>JAAYMK010000120.1 GCA_012521405.1 Bacillota bacterium
ACCTGTATATACAAGATTTTAAACAAGCCAAATGACAGGTCAGCCGGAATCTATTTCATTTTAACCATTATATAAAAAAAAACCCGACCGGTTGGTCGAGTTTTTAACTGTATTCCATTTCCTTCATGATTGCATTATTCCAGTTCCCTTATGCAAACGTCTCTAGGTTTAATTCAATTTTTGGTCCATACAACCCGGTAGAAATGTTTTGCATCAGGTAAACATAGACAATATCTCGATTTACTATTTCCACACCGCGCAAATTACGCAGTGGATGGATTTGCATGTTATAACCTAACCAAGTAGTAACATATTGGATAGAATTATCCGGGGCATTAAAGCTTACCCGCGCTGAGGCGGAAAGTCCGGAGATGCTGTTTTCAATGCGAATATTATAATTTTCCCCTGCCGGAGTTGACCCGCCGCCAATTCTGCTAAAATCAGTCACGGCTAAATGGAAATTTAAGCCGCTGGGGATATGAGGATAATAATTATAGACGGTGTTGGCGGTATTAATAATGTCAAAATCAATATAAAGGGGCACAAAACTTAACACGGCAGGACTGGTTAGCTGGATTAAAGGATAACAAGTCCCGTCTGCTAAGAAATAATAAGCCTGATCCAGAGTACTGAAATGGCCGAAACCATATCTTGCCCACACCAAAAAACCATCAGCAAAGATATACACAAATGGCCTCGCTATTTTCCGCTCCAAAAAGTATTGATGCTCAAATCTACAAGGAGTACCGATGGCTAACCAAGGCAATAGCAGATTGAAAATGAAAAATACTTCCTGATAGAAAACAGAACTTATCACTAACCCCACGTTGTTCGTATCAATAACATTTAAACGCCAGCCCGCTTCTTCTATTAGCATTGTCGGATTATCCTGTGTTATCCCTAGCTGGGCATTCTTTTCGTGGACAAATTCAGGAATTTGCACCACTGAACTTCTTGCCAAGCCCTCTGCAGATAGTGATATGACTTTAATTGGCTTGATTTTTTCTTTTGTTTGCGGGTGCACTTGCAGGATTTCCGGAAAATCTTCGTGAAATTTATTCTCAGGCATATCTTTGACTCCTTTCATCATGATCTATCAAACATGCTATACTGCAATATAATATGTCTGGCCGCTCTTTTTTGTTACCAAGTACCATCACTTGGCCTAGATTTATATAAAAGCAATACCCCCCTTAAGCTGAAATAGTGCAAAATTATTTTTAATTTTTATTATCTTCAAAACATAGGGTAACAACAAAGAAACCGGCCGGAAAAAACAGGAGGGATTGTAAGATGTTAACCAAAAAACAAAATTTGCTAGAAACCATTAGAGGCGGCAAGCCGGACAGATTAGTCAATCAGTTTGAGGCCTTTGCCATGATTATGGGTGATCCGGTCTCTGCCAAAGCCGGACCTATGCCTGTTCCCGGAGGCGAAGCGAAAAACGCCTGGGGAGTAACCATCAGGTGGCCGGAACATGTACCCGGACCGTTCCCTGTACATGATGAAGAGCACAAGGTACTAAAAGACATTACAAAATGGCGGGATGTGGTTAAAGCTCCTCCCCTGGAAACTGACGAGTCAGAATGGGAATTTGTCAAAAAACAGGCTGCTGCCATTGACCGCAACGAACAGTTCCTGACGGCTGTATGCGTACCGGGTGTTTTTGAGCAGTTGCATTATCTCATGGGCATGGATGATACTTTGATTAATTTTTATGAAGAACCGGAAGCCATGCATGAATTAATTGAATACATCACGGAGTACAAGCTGGAGGTTGCCAGGGAACTGGTAAAACACCTGCAACCTGATTGTATCCTCCATCATGATGATTGGGGCAGCCAAATTTCCTCTTTTCTGTCGCCGCAAATGTTTGCGGAATTCATCGTGCCTGCATACAAAAAAATCTATGGATACTTTAAAGATAACGGTGTGGAACTGATCGTCCATCACAGCGATTCCTACGCTGCTAATCTCGTCCCCTACATGATTGAAATGGGCATCGACATCTGGCAGGGATGTTTGACCACCAATAATATCCCAGAATTGGTGAAACAATACGGCGGCCAGATCTCTTTTATGGGCGGGATTGATAACGGCAAGGTGGACCGGGTTGATTGGACGCAGGAGCTTATTGCCGCGGAAACGGAAAAAATCTGCAAAGAAGTATGGGAGCAAACCGGTGGTCTTTACTTTATTCCCTGTTCCACTGTAGGCGGCCCTGGCAGCACATACCCCGGCGTTTATGAGGCCATAAGCAAAGAAATTGACCGTATAAGCAAAGAATTGTTCGGTTAGTAGCCAATTCCTATAGTCAAGTCCACTTCTTGCGGGCGACACAAGCAAGAAGTGG
>JAAYMK010000121.1 GCA_012521405.1 Bacillota bacterium
AAATCTATTTAAAATAGAAAGAGGAACCTCACATTCTAGCAGAATGAATACCCCCTAAAAGGAGGCGGAGGTTCCTCATGGATGTAATTCGTTTGGTAGAAACAAAAATCCTTTTGGTTGCAGAAGAAATATTAAAAGTTTTAGATGGTGGTGTTGATTTTCTCAACTTTGAGGTTCAGCTAAAAAAGGAACTGGATAACCTGTCTTGACACTATCCTGAACCAATATCTGGTTGCATATCTTTACTATCTGTGTTAATTTTTAAACAAAAGGAAAATTTAGGAGGTTTTTTTATGAAGGTCTTGACATTTGATTTAAACGATGCCAAAACCGCCAAGCTTATCGTTACTGTGGCAAATGTCCCGCCGATTATACAAAAAACACCTGCACTGATTCATGTCCCTGGCGGCGGTTTTATGTTCTGCAGTGAGGCTGACGGGACGGCAATTGCCAGCCGCTGTATGGGCAAGGGGTTTGGCGTAACCTGTACATATTTGTATCCCGTTGCCAAAGATTATCGTTTTCCGCAGGTCGTCATCGATCTGATTAAAGGTATCAAAATTTTGCGTGAACATGCGGATGAATGGGGAATTAATCCTGACCAGATTGTCATTTCAGGCAATTCTGCCGGTGCCTTTATCTGCATGACCACAGGCAACATTTGGAACAGGCCGGAAATCATGGAAGCTGCCGGCTGTACCGGTGAAGAAGGCAAGCCTAATGCCATGATTTTAGGCTTTGGTCCTATGTTTTGCGGCCAGCAGACCGATGATGGCATTGTTTATGTTCCCAATGGTGATTTAGTAGGACCGCAAACACCGCCTGCTTTTTTCCATCATACGCGCCTTGATATGCTTGTGTCTGTTTATCAGACAATTGCCATGATTGATGCCATGGAGCGGGCGAAACGTCCCTATGCGGTGTATATCTCCAGTACCGGCGGGCACGGTGAAACTAATGCTGTAAACCGCATACAGGCCGAAGACGGCACCGTAGGTCCCTGTATTGATGACTGGTTTGAGCTGGCGTGGCGTTTTCTGGCTAACCAGCTTGGCATTTCCCTCATGCCGCAGAAGATGCCAATGATGCCGCCTATGCCGCCGATGCAGGAAGGGGCTGAAGCGGCGCAATTCCCACTGCCCATGTTTACACCGCCGCCTGTTCCCGAGGGCAGCGTCCCGGTAAAACCTGAAGAAATGCCTTTAGGTCAGGCCGATAACATTCATATGCCTTTTAACGCCGCTTTCCACGATAAAGACTTTAAGGTGTTTAAATAATCAGAATTCGCAAAATGTTACTTCCTTAGAGCTAAAGCGAGTTGTGGTGGAAAAATATTATAGAATTTATAAGAATGAAGTGGAAATAATTGATGCGGTGAGAGTAGGTCGCATAAAAAATGGTGGAAAAATATTAAGCCGTAACTCGGAATATGACTATATTTTTTATAAAGGAAAAAGCCCTTCCTTTGGAAGAGGAAAGAATTCAGAGGGAAAGAATATATAGCTTCTTAAATTGCTATTCTCATGCAGATAGGATTCATGTGCTGGAAGATAGCTCTGAAGATATTTTGATTGCGGAAAGTAGCTCCATAATAAATGAAGTATTGGAAATGATAAAGAATGTGGATCGAGACCATTATGACGCTATGGTAGCGTTAGTAAGAGACGATCTAAGCAATTAACGGGCTCTGCTAAGGCAAGGGGTAGCTTTTTGCTACCCCTTGATGCTTCTGCTAGCACTACACATATGTGAAAAACTATAGGCCAAGGTGCTTTTTTATTTCTTAAAATCCGGCAAATTAGAAGCAAGCTTCTCCAGCCATTTCGCCAGTTTTTCGCGGACCCAGGTTTTTTGGCGGTTAATGGGCGGGATTTGCTGCCAGAAGTTGTTTAAGTGTAAGTAATAAGCATCCACAATG
>JAAYMK010000017.1 GCA_012521405.1 Bacillota bacterium
GAAAGCGCCCATGCGGTGGCCGGTGCCATGAAAATTGTGCCCCACATGTCCAAAGACAAGATCGTCGTCATTAATCTTTCCGGCCGAGGTGATAAAGACGTGGCGGCCATTGCCAGGTACAAAGGAGTGGATTTACATGAGTAGAATCAGAGCCGCTTTTCAAAACAATAAGGCCTTCATCGCCTTTATTACCGGCGGGGACCCGGACTTGGAAACCACGGAAAAACTGGTGCCGCAAATGGCCGCCGCCGGGGCGGACATCATTGAAATTGGCATTCCTTTCTCCGATCCGGTGGCGGAGGGCCCGGTAATCCAAGCCGCCAGTGAACGCGCCTTGAAGGCCGGTTGTACCATAGATAAATTGTTCCAGACTGTAGCCCGCATCCGGCAGCAAACACAAGTGCCGCTACTTTTCATGACTTATTTGAATCCTGTTTTTACCTACGGCAAAGACAAGTTTTTCGAGCGCTGCCAAGACTGCGGTATTGACGGGATTATAGTTCCGGATATGCCCTTTGAAGAAAAGGGTGAACTGGCTGGGACCTGTGAAAAATACGGGGTTGATTTAATTTCCCTGATTGCCCCCACCTCAGAAGAGCGTATCCACATGATTGCCAAAGAGGCGCAAGGCTTTTTATACTGTGTTTCTTCTTTGGGTGTAACGGGCATGCGGGAGCGCATTGAAACCGATTTGGCCGCCATGATCAAGAAGGCTAAAGCCGTCTCGGATATCCCCTGTGCCGTGGGCTTTGGCATTTCCACCCCCAAACAGGCTGCTGACATTGCCGCCATTGCCGACGGCGTCATTGTGGGCAGCGCCATCGTCAATCTCATAACCCAGTACGGCCGTGATTGTCTTGAGCCGGTCTGTCAATATGTACAAGAAATGAAAAACAGTATTATGCCGCTGCGCTGACGGCAAGGCCAATTAAGATTAAAATCAGCGCCGCCACAGCGGCCGCCAAAATTTCCTTTTTGCCGTTTTGCTTATTTGCTCCTTTACTTTTGAGGAATCTTGTGCCTATGACAAAAAGAAACGGGGTAACGGCGGTAAAAATTAAAAAAGCACCCACAGATGCCAAAGGCATGCCGACAGCTTCTGCAGTGGTGGTCGGATCGTTTACAAAAGTGGCAAAAGTGCTGAAAGAGTTATTAATGAGATGAAAAAGCATGGGCAGCACCAGATTATTAGTTTCTGCCATAATATAAGTCATGACTGCACCTAAAATGGCTGTGCCCAAAAATCTGTAAGGATCAAGATGAAAAAGACCAAAAATTAAGCCCATGGCTAAAACCAGCACCCATTTCTTTTGCGTGCCAAAGGTATACTGGATTAAGCCCCTGTGCAGCGCTTCTTCGCACACCGCCGGCATCACTGCGGCAATGAATAAAGTGACAGGAAAGGGAGTACTGCGAAAGAGTTCTGTGATATAACGGCTTACTTCCCACAAACCTTGCGGGAAAAAATAGATAATGATGCTGGAGACGGCAGTTACGGCAACATAGCTGCCAAACCAAAGTATGCAAACCCCGGTGATTTGCCTTGGTGAGGGCACGTCTAAAGGGAAAACTTCCTTGAGATCCCATTTATAGAGCAGGGCGGGAATAATGGCGGCGGCTAAAATTATCAGTTCTGTGACCGCCAATCCCCACATGCCCCACGCAAGCTGCACCGGTGTGGCCACAAAAACCAAGAGCAGAAGGACAAGAAAAAAAACTGCCAGGCCAAGAGAAATTTTTGGTTTTACAAAATCGTTCACCCATAACTCCTCCTTGTAGTTGATTGTCTTTTTCAGCATACGATATTTTCTTTCCGGAAGAACAAGAAGTGACAAGAAAAGGAATCAGTGAGCAAATCTAGAAATAATAAAAAAATTTATGCCTGGAGGTGGCTGGATATGCCTTTTCACATTGTGCAAAATGACATTACTAAAATGCA
>JAAYMK010000122.1 GCA_012521405.1 Bacillota bacterium
GAGATCGCGGCTAATTGCGGCGTCTCCAGTACAAGCGTCTATAACTGGCGTATTAAAAATGGTCTGCCACCACATCGCAAAAATGCCAAAAAGTACGAGGAATTTTTGAAGCTTTACAAGCAGGGATTGAATGATTCTGAAATTGCCCGAAAAGTAGGAACGTACCCGGCTACGGTTTACCGTTGGCGGACTAAAAACAACCTGCCGGCCAATGTAAAGCCGGGCAGGAGGAAACGGGTATAGTCTTAGCGCCGAGAAAACCGTGGTTAGATTCGAAAGTATGTTTCAAGATGATTTGCCACCATTTTAATAATAAACGTTGTGGAGTAGGGTAACAGGAATGGGAATTTTGAGTGGGTATGAATATTATCAGAAAATTGGTGGTGGTATAAATGACTAAACATGTTTTTTATCACGGAGATGTAATAGATTGTCTCCGTAAAATACCCGAAAAATCAGTTAATACGGTTATCACCTCTCCGCCTTATTGGGGGCTCCGAGATTACGGGGTGGATGGGCAGTTAGGCTTAGAGTCTACGCCAGATGAATATGTTACTAAGATGGTCGATGTGTTTCGGGAGGTCCGGCGGGTTCTCCGCGATGATGGGACGTTGTGGTTGAATTTGGGGGATAGTTATTCTGGTAGTTGTCAAACAGGCGGAACAAATAGTATCAGTGGTAAAGGCAAAAGCCAACCTCATGTAAAACACAAAAGGAACACAAATCTTAAACCAAAAGATTTAGTTGGCATCCCCTGGCGTGTTGCTTTCGCTTTACAAGCCGACGGTTGGTATCTTCGATCAGACATTATCTGGGCCAAATCAAACCCCATGCCGGAGAGTGTAAAGGACAGGCCAACGAAAGCTCATGAATACCTTTTCCTGCTGGCGAAATCACAAAAGTATTACTACGATGCGGAGGCCATAAAAGAACCTGCTATTGAAGGAAAAGATTTAGGATTATTGCGCGGGAAAACATTTGTAGACGGTAAATACGTATCGTGGCACTCACCAAGTATTTTAAAACGGCAAAAAGAGGGAGTTAACAGTAGAACGGCAGGGACAGGCAGACGTAACCGTCGCTCCGTCTGGACAATCTCTACCCACCCATTCCCCGAAGCTCATTTTGCAACATTTCCGCCGGAACTTGTCCGCCCTTGCATACTGGCCGGTTCACCTGTCGGTGGTACGGTCTTAGATCCGTTTGGTGGCTCCGGTACAGTTTCGATGGTAGCTATGCAAGAAGGACGAGACTCAATCTATATCGACTTAAACCGGGAATATCTTGATATAGCTCTCCGCCGATGTGGTTTTGGCGGGAGTGAGCTTACATTTGACTTATACGAGGTCAGGGAGGTATAAAATTCGAAAGTATATTTCAAGATGGTTTGCCGTCATTTTAATAACATGTTATAATAAAGAGTGGTTAGGAGGTTCAAGATGGTAGATTTATTACTTGGTGGAAGTCCATGTCAAGGATTTAGTTTTGCAGGCAAGCAGTTAAACTTCTTTGACCCAAGAAGCAAACTATTTTTTGATTATGTGAAAGCATTGGAGATATTAAAACCAAAGTACTTTCTACTTGAAAATGTAAAGATGAAAAAAGAATCCGAAGATATAATCACACAGCATTTGGGGGTAAAGCCAATAGAAATTGATTCTGCATTAGTTTCAGCACAAGACAGAAAAAGGTTATATTGGACAAACATTCCCAATGTAACACAGCCGGAAGATAAAAAACTTGTGTTAAAGCATATAGTAGAACCGGAAATTGATAAAAAAGATTTTGACATAACTGAAAGAATGAAACAAAAGAAACCAGGAACATTGGCATATGAAAAGGCATGGAAAAATGTACGTAGTTTAAATGAAAAATCAAAAACATTATTAACAAGACAAGACATTTCAAATTCTGGAGCCACAAATATAAAGTATTCTGATAGTAAATATTACAAGCCTACACCAATAGAAGCGGAAAGACTACAAACTTTACCTGATAATTATACTGCCGTAGGTGTTATTGACGGAAAAGAAATACCAATATCTAATACACAAAGATACAAAATGATTGGCA
>JAAYMK010000123.1 GCA_012521405.1 Bacillota bacterium
ATTACATCCATGAGGAACCTCCGCCTCCTTTTAGGGGGTATTCATTCTGCTAGAATGTGAGGTTCCTCTTTCTATTTTAAATAGATTTTTCCTTCAAAAACCTATAGTAATTTTACACTAACTAAATATTGACAAATAGGAGCAAAAACTCTACAATTTTTATAGATACCTATGGGGGGTATATACAAAATTAATAACGGGAAAGGAGTTTAGGCATGAAAGCCAAAAAAATTGTTGTTGTCGGCGGAGTAGCCGGCGGTGCCAGTTTTGCCGCCCGCATGCGCCGCCTGGATGAGCATGCGCACATAATTTTACTGGAAAAAGGCCCGTACATTTCCTTTGCCAATTGTGGTTTGCCCTATTATATCGGCGGTGTCATTCAAAACCGCGACGCCCTGTTAATCCAAAGCAATGAAAGAATGCAAAATGTTTTTAATATTGACGTGCGCCCGTTAAATGAAGTCATTTCCCTTGACGCCCAAAAGAAAACTGTAACGGTAAAAAACCTGCAAACCGGAGAAACTTACCAAGAAAACTATGACTATCTTGTCCTTTCCCCCGGCGCCCAACCTATAAAACCACCGATTCCCGGCATTGAACATGCTCCCGTTTTTACCGTACGCAACCTTTTGGATGCGGACGCCATCAAAAAATATTTATCAACTAATCCAGTGAAAAAAGCAGTAGTTGTGGGCGGCGGCTATATTGGCCTGGAGATGGCCGATAATTTATACAAATTAGGGCTTGAACTTTCCCTCGTCGAAAAAGCGCCCCAACTTATCGGCACCATTGATTATGACCTGGCCGCCATCGTAGCCGATCATATTGTCTCCAAAGGTGTTAAGCTCTACCTGGGTGACGGTGTAGTAGAATTTAAACAACAAGACAAAACCACCAAAGTTGTTTTAGAAAGCGGTAAAACCATTGACACTGACCTTGTAATATTAGCCATTGGTGTCCGTCCCGATGTGGGCTTTCTTAAAGAGAGCGGGTTAGAATTTGGCCCACGCGGCGGCATTAAAGTTAATGCCAAAATGCAAACCAACCTGCCCGGTGTCTACGCCCTGGGTGATGCCGCTGAAGTCATTGATTTTAACACCGGTGTGGAAACTTTAATCCCCTTGGCCGGTCCGGCCAACAAACAAGGCCGCATTGTGGCCGATAATATTGCCGGATTGGAGAAAACCTACAAAGGCACACAAGGGACAGCCATTGCCAAAGTTTTTGATCTGACGGTAGCCACCACCGGCAGCAATGAACGCACTTTACAGGCACAAGGTATCAGCTACAAAACTGCCGTGACGCTGCCCAACTCCCATGCCACGTATTATCCTGATGCCCACATGATGACCGTAAAAACCCATTTTTCCCCGGAAGGAAAAATTTTAGGAGCCCAAATTATCGGTTACGAAGGAGTGGATAAAAGCATTGATGTTTTAGCCACAGCCTTGCGCCTGGGGCTGACTGTTTATGAGCTACAGGAACTGGAGCACGCCTATGCTCCCCCCTACAACTCTGCCAAGGACCCGGTGAACATGGTTGGCTTTGTGGCGGAAAATATGCTTGCAGGCCGTCTGGAAACAGTTTCCTGGGAGGATATCGGCAAAAGAGACGCTTTCCTTTTAGACGTAAGGGAAAAGGTAGAAGTGGAACGCGGTATGATTGCAGGTTCCCACCATATTCCGCTGGGCGAGTTGCGCCGGCGCCTGCATGAACTGCCGCGGGACCGGGAAATTATTGTGGTCTGCCGCGTGGGACAGCGCGCCTACACTGCCGCCTGCAGTTTGCGGCAGCATGGCTTTAACGCCAGAGTCCTTGCCGGCGGTTATAAACATTATAGTGCTGTTACCAAAGCACTAAAAACCATCAATAATTAAAGCAGTAAAAAAGATGTGTCTTTCGCGACACATCTTTTTGCTTTCAGATCTTTTTTCCTTAAATCCAGCCGCTGGCAAACTCCCTTTTTAAAACCCGCCGGATGCATATTTTCTTTGGCTGTCTAGTTCTTCATGTAAAAGCTCCCCAAGAATGGCAATGCCGTCTTTAATTTTTTGCGGGTCGGCTTCAGAATAGGCAAAACGGGCAGTATTCTTTCCGTTATCATTAACATAAAAACCGGCGCCGTCCACAAAGGCAACTTTGCGTTCAATGGCTTTTAATAAAAGTTTGCGGGCACTCATCCCGGAAGGGAAGGTTACCCAGATAAAAAAGCCTCCCTGGGGATAAGTCCAAGTAACACCCTCCGGAAAATATTTTTCCATACAAGACAACATTAAATCACGTTTCGCTTTATACTTAGAAAGTAAGTTTTGCAAATGTTTTTCAATATAGCCGTTGACGGCAAAATGGTAAGCCAGACGCTGCCCTAAAGAATTGGAGCAAAGGTCTGTGGAACCTTTGGCACAAGCAATTTTATGAATTAAAGCCTCATGGGCCATAATCCAACCAACCCGGATGCCGGGCAGAAAAACTTTTGAAAAAGAACCTAAGTACACCACACGGCCTTCCGTATCCATTGATTTTATACTGGGGAGAGGCTCTCCCTCAAAACGAATATCGCCGTAAGGATTATCTTCCAAAATGAGAAAATCATATTCCTGGGCCAGTCTGAAAATTTCTTGGCGCCTTTCCAGGGACATGGTGATGCCGGTGGGGTTTTGAAAATTGGGCACTAAGTAAGCAAATTTAGGTGTGCATCCTTCCATTTGCAGCTTCCGCAGCTGCGTAGCCAGTATATCTACCCGCATACCTTCATTATCCAGGGGAATGGGAATGCGCCGGGCTTCATAATTATAAACTGCTCCCAAACCGCCCACATAACCGGGTTCTTCCACAATGACCACATCACCGGGATTGAGAAAAATTTTACTGATTAAATCCATGCCTTGCTGCGAACCGTTGGTAATAAGTATATTTTCCGCACTACACGGCATCCCTTCCCGGGTCATTTTCTGCGCCAGGTACTCCCTTAACTCCCAACTGCCTTCCGTCGGACCGTACTGCAGGGCGGTTTTACCTTCATTAACCAGCAACTCTTGTAAAACTTCATTAATTTTGGCCACGGGAAAATAATCGGCACTGGGGAAGCCGCCGGCAAAGGACATTACATCCGGCTCTTCCGCCAATTTAAAAAACTCACGAATTTCCGAGGTTTTCATACAAGCGGCCCGCTCAGCATAAAAGCGGTCAAAATTCATACCGTCACCCCCATTGTATTTAAGCTTCACAAAAAATAAACCCGTCTCTGCCAAGACAGAGACGGGCTTTTACCCGCGGTACCACTCTGGTTACCGGAAGCTTCCGGTCACTCAAGCCAAGCTTTCTGAATAACGGCAGCACCGGTCCGGATTACTCGGACAAAAACAAATTGTTTTTGTCTTTTCAGCGGACAGCTCCAGGGCGGCTCGCCTTTCCATAATCGAGGAATCTCTCACCCGCATGATTCCCTCTCTGACGATCTGTCCAGGCTTCTTCCCTCTCATCGCTTTCATGTATATTATGCGGCTTTTAAATTTTTTGTGCCATAAAATTTGAGTGTAATTATAGCAAAGGTAAGCCTTAAAGGCAAGAAATTTTTTTATTGTTGCCTCATGAGAGTCTGGTAACCTAATAAAAATGTGTTTTTGTTGACTTCTAAATATTTTTCCGGCACTACCGCTTCCAGCGCCTCCAGGTAGCTTTGCAAAGGAAATTCCAAGCAGTGAGCCAAAAGACCAAGCAAAGCCACATTGGCGGCTTTAGGTTCGCCGCAGTGTTTTGCAACTGCCAAAGCATTGATGGCGTACAAAGCCCCAAGCTTTCCTGCCGCCGCCAACTCCTGCAATTTTTCCAAAATTTTTTCCGGATATTTTTGCGCACCGGTTATGACCGGCATGGGCTTAATCTCTTGGGTACTGCAAATCATAATGCCACCTTGGCGCAAATAAGGCAGCCAGCGCCAAGCTTCCAGTTTTTCCGAAGCCAAAATAATATCTGCTTGTCCCACTTCAATAATGGGGGAAGCCACTTCATCACCGTACCGAATATAGGTGAGCACGCTGCCGCCGCGCTGCGCCATGCCGTGAATTTCCGAAATTTTTAATTCCTTGCCATGGGCTTGGATAACATGGGCAAGCAATTTACTGGCTAAAACAATCCCTTGGCCGCCCACACCGCCCATGAGAATACTGGTCGTTTTAGTCATTTTCGCCACCTGCCTTTACAATGGCGTTAAACTTGCAAACTTGTACACAAACACCGCAGCCCACACATAAAGCAGCATCAATAGTAACTTTATCTTCAGTCTTCACAATGGCCGGACAACCTAAACGCATACAGCTGTTGCAAACTTTACATTTTTCCGGATCAATGTTTAAAGCTGTTTTTGGGCTTTTATCCAGCAGCGCACAAGCCCGCCGGGCAATAATCACTGAAGGCTCGGGGGCTGCCACTTCTTCTTTAATGGCCGCTTCCAAGGCCGGTAAATCATAAGGATCAACTTCGCGGACACGTTTTACGCCCAAAGCTTTGCAGATAGGCCCTATTTCCAAAGCCACCGTGGGTTCGCCCTTTAAGGTATAACCGGTTCCCGGGTTATCCTGATGGCCCGTCATGGCGGTAATCCGGTTGTCCAGTATAATGGTAAGTGTTGAGCCTTGATTGTAGACCACATCCATCAGTCCGGTTAAACCTGAATGGAAAAAGGTGGAGTCGCCAATAACGGACACAATTTTCCCTTTTAACTCTGGGTTCCCTTTTTCATAACCAAGGCCGGCGGAAATACTGGCTCCCATGCAGATGACGCTATCCATGGCATCAAGGGGCGGCAGTGCTCCCAGGGTATAGCAGCCAATATCGCCGCTGACTAAAAGTTTTAGCTTTTTCAGCACATAAAAGACGCTGCGATGCGGGCAACCGGGACAAAGCACCGGCGGCCGTGTGGGCACAGGTTCTTCTTCCCAAGCCGGCACTTCAAGTTTTTCCGCCAGCGGTCTTCCCAGGATTTTTTCGGCAATTAAATTGGGATGAATTTCGCCTGTCATGGGGAAAAGTTCTTTGCCGCGCACTTTAATCCCCATGGCTTTAATTTGTTCTTCAAAGAACGGATCCAGCTCTTCCACCACATATAACTCTTCAACTACTTCGGCAAATTCTCTAATTAACTGCTGTGGTAGCGGATAACTTAACCCCAGTTTTAAAATCGAGGCCTCAGGCAAGGCTTCCCGTACTTGCTGGTAACTAATACCGGCACAAATAACACCGATCTTTGTATCCCGCCATTCAATCATGTTAAGAGGCGTATCTTCCGCATATTGAGCCAATTTTTGCAGCCTCTCCTCCACCGCCACATGGCGCGGCCGGGCAAAGGCCGGCATCATCACACGTTTAGCGATATTTTTTTCGTAGGGGCGAATGGGAACTTCATGCCGCCCCGCCAAAATCACCAGGGACTGGGCATGAGAGATACGGGTACTGCTGCGTAGGATAACCGGTGTATCAAATTTCTCACTAATCTCATAAGCAAGTTTAAGAAAATCTTTTGCTTCTTGGCTGTCGGCAGGCTCGATCAGCGGCACTTTGGCAAAGCGCGCATACTGCCGGCTGTCCTGCTCGTTTTGCGAACTATGCATACCGGGATCGTCGGCCACTACCACCACCAACCCGGCATTAACCCCTACATAAGAAGCAGTCATTAAAGGATCTGCCGCCACATTAAGCCCCACATGCTTCATGGCCACAAGCGCTCTAGACCCGGCCAGCGCCGCCCCGATTCCTTCTTCCAGGGCAACTTTTTCATTGGGGGCCCACTGCGCATGGATCTCATCATAGGTGGCGGCAAATTCCAGTACTTCCGTACTGGGTGTGCCCGGATAAGCGGCGGCAAAACGCACACCTGCTTCATAAGCGCCACGGGCAATGGCTTCATTGCCGCTCATAAGTTTCCTTTCCATTTCTGCCCTTCCTCCTTTTTCTCTTGCTGCATACTTTCCCCGCAAGAAAATTTCATCATCTCTATCGTATAACAAAAAAGGCCCCGCTGTGAAGCGGTGCCGGGTTAAGGCAAGCCCAATCTTTGCAGCTATAGTGAATAAACCTCTGCACCTTCCAACACGCGAATATTTTTCGCCTGTAATGCCTGGATTGCACCCTCACAATCTTCA
>JAAYMK010000124.1 GCA_012521405.1 Bacillota bacterium
CGAATTACATCCATGAGGAACCTCCGCCTCCTTTTAGGGGGTATTCATTCTGCTAGAATGTGAGGTTCCTCTTTCTATTTTAAATAGATTTTTCCTTCAAAAACCTATAGTAATTTTACACTAACTTATTGGGTGGGTTGATGGCAGCTTAAACAATTATCGTAATTGCCTGCCCCAAAGCGTTCATCATGAGAAGGGATAATACTGCCATGGCAGTTTAAACAGTCACTATATGTTCCAGTGGTTTCATGGGGTGTGGGGGGACCTGACGTTTGCTCCGGCTCCGGTTGCTTTTGCTTCATTCCCGCTCTGATATATAACCCCAGTAAGACTACCAAAACCAGTGCCAAAATAATAAATGTCCCTTTTTTCATACTGCCCTCCGCAAAAATTTTTTTTATTATTTTACCCGGAAAAGAAAAAACAAACCAAAAAAACACTTTCATGATTTACTTTAGCTTTTCAATGATATAATTTAGCAAGAAAGAAGTTCAAGCATTAATGGAGAGAGACCCATGAATAAACTTGTTAAAAAAATTGTCAAAACATTCGGGAATATTATTACAGCACAAGTAGCCATAAACCCCGTTCGCACCCGCAAGCTGCTGGCGATAGTCTACGGGTTAAATGGCTGGCGCAATCTCCTTTGGGGAGGGAGCGGGCTGGAAGGAGCATATGCAAAGTTAGGAGCCGCTTTATCCCGCTCAATTTGCAAATCTTTTTTACAGCCCGGGAATTCAGTAATGGTGAATATTTTCTTTCCCTGCGAGCTTCTTCACGCCCTCAACATCATCCCCATGTTCCCGGAAGCATTGTCCGTATATCTTGTTAATTCCGCCTGTGAACAAGTTTTTGCCGAAGCGGCGGAAAATGCCGGTGTCCCGGAGAGCTTTTGCTCTTACCATAAAATTATGCTCGGCATGGCGGAAACCGGTGTGCTACCAAAGCCCCTCTTAATTACCAATACCACACTGGCCTGTGATGCAAACCGCCTTTCCTTCCGGCGCTTGGCGGAACACTACCAAATTCCGCATTTGGTGGTAGACATTCCGGACAAAATCAACAGCGAGGCGGAACATTATGTGGCAGAACAGCTGCGTGCCGTCACCGCCGCCCTGGAAGACTGCTGCAAAAAAAAATTGGCATGGGAGAAGTTGTGCGAGGCGATCAGTATAGCGGATCGCTCTCTCAAAAGCTACCAAGAATATTTGGAATTCCGCGGCCGCTGCTCCCTGCCCGTAACCATGAGCGGTGAATTGTACTCGCTCATTGCCACTCATGTTTTTCTCGGTACGCCGGAAAGCGAGGATTATCTTAATGCCCTCAGGCAGGCGGCGCAAAATGCACCTTTACCAAAGGCAGGAAAAAAGAGGCTACTTTGGCTGCATACACTGCCCAATTGGCAGGAATCCCTGCAAACATTTTTTGCGCCAGACGGGCACTTTGAAATTGTGGGCTGCGACCTTACTTACGATGTTCTGGTTGACATGGATCCCCAAAGACCTTATGAGAGCATGGCCAGGCGTCTTCTCTACAATTTTAACAACGGCCCAGCCCAGCGGCGCATTGCAGCGGCGGCTCATTATGCTAAAAAATTACAAGCAGACGGTGTCCTGATTTTCTGTCACTGGGGATGCAAACAGACTATGGGGATGGCACTGCTGGCTAAAAGCATCCTGGAAGCGGAAGGCTTTCCCACACTTGTCCTGGACGGCGACGGCTGTGATTCCCGCAATGTCTCAGACGGGCAGATGGTAACGCGGTTAAGCGCTTTTCTGGAGCAACTGGAGGAGAAAAAATGATTGGCTACACTTGTAAATACACACCAGTGGAATTATTAAACGCCCTGGGGGCAAAGACAAAACTCTTAAACAATGAAGTTTTAGATTTTGCCGAGGCCGAAGTATTGACCCATACAAATCTTTGCTGCCATGCCAAAGCTTTTCTCCAGCAAAGTTTGCAGGTGGAAGAGCTTGTTCTGGTCAACTGCTGTGATGCTTTGCGTAGGGTATATGATGTACTGAAAGTGCAAGGTAAACATAAACTGCTGCCTTTAATTACTCTCCCCCATACTGACGACCCCTGTGCCCGCCGCCTCTTGCAACAGGAACTTTTGCAGCTTTATGAGTGGTACAGCGACCGTTACAATGCTAACTTTAACAGGCAGTTATTTATTGACGCCTGCAGGCAAGCGGCGGCTCCTGTGATAGACAAGCCGTTCCTTGCGGTCTTGGGAGCCAGAGTCAGTAGCCAAATGTTTACTTTTTTACAAGCAAAAACGCCCTATCCTCTGCTGGATTTGACTTGCAGCGGCAATAGATGGCTGGGAAACCTGCCGGACGACCTTGCAACCATGGATTTTACAGCACTTATGGACTGGTATGCCGGCGCCCTTCTCCGCCTTGTACCCTGCATGCGCATGACAAATGTGGCAGGTAGGCGGATTCTTTGGGAAAATGAAAATCTACGCGGCATTATTTATCATACAGTCAAATTTTGCGATTATTATGGTTTTGAGTACGCTAAACTGAAAAAAGAAACTACTCTGCCCCTTTTAAAGCTGGAATCGGATTATACTCCCCAGGCGTCAGGACAGTTTACCACCCGCCTGGAAGCATTTATCGAAAGCATAACACCACAGCGCACTGCACTCCCGTTGCCAAAAGCAAAGGGCAAGAAACTTTATGCCGGCATTGACAGCGGCTCCACCACAACAAATATAGTGGTCTTAAATGAAGAGTACCAAATAGTGGCTTCTGCCACTGTCCGCACCGGGGCAAAGGTGGAAAAAAGCGCCCGGGCGGCCTTGGAAAAGGTTTGCCAAATCTTGCAGGCAGAAGTAGATGATTTTGCCGCCATTGTAGCCACAGGCTATGGTAGAAACAGTATTTCCTTTGCCGTTACCGCCGTGACGGAAATAACCTGTCACGCCCGGGGAGCCCATTTTCTCAACCCCCGCGTTCGTACCATTGTGGACATTGGTGGTCAGGATAGTAAGGTCATCTGCCTGGCCGGCGATGGCACGGTGACAAATTTCCTGATGAACGATAAGTGCGCCGCCGGCACGGGACGTTTCCTGGAAATGATGGCCCGCACCCTGGAAATGGAAATAGAAGAGTTAAGCACAATAGGACTTATTTGGCAGCATGATTTAACTATCTCCAGCATGTGCACCGTCTTTGCCGAATCTGAAGTCATCTCCCTTATTGCCGCCAACCACTGCACACCTGATATTGTGCACGGACTGAATAAAGCGGTGGCGGCCAAAACTGCTTCCATGATCAGCCGCGCCGGAGGCCGGGGGCCTTATATGATGACAGGAGGCGTGGCGCGCAATCTAGGTGTGGTGCGGGAATTGGAAAAGAAGCTGGGAGAGAAATTGTTGATCCCGGAAACGCCTGACCTATGTGGTGCCCTGGGTGCCGCCATACTGGCACGGGAACAAGAAAAGTAGAAGAAAGTAAAGCAAGCTTGCTAAAATTTCCCAACTAAAAATAAAGGCGGCCGGAAATTTCCGGCCGCCAGATTGTAGACAAATCGCTATTTGGGCAGTTCCGCTTAAATAGCGGTTTATTTTTTACTTGGTCCCCGCAAGAAGTTCTTTCAACCCTGCTTCATCAATAACGGTAATCCCTAAATTCTGGGCTTTAGCCAGCTTGCTACCTGGTTTTTCTCCCACCACAATATAATCTGTGTTTTTACTGACACTGCCGGTAACTTTACCGCCGGCCTCTTCAATTAATTTGGTGGCTTCATCGCGGCTGTAGGTAGGTAAAGTACCTGTAAGGACAAATACTTTGCCTTGCAAAGGCAGTGAGCTGGTACCTGTTTTTCTTTGCACAAAATTTAAGCCTGCTTTGCGCAAACGCTTAATTAATTCCCTGCTTTCTTTTAAAGAAGCAAATTCATAGATACTGCGGGCTATTTTTGGTCCAATTTCCGGAACCTGCTCTAACTCTTCAGGTGCTGCCGCCAAAATCTCATCTAAACTACCAAAATGGTCTGCCAGAAGTTTGGCTGTTCTTTCCCCCACAAAACGGATTCCCAACCCATAAAGCAGGCGCCAAAGCGGCCGCTTTTTACTTGCTTCAATGGCGGCAAGCAAGTTTTCCACCGATTTTTCCGCTTTACGCTCCAATTGGAGCAGTGCATCCCTTTTCTTGGGCAGCTCATAAATGTCCGCCACGTCGGCAATTAAACCTGCCTCCAAAAGCTGCTGCACACCGGCCACACCCAGACCTTCAATATCCATGGCGTTGCGGGAAGCAAAATGAACAATTCTCTCCAAAACCTGTGCAGGGCAGTTAGCATTTAAACAGCGCACCGCCACTTCTCCGGGAAGGCGGGTAACGGCAGACCCGCAAGCGGGACAATGGGCAGGCATGGTAAAAGGTTTTTCTTCTCCCGTGCGTTTTGCTGTGACTACGGAAACAATTTCTGGAATAATATCCCCGGCTTTTTGCACAATGACATAGTCGCCAATGCGTACATCTTTTTCCCGCAAAATATCTTCATTATGTAAGCTGGCCCGCTTCACCACCGTCCCAGCCAAAAGCACCGGTTCCAGCTCTGCGATAGGTGTCAAGGTGCCAATACGCCCTACCTGCACCGAAATTTCTTTGACACGCGTTTCCGCTTGTTCCGCTGGAAATTTATAGGCAATGGCCCAACGTGGACTTTTAGATGTGGCACCCAATTTTTCCTGGACTGCCAAATCATTTATTTTGATCACCAGGCCGTCAATATCAAAGGGCAGATCATGGCGCCGCTCCCGCCAGCTTTCACAATAGGCCATAACTTCTTCTACGCTCTGAAAAATTTCTATTTGGGGGGTGATACGCAAGCCTAGCCGTTTTAAAGTCATTAATGCCTCATAATGTGTAGCCGGTTTTATATCCGGTGAAGCACCCAACGCATAAGTAACCATAGCCAAATTACGGGAAGCGGCCACCTTGGGGTCCAATTGGCGCAAACTGCCGGCGGCGGCATTACGCGGATTGGCAAAGAGCGGTAATCCCTGCTTTTCCCTTTCCGCATTTAATTGTAAAAAGGAAGCTCGCGGCATATATACTTCACCCCGCACTTCCACAGTCACCGGTTCCCGGAGGCGCAAAGGGATACTCTTTACCGTCCGCAAATTATGGGTTATATCTTCGCCGACTTCACCATTCCCCCTGGTTGCCCCGCGGACAAAGAGACCGTTCTCATATTGCAGGGAAACGGCTAAACCGTCCACTTTCAGTTCCACTACATATTCCAGCTGTGCGTGTGGGACTAAATTTTGTGCCCGGCGCGCAAACTCCCGCAGTTCATGAAGATTTAAAGCATTATCCAGAGAGAGCATGGGAATTTGGTGCACCACTTGTGCAAAGCCGGCTTGCACCTGCCCGCCCACCCTTTGGGTAGGCGAATCAGGCGTAATAAGATCGGGAAATTTTTTTTCAATTTCCTGTAGCTGCCGCATCAAGGCATCAAATTCCGCGTCACTGATGATGGGGTCATCCAGCACATAATAGCGGTAGTTATGTTCTTCTATTTTTTGCCGTAACTCCATGACCAGCTTTTCTGCTTCTTCCCTTTTCATCGTCCGCACCTCACTTTATTTTGCGCAAAGGCGCATAACGGGCAATCACTTTTTTCATACCTAAGGCCGGAAACAAAATCGTCAAAACCCGGTCCCCGTCACTCAAAGTATCTACGCCTTTTACCTCGCCTATACCCCACTTGGCATGCTCCACCTGATCACCCACGGCGAGGCTTTCGGCTTCACCCGGCTGGGGCGGTGAAATTTGAGGTGGCGCAGTAAGAGTTTCTTCCGGTTCAGCCAGTACGGATTCCGGAATTTCTGCCAAAAAGCGTGAAGGCAAATTCTGCATCACCATGCCAAAAATATTGCGGCGGTGTGCATAGGTCAAATAAAGGCGTTCCTGGGCCCTGGTAATGCCGACATAACAGAGTCGCCGCTCTTCCTCAATCCCGTCCGGTTCGTCCAGGGAACGCTGGTGGGGAAACAAACCCTCTTCCATCCCGGCCAGAAAAACCACAGGAAATTCCAAACCTTTAGCGGCATGCATTGTCATTAACACTACCCCTGGACCATCTTCTTCACTTAAAGTATCGAGATCGGTAATGAGAGCAAGTTGCGTTAAAAAAGCTGTCAAAGTTTGCTCTTCACTGTTACGCATAAATTCCTGCGCCACTGTCAAGAATTCGCGCAAGTTTTCTTCCCTGCTTTGCGCCTGTTCCGTTCTTTCCGCCTGCAGCTCCTGCAGATAACCGGTTTTAACTAAAACCTGTTCCACAAGTTCATCTATCCCCAAGTACTCCTTCATTTCGCGTAAATTTTCCAGTAAAGAAAAAAATGCACGTACTTTTTTTAACGGTCCGCTGCCAAGACCTGCCGCCTCTGCCTGGGGCAGTACTTCCCAAAGGGGAAGGCCATGCTTGGCGGCATATTCCTGCAGGCGGCCCACAGTGGTGGCCCCGATGCCGCGACGGGGGACATTAATAATGCGTAAGAGGCTAATATCGTCGGCCGGATTGTCCAAAACACGCAGGTAAGCAAGAATATCTTTGACTTCTTTCCGTTCCCAGAAACGCACTCCGCCCACAATTTGATAAGAAATATTGGCACGTATGAGTGCATCTTCAAGGGCCCGTGATTGGGCATTGGTGCGGTATAGTACGGCAAATTGCCCATAGTGGCGTGAAAGTTCCCGGATTTTGGCGGCAATAAAACGTGCTTCCTCATGTTCATCATCGGCGGCAAAAATAACAATGGGCTCGCCTTTTCCTTTGCTGGTCCAAAGATTTTTTTCTTTGCGGCCCCGGTTATGTTTCACCACATGATTGGCGGCCGCCAAAATATTGCCTGTGGAACGATAATTTTCTTCCAGTTTAATGACTGTAGCCTCAGGCCAGTCCCGTTCAAAATCCAGGATATTACGGATATCGGCACCCCGGAATTGATAAATGGACTGATCATCGTCACCTACTACACATAAATTGCGATGATTCCCGGCCAGGAGGGCAACAATTTTATACTGGACACGGTTTGTATCTTGATATTCATCCACTAAAATATAACGAAATTTATTTTGATATTTTGCCAAGACATCCGGATATTCCCGGAACAGCTTTACTACATAAAGCAACAAATCATCAAAATCAAGGGCATTCTGTGTGCGCAGGCGCTCCTGATAATGCCGGTACACACGCGCCACTGTCCGTGTATAAAAATTATCGGCTTCTTCTGCATAACGCTCTTCATCTATCATCTCATTTTTGGCACGGCTAATGGCAGCAAGTAAACCGCGCGGGCTAAAGCGAGTATCCTCCAGCATTAACTCTTTCATCACGTTTTTTACCAGGGTTTGTTGGTCATCACTGTCATAAATGACAAAGGCCGGAGTCAATCCCAGAAGGTTTGCATTTTCCCGCAAAATACGTACCGCTGCGGCATGAAAGGTGGAGACCCACATACCGGGGACGTTGCCCACCAATTCGGCAACCCGCTTGCGCATTTCCTCCGCCGCTTTATTGGTAAAAGTTAAAGCAAGAATTTCCCAAGGCTTGGCCAATTTTTGTTCAATTAAATAAGCAATGCGATAAGTGATGACCCGGGTCTTGCCGCTGCCGGCACCGGCCAAAATTAATAACGGTCCTTCTGTACATTCTACCGCTTTCTTTTGTTCAGTATTTAATTGCTTGTCAATTAAACTCATTTTTTCCTCCCCATAACGCACAAAAAACATCAGCAATGCATTGCTGTCAGCTTACTCTTGCATCACCGTAGAGAATTAGGGGACAAAAAAAGCAGTTTATACTGCTTAAATCTGCCCTTACCTATCCCCTTGAAGTAACTTTTATGGCTTCATCTCTTTACTTAAACGTTCCAAAACCAGGCTGTAACCACCGGCACCATAATGCAAATAACGTTTTACACGGCTGATGGTTGCCGTGCTTGCTCCGGTATCTTTTTCTATTTGCTGGTAAGTATAGCCTTCATGCAGCATTTTTGCTACCTGAAACCTCTGCGCCATGGCTTTTAATTCATTGATGGTACAAACATCCTCAAAAAACTGGTAACATTCCTCTATGTTCTCTAAACGCAAAATGGCGTCAAAGAGCAAGTCCAGACTTTCATCCTTTATTTTCGGATTAACCACGGTCTCACCTCCGGCAGAACTCATACTTTTATTCGTGAAAGGCACAACTTTTTCCTTCTTGACAAGCATTTCCCGCCCCGGGCAAATTTAAACCTCTTAATATTATGAGTTTGACCAAGGGGCAGCATCTTACCTAAAATTTAATTCTCCTGCAGAATCTGCCTAGCCCCTGTCAGGGCGGCGTTAAAGATGGCTAGGCGGTCAAATCTTTTTGTATGATAGCCTGTATTTTTCGTGGTAGTCCGGCGGATCACAATTACTTCCGCATTTCCATCGCTTTGAAATGCCACGGTAATGTTTCTGCCGGCAGGGATTTTTTCCACATATTTGTGCAAACCAAAACCTTTCCGTGCCGGAATGACGCAATAAAAGTAGGGGTAGACGGTACCTTGCACTTGATTAAGATGGATTTGTCCCTGCAGCCCATAGAAACCTTCCGGCTGCCCGGCAAAGTTCACTGTAAAACGTGCATCTACCGGCACACTTTTACCGCTTTGCTCCCGAGCCAGCAATAATGCCGGTACAAAAGTTTCGTTTATTTTTTTTACCAGCTTAAACTCTGCCTCCATCTCCATGATAATGGCGATTTTGCGCTGTAAGTTGTCCTGCGTGGATACCTTTCTTGTGCCGTTAAACCAAAGGGGAAAAAACAAAATCACCGCGTCCAAAAGGAAAATCAGCCCCACATGGGCACTGCCGTAAAGGGAAATCAGAAGAAAAAAAGTTATTGCTGCAGCACCTGCAGCCAGAAGAAAAATCAGCAATCCCAGGCCGTTTGTTATGTCTAAAGTATCCGCATTCCATTTTTTGATCCTGTCCCCGAGCCTTTTAATTTCCTGGATGCGCTCCATATCCACAACTGTCCAGTTGCTGTCCTTTATATACTTTTCCAAGCGGATGCGATTGTCAAAGCCCTCCACCAGATTAAGGGCAGCAGCGCCAACTAAAAACAAGGCACCGGGAAAAACTCTCATTATACTTATCTAGGTCAGTAACCCGGCCGCTGCCAGCAGTATAAACCAGCGCATTCTGGTGGTATACGACAAGCCTTTAAACAGCAAAAACTGTACCTGGCCCTGCTTTTCCGGCGGCAAAAAAACAGAATTATGGATTCTTCGCCTCATAATGCTCCCCCTTCCTGCAGCAATCCGCATGCCTGCCAGTAACTTTCCAGGTCGCCATAGCCGTGGCTTTGGAAATACAAAGGACAGGCTCCCTGGCAAAGGGCAAAATGCTGGCACTTTTTACACAACGGCGGTGCAGCTTTTTTTTGGCGAATCCAGACACTCTGCTTTTGATACCAAATAGAAGTAAAACCTTCCGTAAGCAGGTTACCTAAAGGCATAGGCCAACTGGAACAGGGCAAAACATTACCTTGCGCATCTACAGATAAAAGCCCTTCACAAGCACTGCAACCTTTATTGCCAAAACCGGCCGCCACAGGATTAAAGAGACAAATTGGCGTAGGTGAATACCACATAAATTCCACACCGGCCGCGGCGGCAGCTTGCCTGATTTCCGCGATAATTTCACCGATTTCTGTATAGCTGACTTTTAACTCTGCATCAGCACCGCGCCCCGCCGGTATCACCAAGTTGGCGGAAAATCTTTCGATACCGAGGCGGCGCACAAATTCCGGGTAATCCGCCACTTTCTCTTTGTTGAGCCTATTAATGGTGATGTGAGGATGCACGCTCACCCCCGCTTCCTTTAATGCCTGCAGGCCGGCCACGGAAGCGTCATGAGAACCGGGGACGCCGCTGATGGCATCATGTTCCTCCTGGCAAGCAGATTCAATGCTAACTTGGGCGGAAGCCAAACCGGCCCGCGCCAGTTCTCTGGCTTTCTGCCCACTGATAAGCGTACCGTTTGTAATCAAGTTTACCCTCATGCCGTTATTTTGCGCGGCATATTTGATCAAATCCGTCAGCTCCGCAAATAAAAGGGGCTCTCCCCCGGTAAAGGACACACTGGGTACTTCCGCTTCATAGCGGATAATATCCAGGACTTTTTTAAATCCCTTAAGATCCAGTTGATTTGCTTTTTTATTTTCCGTACAACCGGCATAACAAAAACGGCACTTAATATTACAGGCAGACGTCACAGCCACTTCCGACAAGACAGGCAGCTCAATATAACCCAAGGTAAATTCACGCCTGATAATGGCCGGCGTTATATAGTTGTCACAAATTTCGTGATTCCACATTCGTGTCAGATCAAGAAAGAAACGTTCCAGCTGCTCCTCCGTTTCCGGCGCGTCCGCCCTGGCTTTAATTATGTCCAATACTGAACCGCCGCTTAAAATATGGGCGACAATCCTGGCTCCGGTAGTATTAAGTTTAAAGGCCTCGTTGGGCATGCGAATCAGGACGTTATCCCGCAGGCGCAGATAAACGTACGGTTTAATCTGCCGCAAAAAATCGTCTACCCAAGCGAGGCGGTGTTTTTTTCTCATCTTGCACCTCCACTGACACAGGCGGAATGACAAGCCGAGTGGCAAGCGGAATGGCACGCGGAGTGACAGGCGGAGTGGCAGGCCGAATGGCAGGCATCATGGCAGGCGGAATGACAGACAAATACTCCCGGTCCTGAATTGAAAATAGAATCTAATGATCGTTTTTCAGGTTTGACAGGAAAAGTTTTTTCATACCTGTTGATGTGCTTTCTATACCTGAGGCCGCTGGTGTAAAAATACCAGTAAGGCCAGTAGCCGGTAAAAAAAATAGTTCTGTCTTTGTCCCGCACTGCGGGGAGCTCCTTTTCTTCTGCTTTGACCGCCGAGGCAATTTGCTCCTGGTAATACTGGCGTGTAGCCTCCAAATCACAATCCCAGGTTTTCTTTTTTACATTCTCCATAATTTTTTGCAAAATTGCTTCCAATTCTTTTTCCTGAAAACGACCGTCCGCGGCGGCAGCGTACATCATTTTTTCATACTCATTAAGCTCAGGGGATTGGGAAAAGAGATTATCCTTAATGACACGGCGCACCCGGAGGGGATTTCGGGAAACTTCCTCAAGATATCCCTTCTCAATGAGCTTGGCAAGGATGGCAGCAAGAATACTTTGATAGGGTACCCCCAAAAACATGGCTGCTTCAATGCTGTCTAAATCTTTGGCAATGGTGCCGTCCTTGCGGAAGGAGGCAATTTCAAGCTTTGGCGGCTCCCAATCGGTTCTGGCCCACTGTACTTCCTCCAGGGAAGCTTTGGCCTGCACATGGGAGCGATGCTTTTTCCCCACCACCCAAAAGGTAACCAGGAAAAGCCCCCGCAGTGCCAGCACCAGACCTGTTCTACTGCTTGCAGGCAGCAAAGGAGTACCACCCTGGCCGGAAGGCTCCTGCCCCCGGCTTTCCGGCACTCGGGGCAGCGGTACTTCCTTGACGCCGTTACTGCCCCCTTCAGGTAATGTAAAAACATCTGCGTCAATATATTGCTGAATCCGGAATTGATAATATGCTCCGGGTGTTGCCTTATGTAACAGCACCTGCGCCCAAAAAACATCATTCACTTTATTTGCGCGGTAATCAAGAAGATATTCTTCATTCATCCACGGTTCCGTGGCAAAACCCTGCTCCAGCAAACTTGCCTCTATTTCCTCCCTGCCATCCTGCTTTGACACCTCAAGGGGATAGGTCACGGTAACGGTATAATACTCCATCTGCTCATCCCACTGGGTGGGAGACCAGTTAAAAACAACCAAAGGGCTGCCGTCGGCGGCTGTTGTTTTTGCCAAATACCCTGCCGCGTACATGTCAGCGGCAAAACGGAATTTATATGTTAAATGCTCCCCGCCTAAGCGTTTTTCCCCAGCGTGAATGAGATCATAATTGCCGCCGCCCAGATTTACAATCTCTAGCTCATAAGCAGTATTATCATCTGTTATGACCCAGGCATGCTCTTGGTCAAAGACAGGATTTAGCCTGTCAAAACCTGACATGGTAAAGGCCAGCATGGTCTGCCCGGGCACCAGGTTGTAGCGCACGGTATAAGTAATTATGGCTTTACCGTCCGCCAGTAAAAGCACATCCGTCCACAAAACCTAAATGCGCCACGGCGGCCTGCCCGGAACTAACAGGCAAAACCAACAGTAAGCAAATAAGGCAGCCGATAAAGATTTTTTTCATCATCTCTCCACCCGTTTCAGCGTATTTACCATCTCCACTACGCGACGGAAATCCTCAATCATCACATCTGCTCTCACCGTTCCCCGCAGCACTGCAGCCGGGTGATAGGTAGGATAAAGCTTATACCCCGGCCCATCGAACCAGTGTCCGTGCACGTCCACAAGACGGGCTTTTTTGTCCAGCAAATTCTGAATGGCCACCAACCCCATGCACACCACCACCTGCGGCTTAATAATCGCCAACTGCTGCTGCAAAATGGAACGGCAGGCGGTAAGTTCTTTTTTATAGGGATTGCGGTTTTTGGGCGGGCGGCATTTACATGATCCGGTTATATAGACATCCTGCCGGTTAATGCCGGCTTGAGTCAACATTTCCGTTAGCAGCTCCCCCGCCCGGCCCACAAAGGGTCGACCGGTCTCATCTTCCTTGGCACCGGGAGCTTCTCCCAGTAAAAAAATCTCGGCATCTGCTTTACCTTCACCAAAAACCAGGTTTTTTCTGGTGGCTCCCAGCTCACAATTTTGGCAGGTTAAACTTTGTGTATACAATGCTTGTAGCTTCGCCTTTGCTGACATAATCTTGGTCCCTTCATTATAGTCTATGTAATCTATGCTTTTTCATTTCGACGGGGCTACTTTCTTTTCCTTTTTCACCGGCAGCATTGCCAGGGGCAGCACTTCTTCCACCAGGAGGGAATCGCCGTCTGCAGTGGTTTTACCGGTTAAAAGCAGCATCTTTTCCTTTAAGAAGGGCAAAAAACGCTTATAAACGGCAGGATAAATCACTGCTTCGGCAAAACCGCTTTGGTCTGACAAAAAAAGCGTCAGCATGACGCCGTCTCCTTTTTTAAGACGACGGCGCACTCGGGCCAAAACCATTGCCGCCACCGTCACCGTCCGCTTTGCCGGCAAGTACGGAAGTTGTGCCAGCGGCGTTAAATCACAGGCTGCAGCATTATGACTAAGATAATTTTCCAGCGGATGACAACAAAGAGTCACCCCCAACACATTCGCTTCCGCCTCGGCTTTTTCCGTCACCGTATAAGGGGGCAGTTTTGGTACCGGTATCTGGTCGTCCCATAAACTTAATTGTCCCGGGTAACGGGCCGTTCCTTTTAATATATGATCCAGCATGGCCAATGCCTGCCGGCGATTTAAGCCCAAGCCGTCAAAGGCACCCACTTTAATTAAGTTGACCAGAGCACTGCGGCGCAGTGTATTGCGTCCCAGACGCCGGCAAAAATCTCGCAGCGATATAAAGGGGCCGTTTTTTCGTGCCGCTAAAATGGCGGCCACACCACGTGTACCCAAATCGCGAACTAAAGACAGCGCCGCCCGCACTCCCTTTTCTTCCGGCAGGAAAAGTACGCCGCTATGGTTAACATGAGGGGGAAGTACCGGAATTCCTTTTAATCTGGCCTCGTGCACATAAACAACCGGCCCGTAGTAACCAAAGCCGGTGGAAAGCAAAGCCGCATAAAATTCCACCGGGTAATGTGCTTTCAAATATGCCGTCCAGTACGAAATCAGGGCATAAGCTGCCGCATGGGACTTGTTAAAACTATAACCGGTAAAATGGTATAAATGGTCAAAAATTTCTCCCGCTTCCTGCCGGGTCAGCCCCCTGGCCTGCGCACCATGGAGAAATTTCCGGCGGTGGAAGTCAAGCTGCGCCCGCTTGGCCAGATCACGCCGAAAACAATCCGCCTCTCCCGGCGTATAACCTCCCACCTCACAAGCAATCCGCATTACTTGCTCCTGGTACAAAATTACCCCATAAGTATCTGCTAAAATCGGAGCCAGGATGGGATGTATGTGTACTGTTTCTTCTTTGCCGCGGAGTCTGGCCACAAAAGTTTCCACCACGCCGCTTTCCCAGGGACCGGGCCGGTAAAGGGCAAGCAAACGCATTAAATCTTCCAGGCAGCGCGGTGCCAAAAGGCGCAGCACCCGGCGCATACCGGTGCTTTCCAGCTGAAAACAACCCAAACTCTCGCCTCGCCGCAACATGGCGAAAGTTTTCTTGTCGTTGAGAGGAATTTCTTCCACGCCGGGGGCAGCCCCAAATCTATCCTCCACAAAAGCCAGTGTGTCGTGGATAATGGTCAGATTGCGGGAGCCTAAAAGATCTATTTTTAAAAAGCCCATGGCTTCCACATCGTCTTTATCCCACTGGGTCAGAATTTCTCCCGATAGCCCCCGGCATAACGGCACATTGCCGTGCAGCTCCTTTTCACCGATAATAATGCCGCTGGCATGGGTGGAAAGATGACGACACAATCCTTCAAGCTGCCGCGCCGCCACCAGGACCTCCTTGACTGCCCGCTCCCGGAAGGTTTTTTGTTGAAACTCCGGAAATTGCTGCACCGCTGCGGCAATACCGCCCTGTCCTGTGTAATGCGGCAGGGCCTCCGCCAACTCCGCAATGCGCTGTTGTGTAAGGTCAAGCACCTTTCCTACTTCCCGTACAGCCGCCCGTGCTCCCAATGTACTGAAAGCACATACTTGCGCTACCCGGTCTTCTCCATAACGGGAGCGTAAATAATCCAGCAGTTCCTGACGGCGCCGTTGGCATACATCCAAATCAATATCCGGAAATTCGGCCCGGTCCTCACTTAAAAAACGCTCAAAATACAGTCCGTGTGCAAGCGGGTCAACCTGGGTAATGCCTAAAAGGTAAGCCACTAAACTGCCTCCCGCTGATCCGCGCCCCGGACCCACGGGAATACCTGCCCTCCGCGCATAGCAAACTAAATCATGTACAACTAAAAAGTAGGAAGCCAATCCTTTAGGCAAAATTACGGCCAGTTCTTTTTCCAGGCGTTCCCGGGCGTCTTGCCTAGAGTCCAATCCTTTTTTGCGCAAACCTTCCCGGCAAAGACGTATTAGCACCGCCCCGGGCTCTTCCCCCTCCGGCAGGGCCACATGAGGTAAATGCATCTCCTCCCGCTCCAAAAGAAAAGTACAGCTTTCAGCAATTTTCAATGTATTCTCACATGCTTCCGGATATGTCGCCCAGTAGCGGCGCATCTTTTCCGGAGAAACTAAATAATAAAAAGCATCCGGTAAAAATAATTTTTCCGCCCCGGCCAAAGGCTTACCCGTCCGTATACAGTTAACCAGGCGGTAAATTAAATCATCTCCTGGCAAAACATAATGGACATTGTGGGTGGCAACTAGGGGGATACCTAAACAGTCCGCCAGCTGTGCCAGCCGGCGGTTTAAACTCTCTGTGGCCGCACCGCCCATTTCTAAAGCGAGATAAAGCTTTTCACATTGGGGTCGTAAAACGGTGAGTACATTTTGTACCAAAGGGAGGTAGGCCAAAGCAGCGAAAGCCGGTCTGGCGGTTTGAGTATGCAAAATCACCGTCAGCCCCTCACAGTGCCTGGTGATTTCCCCTATATCCAAAGTATTTTCCCTTTTTTGCAATTGGCATAAATTCACTAAACGTACAAGATTGCGCCAACCTTTTTGGTTGCGCACCAAAAGCACCACCGGCAGGCCGCTAACCGTTACTTCCGCCCCCAAGAGCGGTTTAAGGCCGTATTTTTTTGCCAGGGCCGTAAAACGGACGGCACCGTGCAGCACGCCGTAATCAGTTAATGCTACGGCGGGCATACCAAGTTTTTTCGCCTGTAAAACTAAATTTTCCAGGCGGCAGGCGCCGCGCAAAAAACTATATTCACTATGGACCCGCAGATGCACAAAAGACATCCAACCGCCCCCAACACAAACATATGTTCGCATTGTTATTATACGCGGTAAAGCCATCTTTTACAACCGGATAAAAAAAACAAGTTCCCGGTGCCTACCAACCGGGAACCTGCGAAAAATTTCACATTCTTTCCCATAGCATTCTGCCATCCTTGACGTAGTGCATAATTTTTTGCTCCTTATAAAGATGTGTCAGACAAGCGCTAATGGTGCCGTAATCAAGGAAGTAATGTAAAATATTTTGCTTTCTCGCCCGTACTGCCATATAAGCGGCCACAATTTCCTCGCGACTGCAAGGTTTTTTTCCCAGTGTGTCCAGGATCAAAGCGAAAGTATTTTCTATGGCCGCAAGATTTTTTTCTATTTCCGCAGTGGGCTTACAACTAAGTTGGCTGTGACTGGGAACATAGTAAGCATAGTTACTTTCCTTGAGGCGGTTTAATGTTTCCAGGGCTAAAGTGACATCAGCTGTAAAAGGCATACCGTAGCCGTCAATTGTGTGCCCGCTTATATAGGCATCACCACAAAAACATACACCGTCTGCGGTCACAACGCCAACCTGCCCCAGGCTATGGCCCGGCAAAGCTATGATTTCCAAGGCAATACCGGCGATGGTGCATTTCCCCGGCGTTAAAAGGAAATCTACCGCTGAAGCTTCCGTCGTCAACACAGGATTGTGCAGTTCTTTCACGGGAGCCGCGGAAAATAAAAACATAGGGCCAAAAACCGGGTTTTCCATCATGGCTTTTTCTATCGCCGTGGCGTAAATATGTGCACCTTTAAAGGCGCCGTTGCCCCCGAAATGGTCAGCATGACCGTGTGTATTAATAATGGCCTCCACCTTAAGCCCCGCTGCTTTTAAGCTCCTTTGGATCTGCTTTCCGTACTGGCGGTCTCTGCCTGTATCGATGAGGACGCATTTGTTGCCGTTGACCACAACACCAATATTTGTTGCTCCGGGAATATAATATGTGTTGCCGAAAATATGCTCTAATGCTACCGCCATGATTATCCTCCCTTATATTCGCCAGCAAACAAGCGTTAATATTCCACACCGGGCTGTGCGGCGATGCCGGAGTGGAAATGGTGTTTTATTTCCCTTACTTCACTGACAAGATCAGCTGCTTCCATCACTGCTTCAGCGGCATAGCGTCCGGTCAGCACCACCGTCACATGCGGCGGGCGTTTTTTCAGCATATCTAAAATATCTTCAACTTTAATGAGCTTGTTATAGGCAGCAAAATTAATTTCATCAAAAATCACCAAATCATATTCGCCGGACAGCACCGCTTCTTTGCCGAGGGCAAAAACATTAGCAGCATCGTCAAAATCTTCCTGCTCAAAATCACCTTTTTTCCGGAAACGGCTGCGCTTGGATTGGACCACCGTCATAGTGGGCAAAAATTTGCGGATGGCTTTAATTTCTCCATAAGTGGGATCGCTTTTGCGAAACTGAACCATGTAGATTTTCTCCCCATGCCCGCTGGCACGCAAGGCTAACCCTAAAGCAGCCGTAGTTTTACCTTTACCGTTTCCTGTATATACCATCACAACGCCTCTTTTGGTACTCATTTTTTGCACCTCTTTTATGTTTACTGGGAACGTGTAATTAACATTAATTTGCTTTTTCTATTATAACTTTACACCTCCGCTTTGCCAAGCTTTGACAAGAAAAGAGAACCTCAAAGAGGCTCTCCGGAAAATTTAGTTGCAATAACATTTTTCGCGCAGGTTTAACGCAGGTAATCTTTCTTGGCCACCACGCAATTTATTCAACTTCAAGGGCTTTAATCTCCGCTGCTTTAATCTCATAATCCTTATTGGTATAGAACCAGAAGCACAAGAAAGGAATAACAAGAAACAGCGCACAGGCCAGGAACATGGTGGCATACCCGGTATGATTGGCAATAAAGCCAAGAATAACAGAACCGCTGCCGACACCTATATCCAAAGCGGCAAAATAGGTGGAATTGGCTGCTCCCCTTCTTTCCGGGACAACCATGTTAAAAATCATAGCCTGCAGCGACGGCATCATGGAACCGTTACCCAAACCGATAATGAGCGCCGAGATATAGAAAAGCGGAGGACTTGTGCTTAATGACAGCAGCACAAAACCTAAAACCAACATGACAAAAGCAAAAAGTATCACCGGCCGCGGGCCATGCCGGTCTTGAATTTTTCCGGCAAACATCCGGGTGATGACAACGCCCACAGAATTGAGGATAAAAAACCAACCGGCATTGGGTACACCCAATTCTTCACCAAATAAAATGGCAAAGGAAAGAATGCCCCCCATTAAAACATGCATTAACATGGTTAAGATGGCAACAGAGAGAATACGCTTTTCAAAACAACTCTCCCAAGAAAACTTTGCTTTTTTAATTGGCTGCGGGGGATATTTAACCAAAGCTGCCGAGAGAAAGGACAATACAAACAGTATACCTGTGACCGTAAAGATGCCATAATAATTTCCGGTATCAATGATGGCCACACCCAGGTAAGGGGCAATAGCCATGGCAAAGGTTAGGGATAATGTAAAATAACCGACACCTTCCGCCCTTCTTGACGGGTGGACCAGGTCTGCAGCCAGGATGGGACCACCGGCCGATGCCACCCCAAAAGTAATACCGGTCAGTACACGAAAGACAACAAGCCAGAAAAAGGTGGCCACCGTTAAATGTCCAAAGGCCAAGAGGGCAAAAATTAGCAGGGAAAGCAAATAGGTGATTTTTCTGCCGATTTGGTCGTAAGAGTAGCCGGCGAAGGGCCGGATCAAGAGTGCAGCAAAGGAATAGACCGCCACTAAAGAGCCCACCTGCGAATCACTAGCATCTAAAACGTGCAAAGCAAAAAGCGGCAGTCCAGACATCAGCATTTGCCCGCCTACAGTCATAAAAAAGTTAGTTAAAAAGAGGAAAATATAATCTTTAGTCCATAATTTTTCTGCTACTTGTTTTTGCACATAAGGTCCCTCCTGCATTTCCCAAGATGTGGTAAGATGCTTGCGACAATGTTGCGGCTCTTGTTTGCCTCAAAAGTATGAAAACAAATTATCATAATTCTAACTTCTATTTTATTCAGAGTCAAGCAATATTTAAAGGTATGCCGTCTTTTACCAGCATACCTTTTAGTTTTTCTCACATTATGCTTTATCGATGTTTTAAAGCTTTTTGGCCAATATCCTTCCGGTAATGGGCACCTTCAAATTTAATCAGCTTTACGGCGTTATAAGCTTTCTCTAAAGCAGCCTCCAAGGTCCCGGCCCAGGCCGTAACCCCAAGCACACGTCCTCCGGCGGTCACAAATTTTTCCTCCTGCTTTGCCGTGCCGGCATGAAACACATATGTATCTTCCAAGGCACTAACTTCATGTAAGCCTTGAATTTCTTGCCCGGTGGTATAATCCCCGGGGTAGCCGGCAGAAGCCATGACCACACAGGCAGTATGGTTATCATACCAGACAATTTCTTGCTCATGGAGCTTCCGGTTCAATACGGAAAGCATAATCTCCACCAAGTCACTTTTGAGACGGGGCAAGACCACTTGACACTCGGGATCACCAAAACGGACATTATATTCTAAAACTTTAGGTCCGGCTTCAGTAATCATCAAACCGGCATAAAGTACACCTTGATATACTATTCCTTCTTGGCGCAAACCTCTGATGGTGGGCTTGAGAATTTCTGCTTCCACCTGTTCCAGCAATGCCGGCGTTAAAACAGGAGCGGGTGAATAAGCACCCATACCGCCGGTATTAGGTCCTTGGTCGTGATCATATACAGCTTTATGGTCTTGGGAAGATACCATGGGGATGACAGTTTCCCCGTCAGTAAAGGCCAAAACAGAAACTTCCTCGCCCACTAAAAATTCTTCAATTACCACTTTAGCTCCGGCTTGGCCGAAAACTTTTTGCACCATAATCTGCTCCACCGCCGCCTTTGCTTCGGCAAGGGTTTGAGCCACCACCACGCCTTTACCTGCAGCCAGCCCGTCTGCTTTAACAACAATGGGAGCACCTTTTTGCTCCAGATAAGCCAAAGCCTCTTGCGGGTCAGTAAAGGTCTGGCTGTGGGCGGTAGGAATTTGATATTTTTGCATTATTTGTTTGGCAAAAGCTTTACTTGCTTCCAATTGTGCCGCCGCCCTGGTAGGTCCAAAAATAGGAAGTCCTTCCGCTTGAAAAGCATCAACAATCCCTGCGGCCAGCGGAGCTTCCGGCCCTACCACGGTTAGCCCGATCTCATGCTCCCGGGCAAATTCCACAAGCTTGTCTATCTTTGCAACCGGTATGTCAATACACTGGGCAATTTGCGCAATACCGGCATTGCCCGGTGCGCAATATACCTTTTGCACACGGGGGCTTTGCCGCAATTTCCAGACCAGGGTATGTTCCCGCCCCCCGCTGCCAATCACAAGTACACGCATTTTTTTCCTCCTTGGTTAATGTTTGAAATAACGGGTACCGGTCACCACCATGACCAAGCCCTGCTCATCACAAGCAGCAATGGCATCCTGATCGTTGACAGAACCTCCGGGCTGGACAATTGCTTTTACACCGGCTGCCGCCGCCGCATCCACGGTATCACGGAACGGGAAAAATGCATCTGAGGCCATAATACTACCAACGGCCTTTTCCCCGGCTTGTTCAATGGCAATTTTGGCCGCACCAACCCGGTTCATCTGACCGGCACCAATGCCAATGGTCTGCCCGGCTTTCACCAGCACAATGGCATTTGATTTCACATGTTTTACTACTTTCATGCCAAAAACCATATCGGCCAGCTGCTCTGGCGTCGGTTTTTGCCTGGTGACTGTTTCCCAGTTGTTGGGCTCCACGGCAGCCGTATCCACCGTCTGCATTAAAAGCCCACCGGAAACTTTTTTCACATCAAATTTGTCCCTCACTGCTGTCAACGGTGCCTCCAGGAGGCGAATATTTTTCTTGCGGGTTAATATAGTTAAAGCTTCCTCTGTGAAACCGGGGGCAATGATAACTTCTAAAAAGATCTCACTCATCTTTGCTGCCGTTTCTTTATCTACTTCCCGGTTTACCGCCACAATCCCGCCAAAGATGGAAACAGGGTCGGCTTCATACGCCCGCCGATAGGCAGTAAAAAGATCTTTGCCAATGGCTACACCACATGGGTTTGTATGCTTCACTGCCACCGCCGCCGGTTTGCTAAATTCCTGCACAATTTCCCATGCGGCGTTGACATCATTTAAATTGTTAAAGGACAATTCACGGCCGTGCAGTTGTTTGGCACGGGCAATGGAACCCGGTGCCGCTTGTGCTTCTTGATAAAAAGCAGCTTTTTGTTGCGGATTTTCTCCGTAACGCAATTCCTGCACTTTCGTAAAAGACAGCACCAGTTTCTCGGGGAAGTTTTCCGCATCTATTTTTTGCCAGAGCCAATTGGCAATCATGGCATCATATGCTGCTGTGTGTCTAAAGGCTTCCGCCGCTAAAGTAAAACGTGTTTTTTCACTTAAACTGCCCTTTTCCTGCATTTCTTTTAAGATTTCACCATACCGCTTTGGATTTACCACCACCGCCACATGGGCAAAATTTTTGGCGGCAGCTCGTACCATGGCAGGTCCGCCAATATCTATATTTTCAATGGCTTCTTCCAGGGTGACATCCGGTTTTGCCACCGTTTGCGCAAAAGGGTAAAGGTTAACGGCCACCAGCTCAATGGACGGGATTTGGTGTTCCTGCATTTGTCTTTGATGTTCCGGCAGGTCCCGGCGTGCCAAAATACCGCCATGGATTTTAGGATGAAGCGTTTTTACCCGCCCATCCAAAATCTCCGGGAAACCGGTAAGACAGGACACACTTTGGACGGGAATTTGTGCCTCCTCCAGCACTTTTTTTGTCCCGCCGGTGGAAATAATGGTAAAGCCAAGGTCAATTAAACCGCGGGCAAAATCCACAATCCCGGTTTTCTCAGAAACGCTTAACAGCGCCAGCTTATTCATCAATAAAGCACCTTCTTCCCTGTATTGTTATTTTACCGCGCACCCAAAGATCAATGGCTTTGGGGTACAGGCGGTGCTCAATTTTTTGTATCCGCTCCCGCAAACTTTCCACTGTATCGTCATCCCGTACCGTCACGGCTTCCTGCAAAATAATGGGTCCTGTATCCATCCCCTCATCCACAAAATGGACTGTGCAGCCGGTGACTTTTACCCCGTAGTCAAGGGCAGCGGCAATCCCCTTGGTGCCGGGAAATGCCGGCAGTAAAGCGGGATGAATATTCATGATCCTGTTTTTGTAAGCTTCCACAAATTCAGGAGAAACCAAACGCATATAACCGGCCAGGACCACCAAATCAATTTTATGCTCCTGTAAATAAGCCACAAGGGCACGGTCATATTCCTGCCGTGAAGCATAAAGTTGGGGATCAAAAAATTTATTTTTAATACCGTGTTTTTTCGCCCGGGTTAAGGCATAAGCATCTTTTTTATCGCTCAGAACCAGCACCACTTCTGCGCCACAAATTTTTTTACTTTCCACCGCATCAATAATAGCTTGCAAATTAGTACCGTTACCTGAAGCCAGAACGGCTATACGTTTCATTTCCTCTTCACTCCGCAGTTTCTATTTAAAAGTTACGCCGCTGCCGCTCACCACTTCACCAAGCAAATAGGGAGTTTCCCCTAAACTTTGCAATAAAGTTACCGCTTTGTCAGCAGCATCCGGCCTAACCACCAGCACAAAACCAATCCCCATATTAAAAGTCCTGTACATTTCTTGTCTTTCTATTGCCCCCAGCTTTTCCAGCACTTGAAAGACAGGCGGCACCGTCCAGGCTTTAGTCTCAATTACCGCCCCCAAACCTTGCGGCAGGCAACGGGGTACATTTTCCACCAGTCCGCCCCCTGTAATATGGGCCATACCGTTGATTTGCACTTCCTGTAATAATGACAAGATTCCTTTGACGTAAATTCGCGTCGGTGTAAGCAGTTCCTCGCCCAAGGTCTTGCCAAATTCAGCAATATAAGCGTCCGGCTTCCAATTGGCTTTATGGAAAAATACTTTCCGTGCCAGGGAAAAACCGTTACTATGCAGCCCCGAAGCAGCCAGCCCAATGAGCACATCTTTTTCCTGCACCTTGCTGCCGTCAATAAGTTGACTGCGTTCAACCACCCCCACGGCAAATCCGGCTAGATCATACTCGCCTTCTGCATAAAAACCCGGCATTTCCGCCGTCTCGCCGCCAATTAAAGCACAGCCGGCCAGGCGGCAACCGGCGGCAACACCGCTAATAATTTCTGCCACCTGTTCCGGGTTCAATTTCCCCACGGCTAAATAATCCAGGAAAAAGAGCGGCTCCGCTCCCTGTACCACAATATCGTTTACACACATGGCCACTGCATCTTGGCCAATAGTATCGTGCCTGTCCAGCAGAAAGGCAATTTTTAGTTTAGTACCTACACCGTCCGTCCCGGAAACTAAAACCGGCTCCTTGTACGTTGTATTCAAGGCAAACAAACCGCCGAAGCCACCGATGTCAGTTAAAACTTCTGGCCGCATAGTGGAACGGACATGCTTTTTCATCAGCTCCACAGCTTGATTGCCGGCATCAATATCAACCCCGGCATCTTTATAGGTATACGCCAAGGCTACTTACTCCCTTCACCTTTATTTATCATATGGGCACTCCTCAGTGCACACAACCGGATAGCGCCCGTTAAAACAGGCGGTACAAAATTCTTCTTTAGGCAGGTTTAAACATTCTAGCATCCCGTCTTCACTTAAAAAGCCCAAAGAATCGGCGCCGATTTCCCTGGCAATTTCTTTAGTTTCTAAACGTGCACCGATTAATTCCTGCGATGTGGCCGTATGCACTCCATAATAACAGGGAGAGATGACAGGTGGTGAAGTAATTAAAACATGTACTTCTTTGGCGCCGGCTTGCCGCAACATATGCACTATCCGTTTGGATGTCGTTCCCCGGACAATGGAATCATCCACCATGACCACACGTTTGCCCGCCACAATCTGCCTGACCGGGTTGAGTTTTAGTTGTACACCCAGCGCCCTCAATTCCGGCGAAGGTTGAATAAAAGTACGGCCAATATAGCGATTTTTCACAAAACCCATTTCGTAGGGCAAGCCTAACTGTTCAGCCACACCGGAGGCGGCGGAAAGTGAAGAATCGGGAACGCCAGTAACAATATCGGCATCCACAGGATGTTCCTGCGCCAAGCGCCGGCCGAGGCGCTTGCGTACCATATGCACATTTTGCCCCAACAAATTGCTGTCCGGACGGGCAAAGTAAATATATTCAAAGACACACATGGCCTGTTTTTCCGTTTCTGCATACTGAAGAGATTGCGGGCCGTTTTTGTCAATGACAACCATTTCCCCGGGCTTAACGTCGCGAATAAACTGGGCGCCCACCGTATCAAAGGCGCATGTTTCCGAGGCCAGGACAAAACCTGCTGCCGTTTCCCCCAAAGACAGCGGTCTGATACCATGGGCATCCCGTATGGCAATTAATTTGTCCGGTGTCATAATGAGAAACGTAAAAGCACCTTTGAGCCGTGGCAATACTTTTTGCAAGGCGGCCACAATCTCACTTTCCCCTGACCGGGCGATAAGGTGGGCAAGAATTTCGCAGTCTGTGGTAGTTTGAAAAATAGATCCTTCCCTTTCCAGTTGCATGCGCAATTTCCGGCCGTTTACCAGGTTTCCGTTGTAGACAATGGCAGGGGAACCGCCATAATAGCGGACAATTAATGGTTGCGCATTGACCGGAGAGGTAGAACCGGTGCCGGAATAGCGCACATGGCCCACGGCAATATGTCCCTGTAGTTCCTGCAGTTTAGTCGTCTCGGCAAAAACATCAGAAACCAGCCCGATACCTTTTTCCCCTTTAATATCCCTGCCGTTAGCCACGGCAATACCCGCACTTTCCTGTCCGCGATGCTGGAGAGCATAAAGCCCATAATAAGTAAGTTGGGCCACATCACTACCCGGTGAATAAATGCCGAAAACTCCGCACTCTTCTTTCATTTTGTCTTCAGGCAAATTTATAAGTTCAGCCGCCATGATACTGCCTCCCAGTAAGTTAGTTTCCTCCCTACACATCTCCTGCGCTTGCAGGTATTTTTTGCGAAAACTATTTTTTCTGTTCCGCCAAGTATTGCCGCCAACCGCTTTTCGCCAATTTTTCTGCCTTTGCCATCACTTGTTTAGCCATCTCTTCTTTATAGGCCACCATTTTGCAGCGCAGATTTTCATCCTTCACACTTAAAATTTGTACCGCCAAGAGTCCTGCATTTTTTGCTCCGTTGATGGACACGGTAGCCACAGGCACACCTGAAGGCATTTGCACCATTGAATATAATGAATCGGCACCGCCGAGAGTTTTCGTCAAAATAGGTACGCCAATCACCGGTAGCTCGGTATAAGCGGCAACCACACCGGCCAGATGCGCCGCCCCGCCGGCACCGGCAATAATTACTTTCATCCCACGGGCTGAAGCATTCCTGGCAAATTCCTCCACTTTAGCCGGTGTACGATGGGCAGACATGACAGCCATTTCGTAAGGAACGCCAAATTCCTCCAAAATTTCCGCAGCGGCGCTCATAACGGCCAGATCTGAATCACTGCCCATAATAATTCCCACTAAAGCATTATTTTCCATCCCTAACGCCTCCAGCTAAATTTTCTTCCAATTATGAGCAAAACCGTATTTAAACATGTAAGTATGTACCATTATTTTAACACTAAAAGCTTTATCACATCAGGAAAGCTAAAGGATTAAGGGGCCGCAAAATACGGCCCCCGTCCGTTATTTTAGAGCAGATAAAAAGCCAATGACACCACAAAGAGAACGTACGCAAACCAATGCACTTCCTTGGCACGGCCGGAAGCCAATTTAACAATGGGATAAGTAATAAACCCGGCGGCAATTCCATGTGCAATGGAATAGGTTAGCGGCATGGCAATAATGGTCATGAAAGCCGGAAATGCTTCCGTAAAATCATTAAAATCTATATCCATAACTGCCCCCAGCATTAAAACCCCTACAATCACCAAAGCGGGAGCAGTAGCTGCACTGGGTACAAGGGTTGCCAGCGGGGTAAAGAAAAGTGCCAGGAGGAATAAAACCCCAGTTGTAACCGCGGTTAGTCCTGTCCGTCCGCCTTCAGAAACACCGGCACTGGATTCCACATAGGTGGTAACAGTACTGGTACCAAGCAGCGCTCCCAACATGGTACCGATGGCATCAACCGTCATGGCACCTTTGATTCTGGGCAGGCGACCGTCTTTATCAAGGAAGCCGGCACGGGCGCTTGTTCCCATTAAAGTGCCTAAAGTATCAAACATATCGACAAAAAGCAGGGAAAAAATCACCATGAAGCCCAGTCTAATGGCGCCCGGGAAATCAAGTTTTAAAAAGATCGGGGACAAACTGGCGGGAGGTCCCACAATCTCGCCTATGGACTGCGGCACTTGTGTCACACCCACAAACATGCCAATAATTGTTGTAATCAGAATCCCGATTAAAATGGCACCCTTTACTTTTAAAGCCATGAGCACAGCCATAATCAGCAGGCCAATTAAAGCTAAAGCCGGTGTAGTTTCTTTAATATTACCCAAAGCTACAGTCGTGGCCGGATCGCCGACAATAATTCCCACATTCGTCAGGCCGATTAAAGCAATAAATAAACCAATACCGGCCGCAACAGCCCTCTTTAAACTGGTAGGCAAAGCTTTATCGATTTCCTCCACAATACCAAAAATAGACAGGAGGAAAAAGACAATACCGGAAATAAGCACGGCTCCCAAAGCAGCCTGCCAGCCGTATTGGGGCGCAACGGTAAAGGCGAAATACGCATTTAACCCCATACCCGAAGCCAAAGCAAAAGGATAATTGGTGACAAGTCCCATTAAGATTGTGGTAATGGCTGCAGATAAAATTGTTGCGGTGGCCACGGCAGGCTTGTCCATCCCGGTGGTACCGAGAATATCAGGGTTAACAAAAATAATATAGGCCATGGTCATGAATGTTGTAATACCTGCTACAATTTCCGTTCTTACATTGGTGTTGTTTTCCTTCAGTTTAAAAAACTTTTCCATGGTACAACAAGCCTCCTTAAATTTATTTTATGTATAAAAGCTTCTCCTTACCATCTTTCACCTCCTCAACTTTACTCAAGTTTAGTAATTCTCTGCTATAAAAGCAGTTATGCCTGGGATAAAATAAATAGGCTCATGAAAAAGCAGCCCAGACGAGTAGGTCAAATGAGCGAAACCTACCCGTCTGGGCTTTTATCCCTTCGGTGTAGCACATAAAGTGCCTGTGCCACTTGGACCAGCCCGCTTACGCGGCGGAACCCTAGGCACACTTTCACCCGTAGTCAGATAATTTACGGTTATCTGGTAGAGACTTTCAGGCCATATTCCTGAAATTATACGAGTTATTTAATTCACCATTAGCTTATCAGATTTGACAAAGCCTGTCAATATGCTTTACTTTTCCCGTCGGCCATGCGAAGTTTGCTATTTTTCGCCTACTCGCCACAGTATTTAATTCGCGATTGCTTATATAACTCCTCCCTAAAGGCGGGGGTTAAATACTCGGAGGCATAGAAATTAAAGAAAGATGGTTTGTCAGGATGGCAAAACTTTTCCACATAAGCCCTGGCGGCAGCGCGCTGTTCTTCTTCACTGGCATCAGGAGAAATGGGATCGGGCATCACACCCAGCACAATTTTGTCTCCGTACAATTCGTAAAGTTTTTGCGTATCATTCATGGGTTGCGGATTCCAGGAGTCCCAACCGGCGGCAATAATGGAAGGTACCTGCTTTTCAATCATACCGCAGGAATGTAAATCTGCATATAAACCGCGGGCATGCAGGTGGTCGGTAACTTTTTTCATGTACGGGACAATCATTTCCATGGTTACATTGGGAGAAAAGAAAGTATCTTTTTGCGCGCCCCAGTCATCATGGAAGCAGAAGCAATCAATTTCCGGCCAATATTCAAGATGTTTATCGATAATTTTTATGTAAAGATCAGATAGCTTGTCAAAAAGCGCCTTGACTGCATCCTTTTGTTCCTCATCAATTAATGCCACTACAGCATTTTCAAAATCCATAAAGGAAATTAAACGCTCAAACCAGCCGTTCATAATCCAGACAATATTAAAAACATCTTTGTTCATGGTGATATTTTTGACACTGGTCTCCCAATCCCAGCTGTCTATATCCGGCCAAACCAGTTTTTCTTCCCACTCGTTGGCATCGCGCAGGAACGGATTGCCCGGCTTAACCATAGAACCGCCGGCCACAGGCACATACACCCATTCAATGCCAAACATATCTTTTACCGGCCCTTCCAATGGTGGCATGGGAGTATCTTCAAAAACAAAGGCACGGGCCACATTGTCTGGATTGGCTCTGGGTGTATAAAAACGTGTTTCAATATTTGTAATTTGCCAAATCGGTTTTTTCTCCATGGTGGCAATATATGCCTCTCTTCTTGTTACCGGGAAATCATATAAAGGAGTAGGCGGCGCCCCCGGTATCATACTGGGCATTTCACTAACAACCTTTAATTCAGCCTCATTAAATTTGGGACGATGCAAAATTTTCACTCCTTTTGAAAATTTTTAATATTAATATTATTACTGTCTTATACGCCTTTTGCCTTAATTTCTCCTGCCGGCCGCAAAGGAATTAGATTTTTTCTTAAACAATTAAGCCCTATAAACCTTTATTAAGGTTCATAGGGTTTTACTACATGAAAAATTATTTTTTTGCCAGAAGCTGATAGAATCTATACAACATGGTCACAGTTTGCTCTCTGGTTATGGCCCCCTGCGGATTTGTCCCGTCGGTGATGCCTTCCTGCATCGCCCATTGCCATGCATCTTTAGCCCACTCACTGGGAATATTTTTTTCCTTTTGCACACCGGTCACTTCCGCTAGTGCCGCCCCCACATCCGCACGGAAAGTATCCATATCCTTTCCATGCCTAGGAAACCAGTGCATCACATCGGCCCGACTGCTGGCAATCCCCAATTGGGCCCCTTCGCTATGACAAATTATATCTTTTTCCGTTAAGCTAAACATCCGGCAAAGATATACGCACAATTCTACAGCTTCCCGGTATACCAGGCCAAAATAGACCGGATCATTTAACCCGTCCTCACAAATTTCAAAACCAATATGCGTATTATTTGCCGCTCCCCCTGCATGCCACCCCCTGTGATTCCACGGCAGAGTTTGGTACGTGGCAATACTTCCGTCCTTTAATTTACCAATAAAGGCGTGGACACATTTTTGTTGCCCGTCCGGGCGCGGTTGGTTCCAGTGGTTACCATAGAGATTCGTCCCCAAAAGACCGTCATCCGGGCCCACATAACGTCGCAAATAAGGATTGTTTGCCCCGGTACTGTGCACCATGATCCCCCGCACCAAAATTTTTTGCCCGGCTTGATAGCATTCATTTTTTATCAGAATCAGCTTCCGCAGATTCATTTATTCTCCTCCCCGCCATTTGCTTCTGTTTGCGGCAAATAAAGCTTCACATTAGTATATACGTCTAGCAGCAAAGTGGTGCCATCAGAAAATAATCTCTTTTATTTTACTTTGCAAAACAATGTCAACTTCTCGCAGGTTTTACAAGCAGCCCTCAAAGACACTCGGGATTAATCACAGGCTCCAACTAAAAAAATTTACTCTATGAAAATAGTTAAAAACCCCCGGGGTAATCATCCCCGGAGGCTTTATTTAACTCTGAACGCTTTGTGTAACATCTCTCATCCAGCGGCCTGACCTTACTCTGATTGAGGCCAAAATACACTTTACTATTTCTTCAATCATGGCCATAGCATAAACTAAATGAATCGGAAATCTGAAAACAAAGGCTCCCAGTAAAGTTAAAGGCACGCCAATAAACCACATGGTAAAACCCTCAATTATCAGGGCCTGCCTGGCATCACCACCGCCCCTTAAAACGCCGGTAATAAGAATTATACATACCATTCTTACCGCCAAAATCGCCGCCATCATGTATAAAATAATCTGGGTTGAATAAGCCACTGCGGCGGAAATATTAAATAAGCGGATAATAAAGGGTGAAGCTACAGCCAAGGACGCTCCCAACGTCACACCTGCCAGCACGGAAAGTATAATGGACTTTCGCGCATATTCTTTACTTAATTCGACTTGGCCTGCACCAATACTATTGCCGATCATGACAGAAGCAGCGGCAGAAAGGCCGAAAATCACAATCATAAACAAATTATTCACCGTATTACCAATTTGCACTGCAGCCACCGCCTGGCTGCCCATGCGGCCATAGACCGCAACGTAGACAATACTAGCAAGTCCCCAGCAGATATCATTTAAGACTACCGGTGTGACCGTCTTGAAAACATCCCTGACGTAAGCAAGAGTAAAATCAAGCATTTCTTTCATGGAGGCGGCAATTACCTCTTTGCCGAGATAAACGGCCAGGATTAATCCCACCGTCTCTACAATTCTGGCGATTACCGTTGCAATGGCAGCTCCCTGAACACCAAAGGCCGGCATCCCCAAATTACCAAAAATGAGGGCATAGTTTAAAACAATATTACAAACAAGCCCCACCACACTGATAAACATGGGCAAAACAGTATTGCCAATTGATCTAAGCGCTGACTGGAACATAAAAGTAATGGCTGTAAACAGGTAGCCGAGCAAAATAATTCTTAAATATTGGGAACCCAGCTCTAAAATCAGCGTTTCTTTGTTAAAAATTGCGATAATCATTCTGGGATTACTTAAACCCACGGCGATAAACAGCAAGGCAATTACTGTTACGGAAGACAAGCCCAGGCCTAAGATCCGCTTAATATTCACAGTATCCCTTTTTCCCCAGTATTGAGCAATAAAAATACCGCAGCCCGAACAGATACCGATCAATACCATATGGAAGAAAAAGAAATACTGGTTGGCGATCCCCACAGCAGCAATTTCAGTCTCCCCAAGCCTGCCCACCATAATAGTATCAACCATATTTAAAAACTGACCCAAAAAATTTTGGATCATAATGGGCACACCAATCTGCAGTACTCTTTGATAAAATTCCCTGTCCTTTACCAATACATTCATCTTTTTCGCTCACCCTAAATTTTTGCAAAAGATTAACCACCCGCCAATGAGAGTGGTTATCAAGTTTAGCCTTGCGATACTTTATTTCTCTAAAACGGCACAACGCATTCATTATAACGTTATTATCTGGTTTTGTAAACTATAAAGGGAGAGAATCTTTGCTGTAGCTGTCTTTATATAGTTTGCGGTTATATGACCAAAAATTAAAACTATTATTATTTAAAGTGAAGCCAAAAAGCCTGTAACCCGGACTAGTAGGTTACAGGCTCTAGTTTACTCCCATTCAATGGTGGCCGGCGGTTTAGGGGTAATATCGTACACCACGCGGTTGACATGGGGTACCTCGGTAACGATGCGGTGAGTAATTTTCTCCAGCACTTCATAAGGAAAACGATACCAATCGGCCGTCATCCCGTCCTGGCCGGTGACGGCACGCAAAGCAATGGTATAAGCGTATGTGCGCTTACCGTCAAAAACACCTACGGAGCGGATATCGGGCAGGACGGCAAAAGCTTGCCAGATTTTGCGGTAGAGGCCCGCTTTTTTAATTTCTTCAATCATAATGGCATCGGCCGCCCGCAAGATTTTCAATTTTTCCTCTGTGACCTCACCTAAAACCCGTATGGCAAGACCGGGACCCGGGAAAGGATGGCGCCAAACAATATCCTCAGGTAAGTTTAAGGCTGCTCCAACCTGGCGTACCTCATCTTTAAATAAAGTATTGAGCGGTTCAATAAGTTTAAATTTCATGTCTTTAGGCAGGCCGCCCACATTATGGTGTGATTTAATGACAGCAGTTGTTTCTGTTCCGCTCTCAACAATATCGGGATAAACCGTTCCTTGTACCAAGTAATCAATTTTACCGATTTTAGCCGCTTCCCTTTCAAAAACACGAATAAATTCAGTGCCGATAATTTTACGCTTTTGCTCCGGATCGGTCACACCTTTAAGTTTATGCAAAAACTCTGCCGCCGCATCTACCTTGATTACTTTCATTTTTAAATTTTCCTGAAAAGTGGCCATGACCTGCCGGGCTTCATCCTGGCGTAAAAGTCCATGATCAACAAAAATACAGGTTAAACCATCGCCGATGGCTTTATGTACCAAAGCGGCGGCCACGGAACTATCTACGCCACCGGAAAGGCCGCACACCACTTGTTCATTTTCTCCCACGGCTTCCCGGATTCTTTGCACGGTATTTTCAATAAACACATCAATGTTCCAGTCCCCGGTCAATCCTGCAATTTTAAACAAGAAGTTTGCCAAAACTTTTGTCCCTGCAGGTGTTTCTAAAGCCTGTGGGTGGCAGGAAACGGCATAAAACTTCCGCTCCAAATGGGCCATGGCTGCCACAGGCATCATTTCTGTCGCCGCCAAAACTGTAAAACCCTCAGGTACTTTTTCCACCACCTTGCCCTGTTCCGGCAAGAGCAGAATTTCTTTTGCCAAACCGGCAAAAAGGTCATTTTCTTTTAATACCGTCATTTTTATCTTTTTGCCGGGATCATGCTCACCCGGGCGGATAGTGCCGCCCAAATCCTTTGCCATCACCTGCACGCCGGCACCGAGAGCTAAAATGGGCAGTCCCAGCCGGTAGGCTTCAGGAGCTGCCGCCGGTGCTGTCTCTTTGTAAACCTCCTGTGAATCACCGGTAAAAATTAAAGCTTTAGGATGGCGTTCTTTAATTTTTTCCCAAGGGGTTTTATATGGTAAAATCTCACAATAAACGTGTAATTGCCTGATTTTACGGGCAATTAACTGGGTATACTGTCCACCGAAATCAAGGACAACCACCAATTCCTGCTGCGCCATTTTCCCACCTCCAATTAAAAGGGCTAAAATTAGCATGGTGTTAAAAAATAATTTTATTATAGACAGCAGATTGTAAATTTGTAAAGAAATTTATTTCGGAGCAGTTGTACGAAGTGTAATTAAAGTCATTTCCGCAGGCGATAAAAAACGTAAGGGAATAATTCCGCTTTGCCCGATACCGCGGGAGATATAAAGCCAGATATTACCTTCACGGCTTAAACCTTCAATATAATCCCGTGGGAATAAGCGGCCGGATGCCGTCGTTACAGGCCCGACAAAAGGTAATTTTATCTGCCCGCCGTGGGTATGCCCCGTTAAAATTAAAGCCATATTTTCCCATAGTGCATCTTCTGCGCGCAAGACTGTCAGGGAATCATTTTCCTGCCTCCGGACAAACCAGGTAGGGGCATGGGCTAAAAGAATTACCGGCGCATCTATTACCGGCGGCAGCGCAGACGGTAAATGATCATGGCCTGTATGCGGGTCGCTTACCCCCGCAAGAATTAATTCCTGCCCTTCTTTTTGTATCTTCACATGCCTGTTGTCCAGCACGGTGATTCCTGCTTTTTGCAGTTTCCCGGCAACAAGCTCCCAACCGGCCCGGTAATCATGGTTGCCGCTAACGGCATAAACGGGGGCTATTGCTGCCATTGCTTCCAGCAAGGAATAATAATTGTCAATTTCCTCTGCTTTCCTTTTCACATAGTCACCGGTCAGAACAATCAGATCCGGATTTGCCGCTTTAATTTCTTGTGCTAATTTGCCGTCTCCTGGCAGGCGGCGTCCATGCAAATCACTGAGTTGCAAAATTCGCAAACCGTCGAAAACTGGTGGCAGCGCAGGGAGAGGAATTTCAATGTGCTCCATTTTGATAAAAAATGTGTCAGAAATTACCTTTGCCAGGACAAACAAAAAAATAATTAAGAGAACACCCAGAAAAAATTTTCTCATCTTTGCTCTCGCTTAACAAATTTTTAGCTTAAGAATTAATTAATTTGAGTTTGCCTTAAACTACCCCTGATGTCAAGGCGACAGCCAGAAAAGATGTGTAAAAAATAAGTAAATTTGGCCTAGTTAGACTGCCTATTTTTTGATATACTTTTGACAATGTATTTTATTTTTGCGTACTGATTTTAATTTCGTCGTTTTGAGGAGGCCTGGAAAATGATCATTGGTGTTGTTAAAGAACTAAAAGAACAAGAAAACCGTGTAGCCATGACCCCCGCCGGCGTAGATGCGTTAACAGCCTGCGGACACCGGGTACTTGTGGAAAAAGGTGCCGGCCTTGGCTCGGGTTTCTCCGATCAGAGTTATGAAGCCGCGGGCGCGGAAATCATAGATGATGCCTCTTATGTCTGGGAAAATTGTGAACTCATGGTAAAAGTTAAGGAACCGCATGAATCTGAATATAAGTACTTAAGGCCCGGCCTGATCTTTTTTGCTTACTTACACCTGGCGGCAGATTTAAAGCTGACACAACTTTTAATGGAGTCCAAAGTAACGGCCATGGCTTATGAAACAGTCCAGCGTTCCGACCGCAGCCTGCCCCTGCTGACTCCCATGAGTGAAGTGGCGGGACGGATGGCCATCCAAGTGGGAGCCATCTATCTGGAAAAAACCCGCGGTGGTAAAGGGATTCTGCTGGAAGGAGTACCGGGAGTAACACCGGGTTCCGTGGTTGTGGTAGGCGCCGGCACTGTGGGCACGGGAGCCATCAGACGTGCCATGGGACTGGGAGCCCGTGTCACAGTGATTGATATTAATGTGGATCGGCTACGCTACCTTGAAGACGTCTTTTACGGCAGAATTGAAACTTTATATTCCAATCGCTACAATCTTACGAAGGCTGTGAGAAATGCAGATTTAGTGGTGGGGGCGGTGCTGGTGCCGGGTGCAAAGGCGCCTAAAATTATTACCGAAGACATGGTGAAAAAAATGCAGCCGGGCAGTGTCATCGTCGATGTGGCCATTGATCAGGGCGGCTGTGTGGAAACTATTGAAAAACCCACCACCCATGCCAATCCGGTTTTTGTGAAGCATAGTGTGATTCATTATGCCGTGCCCAATATTCCCGGTGCTGTACCTCGTACTTCTACTTTGGCCCTTACGAATGCAACTTTACCATATATTTTGGAAATTGCTAAAAAAGGCTGGAAACAAGCTGTGCTGGATGATGAAGCTTTGGCCAAAGGTATCAATGTTTATGGCGGCAAAGTTACCAACGCCGGTGTTGCCGAAGCCCACGGATTACCCTATTATCCTCTGGAAGAAGTTTTAAAATCCCTTTAAAAAATCTTACCAAACAGCACAAAAAAAGTGTTGGGAGAAAATCCCAACACTTTTTTTACATTGGCATCTGTCCTGCTGCAGCAGCTGCTGCATTTTTATTTTCCTCCGGTTTATCCACAACCACAGCTTCAGTGGTAAGGAACATGGCAGCAATGCTGGCAGCATTTTGGAGTGCGGAGCGTGTAACTTTTGCCGGATCAGGAATACCGGAAGCAATCATATCAACATATTCGCCTGTGGCGGCGTTGTATCCTACACCGGGATCAGCAGCTTTAACTTTTTCGACAACAATGGAACCTTCCTCACCGGCATTCTCCGCGATTTGACGGACAGGCTCTTCCAGAGCGCGGCGGATAATATTGACGCCAGTCAGTTCATCTCCTTCAGCTTCAATATTTTCAAGGGCTTTCAGGGCATTAATGTAAGCAGTACCGCCACCGGGTACAATACCTTCTTCCACGGCAGCACGAGTTGCAGAAAGGGCGTCTTCAATGCGTGTTTTCTTTTCTTTCATTTCCACTTCGGTGGCTGCACCAACTTCGATTACAGCTACGCCGCCTGCCAGTTTAGCCAAGCGCTCTTGCAGTTTTTCTCTGTCGTAGTCAGATGTGGTTTCTTCAATTTGTGCACGAATTTGTGCAATCCGCTTTTTAATTTCTTTGGTATCACCGGCACCGTCAACGATGACAGTTTCATCTTTGGTGACACGAACTTGTTTTGCTCTACCCAGGTGGCTAATATCGGCATTCTTTAATTCCAGGCCAAGTTCTTCAGAGACAACCTGTCCAGCTGTCAAGATGGCAATATCCTGCAGCATAGCTTTGCGGCGATCACCAAAGGCAGGAGCCTTCACGGCAACACAGTTGAAAGTACCACGCAACTTGTTCACAATTAAGGTTGCCAGTGCTTCACCTTCAACATCTTCCGCAATGAGCAGTAAAGGCTTACCGGCTTGAACTACTTTTTCTAAGACGGGCAGCAGATCATGCACATTGCTGACTTTCTTGTCAGTAATGAGAATATAGGGCTCTTCCAGCACGGCTTCCATTTTTTCCGTATCGGTAACCATGTAGGGAGAGATGTAACCCCGGTCAAACATCATACCTTCTACGACTTTAAGGTCTGTGGTAAAGCCTTTAGATTCTTCAACGGTAATGACGCCGTCTTTGCCGACCTTTTCCATGGCATCGGCAATAAGCTCACCAATATCTTTATCGTCAGCAGAAATTGCGGCAACTTGCGCAATAGCTTCTCTAGTTTCCACGGGACGGGATTGCTCTTTAATGCTCTTCACAGCAGCATCGATAGCTTTCTCAATACCGCGCTTAATTGCCATGGGGTTAGCGCCTGCTGTGACGTTTTTCAGACCTTCACGGATAATGGACTGGGCCAAGAGGGTAGCCGTTGTGGTACCATCTCCGGCAACATCTTGAGTTTTCGTAGCAACTTCTTTCACTAGCTGTGCGCCTAAGTTTTCAAAGGGATCTTCCAGTTCAATCTCACGGGCAATGGTAACACCGTCGTTAGTAATGAGCGGCGCACCAAATTTCTTTTCTAAAACTACATTGCGGCCTTTAGGTCCAAGAGTTACTTTCACTGTATCTGCAAGATGATTAATACCTCTTTCCAGTGCACGGCGTGCTTCTTCACGGAAATAAATTTCTTTGGCCATTACCTCTGCCTCCTTTTATCATTCATTAGTGCTTAATCTAAACTAATTTACCCAGAATATCGTCTTGACGCATAATTAAGTATTCGACACCTTCAAGCTTAACTTCCGTTCCGGCATATTTGGAGAAAAGGACACGGTCCCCTACTTTTACGTCCATTTCTAAGCGAGTCCCATTATCAAGAACACGGCCGTCACCTACGGCAATAACTTCTCCTTCTTGCGGCTTCTCTTTTGCTTTGTCGGGCAGTACAATGCCGCTGGCCGTTTTTTCTTCGGCTTCAATAGGTTTGATGACTACGCGATCACCTAAGGGTTGAATTTTCATGCAGATAGACCTCCTTCTAAAAGTAGGTATATTGTTATTAGCACTCTAAGGCTGCGAGTGCTAAATTCACACTTGATATAGTATAAAAAAAACCAGGCAAAAGCAAATCTACCAAAAAGATTAATTACGTAATAATTCATTAATATGAAGAATCATCTTGATTTACATTTAATTTTCTTCTATTATCTGTTTTTTCCTTACTTTCCTGTCAACAGAGGATAGTATATACTTTTCACGCCTTTTTATACATCCTTTTGCCCTTGTTCCACCCCCCTATTTTGCCCCAAAATTATCAAGGCAAAGAGATAACCTAAAGGACCTACCCCTGCCCCCATTAAACAAAAAATTAGTCTGGAAAACTCCAGACTAAGGGCCTATACCTGGCAGCTAAAGCTTGACTTCAACTTTACTTATCCTGTAAATTTGATTAATAATTTGATCAACATATCTACTTTGTTTCAGTAAATCTTGGCTGGTAAAATCCTGCCCGTCGGCAAGTTTATGCAATTTTTCTCTTTCTTGTTGCAGTTTTTTCAGCAACATTTCCTTCTCCATCATGGCCAAAAACACATCTACCACCCTTGGATCAAATTGTTTTCCCCGCTGGCGCTTTATTTCGGCAATGGCTTCCTTTTGGGAGAGCTTTTGTTTGTAAACTCTGCCATGTGTCATGGTATCATACGCGTCTAAAACAGAAATTATTCTAGCCAGAAGCGGTATTTCCTCTCCTTTTAACCCTTGGGGATAACCGGTACCATCCCAGCGTGCGTTATTGCCCTCAAACAGCTTGTTTTGATTCAACCTGTTTTCGGCTTTAGCCACAACGGCCCAAATATCTTGTTTTTCGTTTCGTCGTGAGGCCGACCCTATAGCAATATTTATCTTAAAGGGTTGCTGCTTATCTTCCTGGCAATGGAATCTCAATTTCCGCACCAACGCCTGTAGCTCTTCCTTATGTACTCCCGGCAATGCCACGGCAAATTCATCGCCGCCTATGCGTGCCACAAAACCAATTTGCTGGAACATGGCTTTTAAAATAGCTGCCACCCTTTGCAGATACCGGTCTCCCGTTTCATGACCAAAGGAATCATTTACCGTTTTTAGACCGTTAATATCAAGCAAAATTAAACTTAAAGGCCACGTCTTTTCCTGGTTATACCATTCCAATTGTTTATCATAGTAAGCACGAGTAAAAAGACCTGTCAGTTCATCTTGACAGTTGCTCCGCAATAAATTTTCTGCAAAGGGTATAAATGTAAAAATATAAGTTCCCTGATGTCTCACTACAGTTGTGAAATAATAGCCACCTTGCAGTTTAACCACCATACTCTTACTGGTAAAAGGTGTTTCGGCATTAACAAGGGCAAAAAACATTTCTACCAATTCATGTTTGCCCTCATACTCCAGGCAGCGCAAAAATATATCCCCATAAAGGCACTCAAGGCCAAAATAACTGATAAATGTATGGTTCCAATCTTTCACTTTAAAATCAACAATTTTATTTTTTCTGACAATAGGCTTAAGTATGACTGTAGCTAAAGCGGATGCACTTTCATGCTGCAAAACCGGGTTACTACAGGTAAACAATTTGACCCTCTCCCTAAAATCTTACTTGCGGAAAAGAAAATAGCACTCTTAACCTATATATACATGTTTATACGAATATAACAAAAAAAATAAGCGCATCCAGTGGTTGTCTCTCTGCAGCCCAGCTATTTCCTTTTTTGTCACCCAACAGTTCCTAGTCTAACACAAAAATTGTTAATTTGCAACCAGCATATAACATTTTTTTCTTAAAATTTGCCAACATTTTTCAACTGGAAAGCAACAATTACCGGAAGGATTTTTTTCATTCCCCAATTGCTCAAAAACCTGCTTCATCAGTCAGAAGTATTGGCAATTTTAACAGGAATTTCTTCTACTATGCCTTCGTGAATAAAAAAACCTTTCAGCTCCGGTTCTTGGTGCCTAAAAGATAAAATCAAATACGGCCCCGTAAAATAAGCTTCTTTTATGTCCGTAGGTGAAGGTCTAGCCGGCGATATGGGATGAGAATGGTAGGCGGCATTAAACTGCAAATTTTCCTCCTCCATTTTTTTAAAAGCCGCCACCACTTCTTTACCGTCCATACGGTATGAGGTAGGTGAAGGTTTGACGTTAGTGATAGGAAAAAGGCGCGTGCCATGCCATTTGTCCGGTCCAGCAATCAGGCCGCAAGCCTCGTTAGGAAGGCAGTCTTGACAATGTTTAACCAGCTGCTGGTAAACTGATGCCTTTAAAATATAGATTTGAGACAAATTCATCGCCCCTGTATTAACCTCTATGCGCAAATAGGCAATGCTGGTTATGCATAACTAATCTTGCATATATCATAACAGCTTTTGGCAGATTTACAAGCTTATTCAGGAGATTTTCCTGCCCGGCGAACAGTTTCCGGCGACAAATTTCGCTTTACCTCTTGCTTACATTTACCTATAATATACATATGGACAAATATTTTTAATGTGAGGTGGAGTGTGGAAAATGAAACTACAAAATAAGGTGGCGTTGATTACGGGCGCGGGGACTGGCATTGGAGCAGCCATTGCCAAGCGTTTTGTAGAAGAAGGCGCAAAAATTGTAATTATGGGCCGTCGTAAAGAAAAGTTAGAAGAAACCGCGGCAAATCTGCCCGCAGGCTCCGTGAAAGTCTGCCAGGGCGACGTTGCCAACGCAGATGATGTAAAGCGGGCTGTGGCGGAAACCCTTGAATTTGGTGGCGGAAAAATTGATGTCCTGGTCAATTGCGCCGGCGTTAATTTCCCCGGCAGTGTAACCACCATTGACTTGAATGACTGGCAAAAATTCTGGGCCATTAACGTCAACGGACCTTTTATGCTCATGCGGGAAACAATCCCCCACATGCAAAAAGCCGGCGGCGGCTCCATTATTAACATTGCTTCCATAGGCGGTCTAGTCTGCCTCTCCGAAAGAGTCGGTTACTGTACCACGAAAGCCGCCCTCATTATGCTGACAAAACAAGCAGCCAGGGACTTTGGTGCCGACAATATCCGCTGCAACGTTGTCTGCCCCGGTTTCGTGCTCACCCCCATGACAGAAGGTCATTTTGGCTCCATGACAGAAGACAATTTTATTGGCTCTCCCATGAAGCGCGGGGCCACACCGGATGAAATCACCGGTATTTGCGTCTACCTGGCCAGTGAAGATGCTTCTTACACAACCGGTGCCGTTATTACCGTTGACGGCGGTTCAACTGTCATTGACGGTTTTGAAGTAGGTATTATTGCGTCTTCTAAATAATAAAGACTTCCATACTTAATAAAACGCCGACTTGTCCGGGGACAAGTCGGCGTTTTTTAATCTTGGGCCAAAATTTCCCTTGCCTTTTGCAACTGTTCCGCCACAGCCTGTGCCGCCGTACCGCCGCGGGAGGTGCGGGCAGCCACACAGTTTTCCGGCGGTAAAAGCGCCAAAGCTTCAGGCCCAAAAAGGGGATTGGCTTCTTGCAATTCCTCCACCGTTAAATCCACCAACCTGCGCCCTTGGGCAACACATTCGCCCACCAGTTTACCTACCACGGCATGGGCTTCTCGGAAAGGCAAACCTTTGCGCACCAGGTAATCGGCCAGATCGGTGGCGCTGGCAAAATCACCGGCTACAGCGGCATACATCCTTTCTTTGTCCACCTCGAGGGTACGCAGCATGGCAGCATAAAGTTTCAGGCAGGCTTTAATGGTATCAACAGTATCAAAAAGGCCTTCTTTATCTTCCTGCAAATCTTTATTATAAGTTAAAGGTAGGCCTTTCAGTACCGTTAACAGCCCCATAAGATGTCCATACACACGGCCGGTTTTACCGCGTACCAATTCCGCCACATCGGGATTTTTCTTTTGCGGCATAATACTGCTGCCGGTGGTAAAGGCATCATCCAGGATGACAAAACCAAATTCCTGTGAGTTCCATAAAATTAAATCTTCACTTAAGCGGCTTAAATGCATCATTAAAATGGCGGCGTTGGCTAAGAACTCCACCACAAAATCGCGGTCACTGACGGCATCCATACTGTTCTCATACAGGGTGGCAAAACCTAACTCCTGCGCCACCATCTCCCTGTCAATGGGAAAGGTTGTCCCGGCCAGAGCTCCGGCCCCCAGGGGCATCCAATCTGCCCGCTTGTAAGCATCCTGGAAGCGTCCCCGGTCCCGCTCCAGTTGCCAAAAATATGCCAGTAAATGGTGCGCAAATAAAACGGGCTGGGCCCGCTGCAGATGCGTATAACCGGGCATGACCGCATCTTGATGTCTTTCCGCCAGTTCCACCAGCACCACCTGCAGATTTTTAATTAAGGCCATGGTGGCTAAAATTTCCTTTTTGACATACATATGCAAATCTAAAGCCACCTGGTCGTTACGGGAGCGTGCCGTATGGAGTTTACCCCCCACGGGACCGATTTTTTCAATTAACCTTTTTTCAATGTGCATATGAATATCTTCCAAAGCTGCCGTAAATTCCAGCTTACCGGCAGCTATTTCTTCCTTGATTTCCGCCAAACCGGCAAGGATGGCATCGGCTTCAGCCTGCTCAATGATGCCACAGGCAGCCAACATCCGGCAATGGGCCATACTGCCGCGGATATCTTCTTCATAAAGCCGCTTGTCAAAGCCAATGGAGGCATTAAAGGCCTCCACCAGCGCATCAGTATCTTTACTGAATCTTCCTCCCCAAAGTTTCATTGTCTACACCTACTTTTTTAGGTTCTTTTCCAAGAAACCTCTTACTTTCAGGGGCAAGCCAAAGAGGTTAATAAAACCTTCCGCATCACGTTGATTATAAACTTCATCGGCTTCAAAGGTAGCCAGATCTTCACGGTAGAGAGAGTAGGGTGATTGACGGCCGGCCACAAAAATATTGCCTTTATATAATTTGAGGCGCACAGTGCCGGTAACAGTACGTTGCGTACTGTCAACAAAGGCGTCAATGGCTTCGCGCAAAGGTGTATACCAGAGTCCATAATAGACCAGCTCACCATATTTGATGGCCACCATTTCTTTAAAATGTAATGTCTCCCGGTCCAGCGTCAATTTCTCCAATTCACGATGGGCAAAATACAATAATGTTCCCCCCGGGGTTTCATAGACGCCGCGGGATTTCATGCCCACAAGCCTGTTTTCCACAAGATCCACCCGGCCGACACCGTGACGTCCGGCAATGGTATTAAGTTCCGTCATTAAAGTAACCGGATCCAACTTTTTGCCGTTTACGGCAACAGGCACGCCTTTTTCGAAACCGATTTCTACATATTCCGGAGTATCCGGTGCATCTTGCGGATCAACAGTTAATAAAAACATGTCTTTTTCCGGCTCCACGTTAGGATCTTCCAAGATCCCGCCTTCATAACTAATGTGCCATAAGTTACGGTCCATACTGTAGGGCTTATCTTTTGTAACCGGGACGGGGATGCCGTGTTTTTGCGCATAATCGATGGCATCTTCCCGGGATTTTATCTCCCATTCCCGCCAGGGGGCAATAATTTTCATCTGCGGTGCCAAAGCTTTAATGGATAACTCAAAACGCACCTGGTCATTACCTTTTCCGGTGGCACCGTGGGCAATGGCATCGGCACCTTCTTTTTCTGCGATTTCCACCAGGCGTTTGGCAATGGCGGGACGGGCGATGGCAGTGCCCAATAAATATTGCTGCTCATAAAAAGCACCAGATTTAATCATGGGAAAAACAAAATCCCGCATAAATTCCTGGCAAATATCTTCAATATAAATTTTTGCCGCTCCGGAATTAATGGCTTTTTCCCGTAAGGGCTCCAGTTCCTCTCCCTGGCCCACATCTGCCGCCATGGCAATCACATCCACTTTATAATTTTCTTTCAGCCAAGGGATAATAATGGAGGTATCCAAACCACCGGAATATGCTAAAACAACCTTTTTCATACTTCACCCTCCCATTGTGCAGAAGCTATTGCATATAATTTTTTGAGTAAATCCAGCGACGCTTCCCCGCCACTGGCCAAAATTTCCACCTGCCCGCCGGATTTATGACCGGAACGCGAAAGTTTTTTTGCGGTCAAAACTCTTTGCAGCTGGCGTACCGTACCGAGATTCCCGTCAATAAATTTCACTCCCGGCAACATCTTCTGTAAAGTAGCTTTAATAAATAAGTAATGTGTACAACCTAAAACTACCGTTGTAATTTCCTTGGTGTTAACTTCACTAAACAGTTTAGTTAAAACATTTTCCAAAGCAGGGCCTGAGATGATTCCTTGTTCAATTAATTCCACCAGCCCGGGACAAGGGAGCAGTGTCACCTCATCCGTTGCGGTAGCATAACGATTATAAAGCTGGCGGAATTTTTTCTCCCGCAATGTCAGAGGGGTGGCCATGACTAAAACCTTTCCCCCTTCCGCCAATGCGGGTTTAATGGCCGGTTCCATCCCGATTACCGGCAGGGTAAATTTTTCCCGTAGCAAATCAACGGCAGCGCTTGTGGCTGTATTACACGCCACTACTAGAGCTTTGCAGCCTTTTTCCACTAAAAGCTCTGCCGCCTGCAGGCTTAAAGCGCGTACTTCTTCTTTATCCTTGCTGCCGTAGGGAGCATTGGCGGTATCGCCAAAATAGAGAAAATTTTCTGCAGGCAGCATACGGGCAGCCAGTGCCAAAACCGTCAGACCGCCGGCACCGGAATCAAAAAAGGCAATCGGTTTTTCCTGCACTATTTCTTCCTTGGACATAATCTCACCACATATTTTCCCGTTAAATTTCAGTGCTTTTTACATAACTTTGGCCAGAATTGCTTTCTGGGCATGCAGGCGATTTTCAGCCTGATCAAAAATTACAGACTGTGGCCCTTCCATAATTTCATCGGTTATTTCCTCTCCACGATGGGCAGGTAAGCAATGCATCACAATGGCATCCTTTGCCGCCAGTTGCATAACCTCCCGGTTTATCTGGTACGGTTTAAAGACACGTATCCGGGCTATGCGTTCAGCTTCCTGTCCCATACTGGCCCAAACATCTGTATAGAGAATGTCGGCATCTTTCACTGCTTCTTTGATGTCTGCAGTGATTAAGACTTCCGTGCCACTGTCTTTAGCGTTTGCCTGCGCTGCCTTGACGATTTCTGTGCGCGGTTCATAGCCTGCGGGAGAAGCTATGGCCACGTGCATTTCCATTTTACTGCAGGCCAAAAGTAACGAATGGGCCATATTGTTCCCATCACCTACAAAAGCCAGCTTTAAACCTTTTAGTTTGCCTTTATGCTCCAAAATAGTCATTAAATCGGCCATGGCTTGACAGGGATGCAAAAGATCCGTTAAACCGTTTATCACCGGTATTTCCGCATACTCTGCCAGTTCTTCCACTTCCCGGTGTTCATAGGTACGAATCATTATTCCATCCAAATAACGGGAAAGCACCCGGGCCGTATCTTTCACCGGTTCCCCGCGCTTGATCTGTAAATCCTGATCACTTAAAAAGAGCGCACAGCCGCCCAGTTGATACATGCCCACTTCAAAGGATACTCTTGTTCTGGTGGAAGCTTTGCGAAAAATCATCCCCAAGGTTTTTCCGGCCAATAAAGGATGACTTTTCCCTTCTTTTCGCTCCGCTTTTAGCTGCAGGGCAAAATGCAAAATCTCATATAATTCATCCCGGGAAAAATCGTTGACCGTTAAAAAATCTCTTCCTTTAAGCTTACTCATAGCCCTTTTTCACCTCTTTTCCCCTCCGCCGCCGTATGCTCAGCGCCCTGAAGGGCATTTCGTAAAATTTCTACGGCCGCATCAATTTGCTCTTCATTAACGATTAAAGGCGGTAAAAAGCGTAAAATTTTTCCGCCGATACAGTTGATTAATAAACCGTTTTCTTGACACATTTTTGCCACTTGTGCACCGTCACCGTCTATTTCCAAACCCACCATTAAACCTAAGCCGCGTACCTCTACCACATTGCCCACGGCAAGCTCACGAAGTTTTTGCCGGAAGTAATCACCCATTTTGGCCACATGGTCTAAAAAACCTTCCGCCGTAACAATCTCAAAGACTGCATTGGCCGCCGCACAGGCCACCGGGTTGCCGCCAAAGGTGGAAGCATGCTCACCCGGAGTTAAGACCTCAGCAGCCTTACCTTTAGCCGCCATCACACCAATGGGAAGCCCGCCGCCCAAAGCTTTTGCCAAGGTGAAAACATCCGGTTCCACGCCGTAATTCTCATAAGCAAAGAGCTTGCCGGTACGTCCCATGCCGCACTGCACTTCATCAAAAATCAAGAGCAACCCATGTTCATCGCAAAGCCTGCGCAAGCCCTTAAGGAAGGCTTCCTTTGCAGGATATACTCCCCCTTCGCCCTGTACCGGCTCCACCATAATGGCACATGTCTCATCTGTAATTAAGCGGGCAAAAGATTCCAGGTCATTAAATTCACCGTAACGAAAACCTTCCACTATGGGTTCAAAGCCTTTATGGTACTTGGGCTGACCGGTGGCAGTAATGGCCGCCAGGGTCCGCCCGTGGAAAGAACGCTTGGCGGTAATAATTTCATAGGCATTTCCTTTAGTAATTTTACCGTACTTGCGGGCCAGTTTGATGGCTGCTTCATTGGCTTCGGCACCGCTGTTGCCAAAAAACACTTTATCGGCACAGGAATGCGACACAATGCGTTCTGCCAAAAGAATCTGCGGTTCAGTATAGTACAGATTGGAAGCATGCATCAGCTGCTTTGCCTGGCGGCAAACGGCCTCTACCACCTGCGGGTGGCAGTGCCCGAAACTGTTTACCCCTAGGCCGCAAATAAAGTCAAGATAGCGCTTGCCGGAAGCATCCCAGACGTAAGGCCCCTCACCGCGCTGGATAAAAGGAGTGATGCCGGGCTGGCGGTTGTAAGTGTTAATAATAAAATTTTTTTCCTTTGTCTGCAGATCCATAGCTCTCCCCCCTAGGTTGTGACCATGGTGCCAATGCCATGGTCGGTAAAGATTTCCAATAAAAGTGAGTGCGGTAGTCTGCCGTCAATAATGTGCGTGCGGGTCACACCGTGTTCCAAGGCGGTGAGACATGCCTGCACTTTCGGAATCATACCTTTATTGATTCTGCCGTTTTCAATCATCTCCAAAGCTTGCGCTTTGGGTAACGTGGAAATCAAAGATGTGGGATCGTCGGCATCGGCAAATATCCCTTCCACATCCGTTAAAAGAATCAGCTTTTCCGCAGAAAGGGCCGCCGCCAATTCCCCGGCCACATGATCAGCATTAATATTAAGACTTTCACCGTTTACGCCTACGGCAATGGAAGAAATAACCGGAATATAACCTTGGGCGCTTAAGGTATGAATCACATCGGGATTAACTTCCACAATGTCTCCCACATACCCTAAATCCACCACTTCATTACTGCCGCTGATGGGCTCGGGGGGACGCTTTTGGGCAACCAGTAAATTGGAGTCTTTTCCGGAAAGGCCTACGGCTTTGCCGCCATGACTGTTAATGAGACTGACAATTTCTTTATTTACTTTACCGGTTAACACCATTTCCACAACTTCCATAGTTTCTTTATCGGTTACCCGCAGGCCATTGGCAAAAACAGCTTCCTTGCCTAAACGGTTAAGCATCTGTGTTACTTCCGCCCCGCCGCCATGGACTACTATGGGGTTAATACCAATATACTTTAGTAAAATTATATCCATCATCACTGATTTTTTTAATTCATCTGAAACCATGGCCTGACCGCCGTATTTTATGACAAAGGTTTTATTGGCAAAAGTGCGTAAATAGGGCAGCGCTTCAATTAATACTTTTGCTTTTTCAATCAATTTTCTTACTTCACCGGTCATAGTTATTTCACCCCTTCGAACCTAAAGCTACCAATATTTCTGCCACTAAATTTTACGAACGATAACTGGCGTTAATTTTTACATAATCATAACTTAAATCTGAACCCCAGGCGGTAACAATTTCCGTACCCAGGTGCAAATCAACAGTAATGACAATCTCTTTTTGCGCAAGAATCTCCTTTGCCCGTACTTCATCAAAAAGTAGCCCCTGGCCGTCTTTTGTCACTTGCAAATCGCCAAGATAAACATCAACTTTCCCGGGGTCAAAAGCCGCATCCGTGTTTCCCATGGCCATCACAATCCGCCCCCAGTTGGCGTCCTCACCAAAAAAGGCGGTTTTCACCAGATTTGAATTCAGAATGGCCATGGCCAGTTTTTTCCCGTCACTAAAGGTAGGAGCATTCTTAATGGTAACTTCTAAAAATTTTGTTGCTCCTTCACCATCGCGCACAATTTTTTGGGACAGTTCCGTGTTAACCTGCTGCAAAAGTGCGACAAAGCGCCAATAATCTTCGTTTTCTTCTTTTATTTCCGGATTTTGCGCCTTGCCGTTTGCCAAGATAAAAACTGTATCATTGGTACTTGTATCGCCGTCCACGGTAATTAAATTATAAGAACGATCCACAGTGTACCGTAAAGCCTTTTGCAACAGCTCTGCGGAAATGTTACAGTCGGTGGTAATAAAGGCCAACATGGTGGCCATATTGGGATAAATCATGCCGGATCCTTTGGCTATACCCCCTACGGTCACTTTTTTCCCGCCAATTTCTGTTTCATAAGCGCTCACCTTTGTCACCAAATCAGTGGTACAAATGGCTTCCGCCGCCTCTTCGCCGCCTGCCACGGATAATTTTTCCACCACTTGGCTAATGCCGGCAGCAATTTTTTCCATGGGCATATAGACACCAATCACCCCTGTGGAAGCCACCAGTACATCCTCCGGAGTAAGCTTTAATAAGTTTGCCGTAATTTCCGCCATGCGGGCTGCGTCCTTCAGACCTTGCTCCCCCGTGCAGGCATTGGCATTGCCGCTGTTGCAAATAATGGCTTGGGCCTTTTGCCTGGCTAGATGCCGGCGGGAAAGAATGACCGGGGCCGCTTGAAAACGATTTTGCGTAAAGACACCGGCGGCCGTAGCAGGAACTTCTGAATAAATTAAGGCTAAATCTTTTTTATCCTTTTTTAGGCCGCAATGCACCCCGGAGGCTAAAAAGCCTTTTGCCGCCGTGACCCCGCCTAAAACTTTGTTCAGCGTCATCAAAGCAACCTCCTTTACTGCAAGCCGGCTGTTTCCGGCCAGCCCTGCATAATATTCATATTTTGCACCGCCTGACCTGCAGCCCCTTTGACCAGGTTATCAATGGCTGAAATGACGATGAGGCGGCCTGTGCGCTGATCCAAGCGATAAGCAAGGTCGCAGAAATTAGTGCCGCTGACATTTTTCGTTTCCGGCAGTTCCGGAGATGGCAGCAAACGAATAAAAGCTTCATTTTCATAGTATTTTGTATAAATCTCGCCGATTAAAGCTTCCGTAACCAATGGTTTAACCCGTAAATAAATGGTGGATAAAATACCTCTAATCATGGGAACCAAATGGGGGGTAAAAAGTAGTGTCACCGGCCGACCGGCTGCCCTGGACAATCCTTGTTCCATTTCGGGGATATGCTGATGTCCGGTCACTTTATAAGCTTTAAAGTTTTCCGTGCATTCCGGGAAATGGAGCGCTTGTTTCGGGGTGCGACCGGCTCCGGAAACTCCCGACTTGGCATCAATAATAATGTCCTCGCTCTCCACCACCCCTTCGGCTAAAAGCGGGAAAAGTGCCAATTGCACACCGGTGGGATAACAGCCCGGATTGGCAACCAAAGTAGCTTTAGCAATTTCCACCCTGTTAACCTCCGGTAAACCGTAGACACTTTGCTGTAAAAGTTCAGGGGCGGTATGCTCGTATCCATACCATTGAGGATACATTGCCGCATCCTGCAGGCGAAAATCACCGCTTAAATCCACAACTTTTTTTCCCGTTTGCAAAAGTTGCGGTACTGTGTTGACGGATGTGCCGTGAGGCAGCGCAGCAAAAATAAAATCACATTGAGCTACCTTTTCCAGATCCAATTTTTCCAGAGGCAGATCACAAAGCTGGCGAAACTGTGGATAGACATCAGAAATTTTTTGCCCGGCAAAACTTTCAGAGGTTAAATAATAAGGACGGGCATGCGGGTGCCGTAGTAAAATGTGAACCAACTCCCTGCCGGTATAACCGGTTGCTCCCACAATGGCTACTTTTAACATTGTAAACACCTGCCTTGTTTGCATTTATCTAGAAAAAAAGCCTCTCTATCCTAAAAGGACGAGAGGCATCTCGCGGTACCACCTTTATTGGTCACCAAGTGACCCACTTACGCCGTGTTTCCACACGGACAGCGCTAACGGGCATTTCCCGGCGTGGCCTACTAAGCAAAGCCGTTGGGCACGCAGTTCAGGGGTGCGCTTCAGAATGCCTTCCGTGCCGGGCTTCCACCATCCCCGACTCGCTGGAACTTCCAACATTCCTACTCTCCCCATCATTACCTTACGATATTTACCAAATTTATACCTAGTATAGCTAATAGATTAGCATTGCCGTGGCTAAAAGTCAAGGGGTGGTTTAGCGATAATTAGGCTTTGCTGGCCGTGTTTTTACCTAAATCAAAGGCTATAAAGGAATATTACCGTGTTTTTTGCGGGGGCGATCCTCTTGTTTATTTGCCAGCATGGCCAGCCCGCGCACTAAATAATTGCGGGTCTCCCTCGGGTCAATGACGGCATCCACCCAGCCGCGGGAAGCGGCAATGTACGGATTGGCGTATTTTTCTTTGTATTCTTGAATCCTTGCCGCCCTTTCCGCTTCCGGATCCCGGGCCCCTTGGATTTCTTTGCGGTAAACAATATTGGCTGCGCCCTCGGGCCCCATGACGGCAATTTCCGCCGTGGGCCAGGCCAAAGCTAAATCGCCTCCCACAGAACGCGAACTCATGGCGATGTAAGAGCCGCCGTATGCTTTACGCAAAATAACGGAAATTTTGGGCACCGTGGCTTCGCAATAGGCAAAAAGCACCTTGGCACCGTGGCGAATAATACCACCATGTTCCTGTTTTACCCCCGGTAAATACCCGGGAACATCCACAAAAGTAATCAGCGGGAGGTTAAAACAATCACAGAAACGGACAAAGCGGGCAATTTTATCTGCAGCATCAATATCTAAAACTCCGGCCAAAACTTTCGTCTGGTTGGCAACAATCCCGACAGGGCGGCCGTTAAGGCGGGCAAAACCAATGACGGCATTGGCGGCAAAGGCTGCTTGAATTTCCAAAAATTCGCCGCCGTCCACGATCCGCACAATAATGTCCCGAACATCATAAGTTTTTTGCGGGTTATCCGGCAGGAGAGAAAGCAGTTCTTCCGCCGCATAAGGCGGTTCCTGCACGGCAGCCACCGGCGGATCCTCCAGGTTATTGGCAGGCAAATAAGAAAGTAATTTTCTAAGCTGCCGGAAACAAGTTGCCTCATCGGGCGCCATAAAGTGGGCGACGCCACTGGTGGTAAAATGCTTGTGCGCACCACCCAGTTCTTCCGGGCTGACATCTTCACCGGTGACAGCCTTTATTACTTGGGGACCGGTGATAAACATCAGGCTAGTTTTATCCACCGTAAAAATAAAATCAGTCATGGCCGGTGAATAGACGGCACCACCGGCACAAGGCCCTAAAATAACCGAGATTTGCGGAATCACACCACTGGCCAAGGTGTTGCGATAAAAAATATCACCAAAACCGTTAAGCGCTTTAATTCCTTCCTGGATGCGCGCACCGCCGGAGTCAAATAAACCTATACAAGGAGCACCTGTTTTCAGGGCTAAATCCATGACTTTACAAATTTTTTGGGCATGCAATTCCCCTAAAGAACCGCCCATTACGGTAAAATCCTGGGCAAAAACATAGACTAAACGGCCGTCAATGGTGCCAAAGCCGGTCACTACGCCGTCACCCGGAGCAAATTTACCTAAGTCCTCTGCTTTATATAAATCTGCTTGCACAAAGGCATCCAATTCGGTAAAACTGCCGGTATCCAGAAGCATTTGCATCCTCTCCCGGGCAGTCAGCTTACCTTTGGCATGCTGTGCCTCAATTTTTTCTTTGCCGCCACCTAGGGCAATTAATTTTTGGCGTTCCTGCAAAAATTGCAACTTATCCAGCATCAAAACACCTCCAGGCTGTTAACAATAGCAAAAAACTTCGTCAGCAGTTTTTTGCAGGGAAAATCTAGATTATGGAATTTTTTTTTACTATACCATTTCCCCCAGCCTGCATCAACCAAAATCACTTTACGCCTGCAAATATAGCTTTGTGGCAATATTTTTCATGTTATAATGAAAACATCCATCAACCTTGGAGGAGTAAGCATGCAAGTTTTTGCTTTAGTGGGACCCAGTGGCACAGGCAAATCCCATCGTGCTTCCTATGTGGCTTATCAATACCAAATACCCTTGCTCATTGATGATGGGCTTTTAATTGCCGGCAGCACCGTTTTGGCCGGTAAATCAGCGAAAAGAGAAGTAACACGCATTGGTGCCATTAAACGGGCCATCTTCCATGACCCCTTACACGCTGCCGAAGTGCGCGCCAAGATTTTGGCCTCGGGTGCCGAACGTATACTTATCTTGGGCACATCGGAAAAAATGGTAGAAAAAATTACCCAACGCTTAGGCTTACCACACCCGGCCAAAACCATCAAAATTTACGATATTGCTTCCGCAGGGGAAATCAAAAAGGCCCTGGAAATTCGCCAAAAAGAAAACCGCCATTGTATCCCCCTCCCCGCCTTTGCTCTCAAAAAAGATTTTCCCGGTTACCTTTTAGACCCCATCCGTTCTTTTTTTGCAAAGCGCCATAGCAAAGCTGCCAGGAAGGTTCTGCTTGAACGGACAGATGTGCGACCGGTCTACAGTTCTTTGGGCACCATCTATATTGCCAAGCACGTGCTTTACCAGCTGATACTTCATATAACCAGTCAGGTGCCGGGGGTGGCAAAACCCCTAAAAATAGAAGTAATGACCCAACGGGACGGGAGTGTATCCCTTAATGTTGAAGTTAGTGTCTGTCTAGGTCCCAATATTCCCACAGTATTAAGGCAAGTACAGCATGCCCTGAAGACAAAACTAGAGCTTTTGACAGGATTAACAATTTACCAAATAAATGTCTCGGCCCGCCGGCTGGAAATTACGCACAAAACTTAAAGCCCGCTTTGCGGGCTTTGTTTACTTTCTCAGAATTTCTTTGATTATGTGTACGGCTTTTTTAATTTCTGCCATACTTACATCTTTATGTGTTACAAAACGTACTGTTTCCTGGTCAAGGGCTCCGGCCAGCACGCCGGCAGCTTTAAGTCGGTGTAAAAATTCCTGCAGGGAAATCTTCTCCGGTTTAACAAGTACCATGTTGGTTTGGACTTTTGCCAAATCAATGACTAAACCATCAACGCTAGACAACTCTTTGGCCAAATATTGTGCTTTTTCGTGATCTTCTGCCAAATGTTTATAGTTTTGCAGGGCAATAATCCCGGCAGCAGCAATAACGCCTACCTGCCGCATCCCTCCACCAAGCAATTTCCGGTAATAACGGGCTTTATCAATAAAGCTTCTGGGGCCGGCCAAAAGCGAACCGATGGGTGCGCCCAAGCCCTTGGAGAGGCAAAACATTACAGTATCTGTAAAACAAGTAAATTCGGTAACCTCCCGTTGCAGGGCAACGGCCGCATTAAAAATACGTGCTCCATCCAAGTGCACTTTTATATTACCTTCCCGGGCCAGCCGGTAAACAACAGCCATCTGTTCCGGCGGCATAACCGTGCCGCCGTTGCGATTCAGTGTGTTTTCCAGGCAAATCAGTTTTACCGGAGCTGAATACGGTATGTCGGTACGCAGGTTGTCCATCAAGTCAGCAATCCCCTGGCAGTGATGCAAATTTGCCACAGGTTGTATCTGCACACCGGCAATGACACTGGCCGCCGCCATTTCGTCCTGGTAAATGTGTGCCAGTGAATCACAAACCACTTTTTCGCCGCGCTCACAATGTGTCATGATGGCCAACTGATTCCCCATGCTTCCCGAAGGAACAAATAAAGCCGCTTCTTTACCTACTATTTCCGCCGCCAGCTTTTCCAAGCGGTTTACAGTTGGATCTTCACCATAAACATCATCACCCACTTCTGCCTCCGCCATGGCTTGGCGCATGGCTGCCGTCGGTTTTGTGACCGTATCACTGCGTAAATCTATGATGCTCAATTTTCATACCTCCAGGCCATTAATTAAATTGTATCCTTTGTTTATGGGCATAAATATTAAACCGGCGGCCGCGCGCAAACCCTATGAGGGTGATACCTAAACTTTTCGCCAGTTCAATACTTAATTCTGTAGGTGCTGATCTTGAGACTAAAACCGGAAAACCCAATTTAGCCGTTTTAATCAAAATTTCCGAGGAAACTCTACCACTTGTTAATAAAACTTTATCATTAAGATCAATATTTTCCTTTAAACAATGACCGATAAGTTTGTCTACCGCATTATGGCGGCCGATATCTTCACAAACATAAAGCAAACCATCTTTACTGCCTAAAGCAGAACTATGTATGCCGCCTGTTTGCTGGTAAAGTTCAGCCCTTTCCTGTAACTGCCGCATAAGTGCTAAAATTTGCTGTGCAGCAATTGTCATTTCCGCTTTAACCGGATTGCTTTTTAAAGCATCAAGGGCATGGTAAAAAACTGTTCCCTTGCCGCAGCCAGATGTAATGGTACGTTTACCGTATAATTTTTCCGCCAATTCATTGCCTTTTGTTTCCACAAATACTATACCTTGCTCTTGCTCAAAACGCAAGGAATGTATATCCGCAAAGCGGCCAATTAAACCTTCAGAACGTAAAAATCCTATGGCCAACTCTTCTGACCTTTCCGGGGTATGTAAAAGCGTCACCAGTTCTTTACCATTCAAAAAAATGGTTAGAGGCACTTCACGGATGACAGGATCATCAAATTCATGAATACCTTTATCATCATAACGTAAAATCGGTTTTGAAACTACTATTTTCTCCATGCTGTCCTCCCTCATGAAAAAATTGTTTCCGGACAATTAATAAATAAAATTACTTTCTTCACGCTAATTTTCCTCTATTTTTCTTTTTCATGTTTATTTCCCAAAATTACTTGCTTCAACTTATGACAAAAACAGCGGATGCTCGCGTGAGCATCCGCTGTATGTTAATTGGCCTTTTCTATGCGAACGGCAGTTACTTTCAATTCGGGGATTTTGGCCGTCGGGCAAGAGCGTGAACTGGTCAGCAAATTGGCGGCCGTCTCCTTAAAATGGAAAGTCATAAAGACGATGCCTTTGGGGACACGGTCGGTAATTCTAATTTTAGATTTAACCTCACCGCGGCGCGAAGCCACCTTAACAAGATCAGCGTCTTGCAGGTTAAGCGCCTTTGCGTCATCAGGGTTAATTTCCATTAATTCCTCATTGAGCACCTTTTTCAAGCCCTTACTTCTCCGGGTCATGGTCCCTGTGTGGTAATGATAGAGCACTCGTCCTGTGGTCAGCAGGAACGGGTATTCCTCATCAGGTTCTTCGGCCGGGCCTTGATGCTCAACGGCACTAAAGCGGCCCAAACCACGACTAAATTTGCCCACATGCAGAATAGGTGTACCGGGATGATCTTCTGAGGGACAAGGCCAATTAATGCCTGTCACCCCTAGACGTTCATAGGTAATGCCGGCATAACTTGGTGTTAAGGCGGCAATTTCTTTAAAGATATCCTCGGCACATTGATAATTCCAGTCAAAACCTAATCTCTTGCCAATTTCAGCGATAATCTGCCAGTCAGCTTTTGCCTTGCCGCGCGGCGTCAATGCCTGATTTACCTTTTGTACACGCCGCTCTGTATTGACAAAGGTACCTTCTTTTTCCGCCCAGGAAACGGCGGGTAAGACCACATCGGCATATTTGGCGGTTTCTGTTAAAAATAGATCTTGGACAACAAGAAATTCCAGTTGCTCCATGCAGTGACGGACATGGGAAGAATCCGGATCAGATAAATAGGGATTTTCCCCCATAATATACATGGCACGAATGTTTTTGTTTTCCGCGGCGGAAAACATTTCCGTCACAGTTAGTCCGGGTTTGGCGGAAAGTTCTACCCCCCACGCCTGTGCAAATTTGGTGCGTGCTTTTTCATCGGTTACCGGCTGGTAACCGGTGAAGACATTGGGCAGAGCTCCCATGTCACAGGCTCCCTGCACGTTGTTTTGACCCCGTAGCGGGTTTACACCGCTAGACGGTTTACCAATATTACCGGTCAGCATGGCCAAGTTTGCAATGGCCAGCACATTATCAGTACCGGAAGTATGCTGGGTTACACCCATGGTGTAGAGAATGCTGGCAGTCTCTGCTTTAGCATAAATCCGGGCAGCTCTGATAATTTTTTCTGCCGGCACACCGGTGATTTTTTCCGCATATTCTGGTGTATATTTTTCCACAGTGGCTTTAAGGGCAGCAAAATTTTCCGTTCTTTCCTGAATGAATTTCTCATCAGCCAAGCCCTCTTTAATAATCACATGGGCCATAGCATTTAAGAGGGCAATATTTGTACCCGGTTTTAACTGCAAGAAAGTATCGGCATAGTTACAAAGCTCAATTCTACGCGGATCAGCCACAATTAATTTGGCACCTTTTTTAACAGCACGTTTAATGCGATAGCCAATAACAGGATGATTCTCGGTAGTGTTGGAACCAATAACAAAAATAGCTTTTGCGTCTTCAACCTCATTAATGGTATTTGTCATAGCTCCACTTCCAAAAGCAGCGGCCAGACCGGCCACAGTGGGAGAGTGTCACAAACGGGCACAATGGTCCACATTATTTGTCCCCAAGCTGCGCAGTAATTTCTGGAAGAGATAGTTCTCTTCATTGGTGGCGCGTGCTGAAGACAAACCGGCTATGGCATCGGCACCGTATTGTGCCCTCACCTCCTTAAATTTGGCGGCCACAAGGTCAAGGGCTTCTTCCCAAGTGGCTTCGACAAATTCACCATTCTTTTTAATTAAAGGAGTTTTTAAGCGGTCGGGACTGTCTACAAAATCCCAGCCAAAACGTCCTTTCACACACATGTGTCCCTTCATCGGCCCTTTAAAATTCGGAGTAATGCCCACAATCTTATCATTTCTTACGTGCAAATAATAAGTGCAGCCGCAACCACAATAGGGACATGTGGTAAGGACTTTTTTCACTTCCCACGGACGATTGTTGTGTAAGCCTTGTTTGGGCGTCAACGCCCCTACAGGACAAACATCAACACACATCCCACACATAACACAGGAAGATTCCTCTAGGGGAACATCAAAGGCGGTAGTTACCTTGGTGTTAAAGCCGCGATACATAAACTCAACGGCACCGGCACCATTCACTTCATAGCATTTGCGTACACACTTGCCACAATAAATGCATTTATTCAAATCACGGAAGAAAAACGGATTGGTGTCGTCCAGCTCATGTACTTTAGTTTCCCCTTTATAAGGACTGCCGGTAACATTATAACGGTAACTGTAATCCTGCAGTTTACAGGATCCTGTTTTTTCACAAGTTAAGCAATCCTGGGGATGGTTAGCCCAAATTAGCTGCAAATTCACTCTCCGTGCTTTGATCACGCGCTCGGATTCTGTTTCAATCACCATTCCTTCAGACACCGGTGTGGTGCAGGCAGCCGGGAGGTTGCGCGCACCGGCAACTTCAACGACACAAATGCGGCAAGCACCGGCCCTTGTCAATTCCGGATCATGACAAAACGTCGGAATCTCAATACCGGCAGACTCCGCCGCTTCCAAAATGGTCATGGAAGCATCAACCTCAAGCGGCATGCCGTTAATGGTGATCTTCACCTTGCTCATCTCATCCCCTCCTTTTCTATTTTAGGATGATGGCATTAAATTTGCATTTTTCGTAACAAACACCGCATTTTATGCAAACTGACGGGTCAATTTCATGCGGAGATTTCCGTTCTCCGGAAATGGCATTAACGGGACAATTTCGCGCACACAGCGTGCAGCCAACACATTTCTCCGGCACAATATAGTAGCTGACCAGATTTGTACAAACTCCAGCACGGCATTTTTTCTCATAGATATGCTCTTCATACTCGTCACGGAAATAACGCAGTGTACTTAAAACAGGGTTAGGGGCAGTTTGTCCTAAACCGCAAAGGGCAGTATCTTTAATGGTAACGGCTAGATCTTCCAACATTTCTAGGTCGCCGTCTTCACCATTACCTTGGGTAATACGTTCCAAAATTTCCAGCATGCGTTTAGTGCCTTCACGGCAGGGAGTACATTTACCGCAAGATTCTTTTTGCGTAAAGGTTAAAAAGAACCTGGCCAAATCCACCATGCATGTTTCTTCATCCATAACCACTAAACCACCTGAGCCCATCATGGCTCCTGCAGCCGTTAAGGAGTCATAATCCACAGGTAAATCCAGCTTTTCCTCCGGTAAACATCCGCCGGAGGGACCGCCTATTTGCACAGCTTTAAATTTTTTGCCTCCCTTTATGCCGCCGCCAATATCAAAAATAATTTCCCGCATGGTAATACCCATGGGTACTTCCGCTAAACCTGTATTGTTAATTTTGCCGGTAAGGGCAAAAATTTTCGTACCTTTACTGCGTTCCGTGCCAACTTTAGCATATTCTTCAGCGCCAAGACGGAAAATAAGCGGTATATTGGCAAAAGTCTCCACGTTATTCAGGCAAGTAGGCTTGCCCCACAAACCCGCGTTGGCAGGAAAAGGCGGACGTGGACGCGGCATGCCCCGTTCACCCTCAATGGAGGCTAAAAGGGCTGTTTCTTCACCGCACACAAAAGCGCCGGCACCTTCTTTAATTTTGAGTTGGAAGCTAAAATCTGTGCCCAAAATATTTTTACCTAAAAATCCATGCCGGTTAGCTGCTTCAATGGCCAAACGCAACCTTTTTACCGCCAAAGGATATTCAGCGCGGACATAAACATAGCCTTCGTCGGCACCTACAGCATAAGCGGCAATGAGCATGCCCTCAATGACAGCATGCGGGTCGCCTTCCAGCACACTGCGGTCCATAAAAGCACCCGGGTCGCCTTCGTCAGCATTACAAACTACATATTTCTTGTCTCCCTGGGCTTTATAGGTAAACTCCCATTTCAAACCGGTGGGGAAACCTGCACCGCCACGACCGCGCAAACCTGATTTTTTTACTTCTTCAATCACTTCAAGTTGACTCAGCTGCAGGGCATTTTTTAAACCTTCATAACCGCCACGAGCTAAATATTCATTAATATTTTCCGGGTCAATGACACCGCAGTTACGTAGCACTCTACGCAACTGTTTGGCGTAAAAACCAATTTCCAGGTGGTTTTTAATATGCTCACCGGAAACAGGATCTTTATAAAGTAAACGCTCGACAACGCGATTATTGAGCAGATATTCTTCCACCAATTCCGGAACATCTTCCGCTTGCACGCGGCAGTAAAAAATATCTTCCGGATGCACAATGACAATTGGCCCCTGCTCGCAGAAACCGTGGCAACCGGAGGTAACAACCTCATATTGATCGGCAATTCCTCTTTTTTCTAATTCTTTTAGCAGGGCTTCTTTAACTCCCAGCGAACCTGAGGAAATACAACCGGTTCCTGCACAAAGCAAAATTCGTCTTCGCTCCATGGTTTACCCTCCCTTACAATCCGTACATTAATACTTTTCAAGAATTTCCGCTATTTTATCTGGTGTCAGCCGGCCAAAAGTATCATCGTTAATCATAATTACAGGAGCCAAGCCGCAAGCACCGATACAGGCCACCGATTCTAGCGTAAATTTCAAATCTTCTGTGGTACCGTCCACTTCCAAATTAAGTTGTTCCTTTAATGTTTGCAGGATTTTTGCCCCGCCACGGACGTGGCATGCTGTTCCTTGGCAAACACGAATAATATTTTTACCCCGCGGTGTGAGATGAAATTGGGCATAAAAAGTAGCAACACCAAAAATTTTACTCAAGGGAATTCTTAGTTGTCGTGCAGTGTATTCCAGTGCCTCGCGGGGTAGATAGCCGTAGGCTTCCTGGATCGCCTGCAAAATGGGTATCAGCGCACCTTTTTGGTCTTGATAGCGCTCTAAAACCTCTTCAACTGCTCCATAGTCAAAGGGATCCTCTGTATAATTTTTCTCCAGGTTCTCTTTCACATGCCTGACCTCCTTTGCTTACTGGCCTATCTTGTACAAAAAAGTTGTTTCAGAGTATAAATTAAATTTATAATGCTTAACTCACTATAGATTCGTGTTCGCGGTAGCTTATTCCTGCAAAAGGCACAAAAAATCCCCGGGAAGCCTAGTAAGCTTTTCCAGGGAAATTTTATTACTTTGTTCTCTCTTTATATTGTACTGTAATTCGTTTTTTCTGGCAATGACCATTATTTTCATCTCAGTATAATTTTTTACTCCGAATTACGCGTTTTTCCGTAATAATCATATCCACCTGCTTGTCCCAAGGCTCCACAGGGATTTTATCTAGAATCTGCAACTCAAAGGCCAGGGCAACCAGCGGTACCCCCGGACGCAGGCGCGGGAAAAAACGATCATAATAACCTGCCCCATAGCCTAAACGGTTACCGTACTCATCAAAGGCAAGTCCCGGTGTCACAACAAAATCTATTTCTTTGGGATCAATGAGGGGTAACTTATCTACTTTTGGTTCCGGTATATTCCATGGTCCGGGAGTTAAATCAGCAGCCAAATTTGTAATTTGTGCCACCAATAATTGCCTGCCTTCTCTCACTGTTTTCGGCACCACCACCCGTTTGCCATGGGCAAAAGTCTCCGGCACCATTTTCAGGGTCTTAACTTCTTTACCAAAACTTAAAAAATACATTACGGTTTGTGCTGCACGATATTCCGGCAAGGCAAAAAGTTGTGCGGCGATTTTTTCACTATATGCTTCAACTTGCTGCCAAGTTAACTGCTCACGTTTTGCTTTGACAATTTTGCGCAGTCTTTTTTTTTCTTCCATTCATTCCACCTCAATGTCTGACTTCAGGGTTAATAGGAACGGGCAAAGTAGACAAGATGCTTTCCATCCTTGCCGCAATACAGGCAATTTCCGGGCTTTTCGTCTTGTAAATGGAAGGGAATATTGCGGATGGTAGCTTTAGTTTCTTCTTTAATAGCTTGCTCACAAGCATCGCTGCCGCACCAAGAGGAAATGACAAAACCTCTTTTTTCCGCAACAATTTGCTTAAATTCTTCGTAATCATCTGTTCTGTGTGTGTTTTCTTCCATGAACCGCTTGGCTTTAGCAAACATATTTTTCTGAATTTCCGTCAGCAGTGCCGGCACGCGCTCTGCCAGTTCCTCCAGAGCCACAGTTTCTTTTTCGCCGGTATCCCGCCGCGCAAGTACAGCAACTCCCGCTTGCAAATCCCGGGGACCTATTTCAAGTCTCAGGGGTACACCTTTCATTTCCCACTCATTAAATTTCCAACCGGGTGAATATTCTTCCCGATCGTCCATCTCAACCCGTACCCCGGCTTCTTTTAACTCATTATACAGCTCCTGGGCTTTTGCCAGCACTTCTGCTTGCGCTTTTTTCGGCGCAATAGGTACGATAATTACTTGTGTAGGCGCCACCAGCGGCGGTAAAACCAAGCCGCGATCATCGCCGTGCACCATAATCAAGGCACCAATTAAGCGCGTAGAAACACCCCAGGAAGTTTGCCACACATATTTTAATTCCCCGTCTTTATCCAGGTAAGTAATATCAAAAACCCTGGCGAAATGTTCACCCAAATTGTGTGAAGTACCTGCCTGCAGCGCTTTACCGTCACTCATTAAAGCTTCAATGGAATATGTGCGCAAGGCGCCGGCAAATTTTTCCTTCTCCGTTTTTCTCCCGGCAATCACCGGAATCGCCAAATCATTTTCCACAAAATCGCGGTAAACTTCAAGCATTTTCAGTGTTTCTTCTTCCGCTTCTTCTTCATTGCGGTGGGCTGTATGACCTTCCTGCCATAAAAACTCTGAAGTGCGTAAAAAGGGCCGTGTCGTTTTTTCCCACCGCACCACATTACACCATTGGTTAATTAAAACCGGCAGATCCCGGTATGATTGAATCCAGCGGCTATACATTTCACAAATAATAGTTTCCGAGGTGGGACGCACTACTAACCTTTCCGTCAATTTTTCATTACCGCCGTGTGTAACCCAGGCAACTTCCGGAGCAAAGCCTTCCACATGATCCGCTTCTTTTTGTAACAGGCTCTCAGGAATAAATAAAGGAAAATAGGCATTTAAGTGTCCGGTTTCTTTAATGCGTTTATCCAGCCTTTGCTGCATATTTTCCCACAACGTATAACCGTAGGGGCGAATCACCATACAACCTTTTACAGGGGCATAATCCATTAACTGCGCTTTTAAAATTACATCCAGATACCATTGCGAATAATCTTCACTTTGCGGTGTGATTTCCTTGACAAATTCTTTCTCCTGCTTTGCCATCCATGTATTCCTCCTTTAAACCAAAAACGCCAAACCTTATGAATTCCCACAGATTATACCATACACAGGACAAAAGGGTCAATTTTTCGGAAAAAACGCTATGTTTTTCCGCCTTTCAGCCCACAAGCAAGATACAAAGAAAAAGCCGCCGGAAGCGGCTCTTTGCTATTCAATCCGGAACAACTCTGTGGAAAGATAACGCTCACCTGTATCCGGAGCAATCACAACAACGCGTTTGCCTGCACCAAGAGCTTTCGCTACTTGCAAAGCAGCGGCCACGGCGGCTCCAGAGGAAATACCCACTAAAAGTCCTTCTTTGGCCGCCAATTGGCGAGCAGTTTCCATGGCCGTTTCGTCTCCCACGGGTATAACTTTATCAACAATTTTACTATTGTACACATCCGGTATAAAACCGGCACCAATACCCTGTATTTTATGGGGACCGGGTTTTTTCCCGGAAAGTACGGCGGAAGAAGCAGGTTCCACAGCATAAATTTTTACGTGAGGCAATTTTTCTTTAAGCACTTCCCCGACACCTGTTAAAGTTCCACCTGTACCTACGCCGGCCACGAAAGCATCCAGCTTCCCGTCAGTCTGTGCTAAAATTTCCTGGGCTGTCGTTTTTCTGTGAATCTCAGGATTTGCCGGGTTGGAAAACTGTTGGGGCAAAAAATAATCTGGATTTTCCTTAAGAATCCGCTCTACCTCATCTACCGCCCCTTGCATCCCTAAATATCCGGGAGTAAGGACAAATTCAGCACCATACGCTTTTAGGAGGCTGCGGCGTTCCACGGACATGGTATCAGGCATAACTAAAAGCAAGCGATAACCGCGGGCGGCTGCCAGCATAGCCAAGCCAATACCTGTATTACCGCTGGTGGGCTCAATAATCGTGGCACCCGGCTTGAGTTTACCGGCCTTTTCTGCCTCGATAATCATGTTCATGGCAATACGATCCTTCACACTGCCTCCCGGGTTAAATGACTCCAACTTCAAGACAATTTCTGCCATTTCGGCATTAACAAGCTTATTTAAACGCACCATTGGCGTTTGCCCGATAAGCTCAAGGACATTGTTTGCGATTTTCAAAATTTTCCCTCCTCCTTGATTAATGAGTTTAGCTCGGCCAAAATATCGGCAAAAGTAGTAAAGGCATAAAAATGCAAACCATGACTTTGGCAAAACTCGGCTAGATAGCTTTTAGCAAAAAGAAAATCGGCTATTTTACTAATACATCTATCAGAGTAGCCATCGCCAATATAAATAAGGGAGTTGCCTTTTTGTTTAACTTTATTGGCAAACTCCAGCTTACAGTTGCCACACTTACCACATGTACTGCTTTGATAGGGGAAAGCGGCTTGCAACCTTCCCTTTACCACTTGCAACTTATTGGCAACATAGGGCAGGTTGATATTGTATTTAGCAAATATCCGCTCAATATACCAGTCAAATCCGTCTGAAACAACGGTAACTTTTATTTCATGCCTGCGACAAAAAGCAAGGAAGGCAGGAAAATAGGGATCAAGAAAAAAATTATCATCCACAAATTGCTGCAGTTCTTTTTCACTGACAGAAATAAGTTGAAAAATTTCCGTCATTGCTTCCCGGGAACCTTTTTCCCCACGTTGGTAGGCTTCTTCGATTTCCCACCATCCTTCTCCGGCAAAGGTCTGCATAATTTGAAACCCGATATCATCATTGATGATGGTGCCATCAAAATCACAAAGCACCTCTAAGGATTTTTTTGGCTGCATGCAAAACTTTTCCTCCGGTTTCATCCGTTCTGGGAAATTGTGTGCATACTTATTCCCATTGATTTATTTGCAGCAACTGTGCTGCTTTCGCTGCTAATTTTTTCGGTACCCTGACAACAATCTCACCAAAGATACCGTCAGATAAATCAAAAGCTTCACTTGTGTTCCGGTCTAATAATGCCGGAATTTTTGCCGTTTCCAAAATTCCCTTAATCATATTTGCTTCTTCCTCAGTCGCAGCCTGGAAAACAGATACCCAAGTTTCAGTTCCGTTGTACTTCATAAGCCGCCTCCTTTACGAAAAGTAGCTTTCCCCGATCACAAGACTTTTAAAGCTTTAATTTACTTTTTGGGCAAAGTAGCCGGAAAATCTTTTCCGGACCGCAGAAGTGATAAGTAAGGCGGCTCCAACTTATCACTTTTGGCCACTATCTCGCGCTAAAACAATAATTTTTCTTAAGTCATGAAATCTAATTCCACAATAACCTTAAAATTCCTGCCGCCTGGCGGAAAAGGCCGGACAAAGTCCGGCCAAACCGTTATTTTTGCGGCAGAATCACAGAGCATGCCATCCGCTTAAAATCCAAGTGTTCGTGTAAACGGGCATTAATTTCTTCCAACTTCAGTTCCTGCAGCACCTGTAGATAGTCAAAAAAGTTAATATGCTTAAAATGATATGCAGGGAAGTTATTGGCAATAAACTCCAGGGAATTAAAACTTTTGAGAAATTCGCCCATCATTTTTCGTTTATGGTGTTCAAAAGTTTGCTCATCAATACCCTGCTCTTGAGCACGTTTTATCCCTGCCACCAAACGCTCATATAACTTGTCCGGATCGGCAGTTTCCCCACCAATAACTGTATGGCCATAGCCCACTTCTGCCACGTAACCGGCATCAAATTCATCATCAATGAGCCCTTCTTCATAAAGTTCATTGTACAACTGTGAACTGGAACCGAAAACTGCTTCTAGCATCAACGAAGTGGCAATTTCCCGCTTAAATAAAGGCAACCCGTCATAACCCACATCTATTTCTTTAAAGCCAAGGTTTAAAAGCGGTTCCGAGACAACTAAAGTCTGCTCTACATATTCCCGGACAATTTCCGGCGGCTCGGTGGGGAAAATGCGCTTTATTTCTCCCAGAGGCCGGTGATGATATTTTTTCAGATTATTTTCCACCTGTTCTATCACACGTTCCGGCTCCACATCGCCCACTACAAACACCACCATATTACTGGGGTGATAAAAAGTACGATAACATTTATAAAGTATATCTTTATCAATTTGCTTAATACTTTCCACGGTACCGGCTATATCTATTTTCACCGGGTGCTTATGGTAAAGTGCCTCCAATAGGTTGAAGAAGATTCTCCATTGCGGATTATCTTCATACATGCGGATTTCCTGCTCAATAATGCCTTTTTCTTTTTCCACACTTTCTTCTGTAAAATAAGGACTTTGCACAAAATCTAACAGTACTTCCAAGCAGGCGGCAAAATTTTCCGTGGCGGAAAACAAATATGTGGTATTGGTAAAATTCGTAAAGGCGTTACTGGAGGCACCCAAAACAGCAAATTTATCAAAAACATTGCCTGTTTCTTCTTCAAATAACTTATGCTCTAAAAAATGTGCTACTCCATCGGGTACAACTATTTCTTTATTTTCCCCTTCTACCACAAAATGTGAATCAATGGAACCAAAGTTGGCGGAAAAAGTAGCATATTTTTTTCGATATTCTTTTTTGGGTAAAACAAAAACTTCCAAACCTGGTTCTATGCGCTGACGGTACAATTTTTCTTGTAAGAGGCTTTGCTCTAATACGTGTGTCATCTTACGCGCCCCCCTTTCTGGTTAAGAAATAAACCGTATCCAGGCGGATATTCTGGGCCACGCGGACCACATCCTCCGGTGTTACCTTGGCAAGTTCCGCCAACAGTTCCTCCGTCGTCCACGTCCGCCCTGCCAGGATATCATCAAGGGTACGATTTGTAAGGGCGGCCGGACTATCCTCTTCCAGCAGATACTGGTGGCGCAGGCCACTATATGTGTTTTGGAACACTTCCTCGCTAAATTCTCCCTTTGCCATGTCTTCAATCTGCTTATGAATAATTTCTAAAGTCCGGTCATAATTTGTTACTTCAATGCCTGCAGAAACTACCATCAAGCCTTTATGTTTTTCCAGACGTGAATAGGCATAGTAGGCCAGGCTGGCTTTCTCGCGCACATTTTGAAAGAGTTTCGAGTGGGGAAACCCGCCTAAAATACCGTTATACATTAAAAGTGCCAAGTAATCTTTATCTTTATAACTAAGACCGGTGCGAAAACCGAGAACCAATTTGCCCTGGTTTACCTCCAACTCATCTTTAACATAACGAACTTTTTCCGGCTCCTTTTCCACCAGCGTGGGCGGTATTTCTACTTCCTGTCCCCTGGGGTAGTGAAAAATTTCCTCTACCAGTGACATGGTCCGCTCCACATCCAAGTCGCCAATGAGATACAAGTCCGTAGGGCTTTCTTTTAGGAACTGGCAATAAAATTGATATAATGATTTCTCATCAATTTTTGCCAGTTGCTCACTGGTACCGTATTTAAAGACGCTAAAAGGTTCATCTGCACACATTTCCTGCAGGCAACGTTCGATGGAATAAGCTATTTTATCATTAATTAAACCTCTGATCACCTTTTCATGCTGTTCTTTTTCCTGCCTGACGTAATCAGCTTTAAAAGCGTTATTTTCAACTAAAGGTTTAGTAACAATTTCATTTAAAATCTCCAGGCCTTTTTGCAATAGCTTGTTTTCACCGGGGATAAACTGGTCATGCACTAAATCCAGTGTATAAACAATTAATTGTCTTTCTCCCTTTTTGACCACATCAGCCATTAGCTCAGTACCATAGAGTTCCTCCAACCGTTTGGCCAGTTTCTGTCTGGTAGGATAATTGACACTGCCCCGCTGGAGGACGGAAGGCAAAAGTGAGCTTGAGGTAACTTTATCTGCATCAAGACGACGGTGAAAAATAAGTTGCACTAAAATGGTTTTAAATTTTTTTGTGGGATGAAGGTAGACATTGATACCGTTTTTTAAACGTTGATGGTGGTATGTAGTCAAATTTGTTCCTCCTTCGCCAGCATGTACTTTTTTCCAACAGCCGGATCATTAATTTATTTCACACCTTAACTTTATAATCCTGCCGGCGCCATTATTTTATGAAAAATCCCTGCCATTATTTATGTATTGGCTTCAGCCGGAGCTTCAGCTTCCCGCATAATCTGCGCAACTAAAATAATCATCGGCACACCGGCATATAAAAGTGTCGTAGCGGCAGCCACCACACCGGAATCATTAAAACATAAAGCGGCAATGCTACCGGCAATGATGCCCAGGAATCCGGCAGCAATGGCCGGGTATTTTTCCCGGAGCTTGCGTATGACACCTTGCGGACGGCAAAACAAAACGGCCAAAACGCCAAGAAAAGCCAAAAGCACACGACTCCATTGTGAATAGCGCAGCAGCCTTAAATTCATGGCGCCTTTACGCCAGATAATATCCTGTAAAGCCTTCCAACCGTGGTTTTGCAAAAGAGTGATGGTACGGCCCAAATGGGACTGCTCATTTTCCGGCAATTGCAAGTTAAGCTGCAAAGCCACAAAGGCCAAAAGAGAAAGCCCTGCAATCAACAACAGCAAAGTTTTCCCTTTGGGCTTAATGTGTAAAAGAACAGCTAAAGTCATCCCAAAAGCCACAATGGCCGTAAGGGTACCGCCAAAATTTGTGCCGTTGTGCGGTGAAAACAGCAAATAAATTATACCTAAAAAGTAAATCATCGTTACCGCCAATAACTGTTTACGGAAGCGGGGCCAAAGGGTAAAAAGCGCCACGACCCCTAGAATTGCCGATCCTACTAAAACCCCCATGTATTCATTTCCCAAACCGTAGTAACGGGCACCGGAAATGGGGTCATAACCTAAAACCGATACTTTCATCAGCCGCGCATCGCGCAGTACATCTATCACCAAGGAGACAGATGTGGCAACGGCAATGGCGGCAAAACGGGCAATTATATGCTTGCAGAAAACTTGTAAAATAATTACCAAGATGACGGCGGAAATAACGGTTAAAACCATGGCCAAGGGCAGCGCAAAACGGTCCAGGGGCAAATACAAAAGTAAAAGCGGGACAGTCAGTAAACCCAACAATAAACTATTAATATAGCGGCCAGGAATAAGCCGGAGGAACAAATTAACTAACGCCCCCAGCACAAAAATAATTTGCACAAGCACATAAGTTTTTAGAAGTGGAGGACGTAGACGATAAATACGATCTATTGATTTGCGCATGGCAAGCAAATCTGCAATTCTACCCGGGCCTGCCGGTTTCAAGGCACGGCCGAGCATTTCCCCCGGAACTTTCACTTCCAGCTTCTGCAAAATAAAGGGAGCCAGATCGATCACCGCCGCCAAGCCGGGACGCCTGGTGGTGGGCGAAGTCAGTAAAGTGCCCGGTTCCACGGATGGGCCTAAAAGCAAAAGAAAGCCTAAATTTTGTGCACCTGTAGCACCGGTTACCGGTATACCGGCAAGGACAAGAAGTACATCGGCGGCATCCATCTTGGCATGAATTTTAGCCAAAAACCAGGAAAGATCACGAAAAATTTGCCCTTCAACCTGTTTTGCTCTTTCTTCCAGCATTAAAGGGCGGTATTCATTAAAACGAGTAGTATCTCCCCAGTCAATGAGAATAACATCAGCACGCTCATATACATGCAAAAAGGCTGACCAAACTTTTTCTTTATCCATACGTAAACCATAAGGGAACATGTCATCTTCCCGCAGGATTTCCGCATTGACAATGCCGTAATCTATCTGTCCCCACTCATCCACCAGCAAAAGAGCTGCCTCACGATTTACCGTTTTACCGTCAGCATTGCCGATAAACGCAGTTTTCTTGCCGTAAGCATGCAATGTACTGCCCAAAAGACCGGGACGAACAGGATGTTGTAGGCTCTCATTGGCACGTATAATTTCCGCCATGCCAAGATGAATAATTTCCCCTTGCGGTTGCCTTCCCTGGCGGCGTACAAAAACTTGTGCCGCCACACTGCCGTTAAATTCTTCATCCCGCATAAATGCCAGGCGGCCGCTGTCGGTACCCAATGCACGAGAACCTGCCCCCATGGTCACATAAAGATGGCGGCCAATGGAACTGGAAGCGGTCCCGGTATTAAGTAAGGCCGCAGCTCCCTGTTCCAGCCAGGGGGAGATATTTTCCGCCGCTCTCAGCTGTTCTAAATCCACCCGGCCCAGCGACAAGACAATAACTTTCCCCGCTGCCGTCGCTTTGCTGGGAAAAAACAAAAAAAGCAAGATGATTAAGCTTAAGCAAAGCAGTTTTTCTTTCACTTAACCTTCCCGCCTTCCAGCATCTTTTCATAAAGCTTTTGCATCTGTAAAACCTGGCGTTCGATACTGTATTTTTGTACATCAATTTGGGCTTGTTTTGCCAAGCGTTTCGCTTCTTTTGGATTCTTTAGCAAATGATAAATTGCTGCTGCTAAAGCTTTTGCATTTTCTGCTGGAAAAAGTAAACCGTTTTGTTTATCCTTAATAATTTCCTTTAAACCACCCACATTGCTGGCGATTACCGGGCACCCGGCCGCCATGGCCTCCAAAGCGGCAATACCCTGGGCTTCACTACGGGAAGCCAGGACAAACACATCTAAACATTTGAGTAAAGCGGGAATCTCATGGTATTTCCCTAAAAAAATAACACGCTCTTTTATCCCTAAATCCTGCGCCAATTTTTCCAGCTCCCTTCGGAGGGGCCCCTCTCCGGCAATGACAAAATAAGTTTGGGGAAAAAACGGCAACAAAGCCGCTGCTGCCTGCAGAAAAATATCCACGCCCTTTTGGGGAGCAAGTCTGGCCACGGTACCTACATAATAATTTTGTGGTATCCAAAAAGATGGTGGTTTTTGGGCAGCAGCAAACTCTTTTAGCTCAATTCCGTTGGAAATTACACACACTTGCTCTTTTTGCACTTTATATTTCTGCATTAAATCTTGTTTCAGCCACTCAGAAACAGTAATGTATTTTTTTGTTCGCCGGGCTAACCACTGTTCTGCCAGGATGTAGATTGATGCCATCCGGCTGGCTTTGGCATGGGCAAATTCACTATGGATTGTTACCAGACAAGGAATACCGGTAAAGCCGGACAAAAGCCTTGCCACAAATCCAGCTTTAAATCCATGTGCATGCAAAAGAGCATAAGACCCGCCGTCTACAGCCCGCCGCAAGCAGGATAAAGCTTGCAAGTCATGCCATAAGTTAAATGTGCCGCTAATTGGCACTTCAATAATTTGACACGGCAAATGACGGTAAAATTTTGCCTCTTCTTGGGGACATGCTACCGTAAAAGCAAATTTTCCTGAAAGATTTTTGATTATAGTATTAACGTGTTTAACGATGCCGCCTTCCGCTGGACGCAGGATGATTAAAATTTTTGCCCTTTGCATCTAGCCGCCTCAAAGAATAAATTTAGTTTCTTTGTAGTATATCCCATTATTACCCAGAAAAAACTTGACTGCCGCCTGTTTTTTCTAGCCGCTTCCTGCATTTGACATTGACTTTTCTGACACACTTTGTTATGATGTAATATGCATTTGTGCCCGTGGTGAAAAGGATATCACGCAGGCCTCCGGAGCCTGAAGTCGGGGTTCGACTCCCTGCGGGCACACCAGAGAAAAAAACAAAGCTCAACAATGTTGGGCTCTTAATTTGCAACTAAAAGCTCACTTATTCCCAGAAAAAAATAAGATCCGAAGCAAACGCTTCGGATCTTATTTTTTTCTGCCCGCTTTTAATAGAAGAAAACATGGTTGCCAATGACGGTGGCTACAGGTTGAGAACGAACCCATTGATTTGCTGTTTTACTTGGATTATAGAAACCTGTTGCTCCATTGGTGGGATCAACACCGTTAATTGCTTCTAGAGCCGCCCGGTACGCGCTTTCTGAAGCAGGCAGGTTAATGCGCCCATCCAGCACCGGGCTGTACTGGTAATACCCGTTTGTTACCTGGTAAATTACTGCTGTGATACTGTTGGGGTATTTGGGACTGTCTACCCGATTGAGCACAGTGGCAGCAACGGCTACCTGCCCCAGATAAGGTTCTCCTCCCGCCTCGGCGTGAACCAGCCGGGCCAAAAGGTCTAATTCAGACGACGATACTGTCCGGCTTCCAGACCGAGAAACAGTGGCAGGTGGTGTTGTGTTCGGTATAGTTAATTTTTGTCCCACTTCAATTAAATCCACATTAGCTAACTTATTGGCTGTAGCTAAAGCCTGTACGGTTACCCCGTACTTTTGGGCTATCTTCCACAAAGTTTCGCCAGGCGCAACAATATGCACCTCCGGCACCTTCAGACTTTGTCCCGCTTCAATATAATTAACATCGGCCAAATTATTCATTTGCGCCAATACTTCTACCGTAGTACCGTATTTTTGTGCTATCAACCATAAAGTCTCTCCAGGTGACACTACATGCGTTGCTGCCATAGCTTGTCCGGTAAGCAGCAAGATCAAAACAATTGTGAGAATCCCGATATAGCTCTTCCTCAAGCTATGTACCTCGCTTTCTATGTTTAATTTATGTCAACCATTATAAAAGCCATAACTATAAACAGCAAATTGCCTATATCGGTTTCAACCCACAAATTATTAAACAACCTTAACAACTTTTTAAAAGATCTTTAAAAATCACAAACTTTTTGCCCCTTGGGAAAATACGCCTGACTTTAACACTAATTGCTGCTGTTGCCTGCTTAGAAAATAGTCATCTTTCTTCCCCTTGCAAAACGAACGTATGTTCGCTATGATAATAATAACTACCAAACAAAGTTTGCATAGTTCATTTCATTTTTGCAGGAGGTTCAAATGCAAAAAGCTCGCTTTCCCTCAACCCACATGGTTTTACCCGAATACCGCCGGCTGACTTTTAAGCAACCGGCTGACCCTAACCCCATTGAACATGTTAAAAACCGGCAGGAATTTCAACGCTTACTGGAACTCTCACTCCAGCACGGTGTTGTTTTACAGATTACCTGCCGTTCCGGGAAAAATCAGTGGCGCTTAAATACAGGAATTGTAAAAAAAATCAACCCCCATTCAGGCACCTTAACTTTACAAACCTTGGAGGGACCCCATAAAATTGACACGCGCCAAATTGTAGATATCATCAGTTTCACATAGAAAACTTTAGCCACAACGGTAACACACAAAAAGGCCAGAGCATTACGCTTTTGGCCTTTTTAGCTAATTAAAAGAAAAAACACCGCAGCAATCTACGGTGCTTAATTCACTGTGGTGCGCCTGGTAGGAATCGAACCTACGACACACGGATTAGGAATCCGTTGCTCTATCCCCTGAGCTACAGGCGCGTGCTAAGTTATTATAACCGAAAAATCAGCTTATTTCAAGCAAGACGCTTCGTTTTTTCTTTAAGTTCTCCAAGTTTGTGGGAACAGTAAAGAAAGTACAGTATAAATCTCCAGACGGCCCAGAATCATTAAAAATGATAGTAACAATTTAGCTAAATTAGTTAAAGCGGTATAAGTATTGCTGGGGCCCACCAAACCTAAGCCGGGCCCAACATTGCCTATAGACGTAGCAGCCGCCGTTACGGCTGAAATTAAGTCCAAGTTTTGCGTTAAAAGTATTAGGGAAGCAATGACAAAGATTAAAATATACAACATAAAAAAACTTACAACATTGGATAAAACATTTTCTTGTATCGCCACATTGTTAATTTTAATTGCCTTGATGGCTCTGGGGTGGACCAAACGGCCAATCTCACGCTGGATATATTTTAACACCAAATAAATGCGCACCACTTTCATACTACCGCTGGTTGAGCCGGCGCAAGCCCCGACAAACATTAATGTTACTATTAGTGCTTTGCTTAAATCCGGCCACAAGTCAAAATTAGCCGTCACATAACCTGTGGTTGTGATCACAGAGCCGACCTGGAAAGCCGCATAGCGGATAC